>NZ_JBNCAN010000033.1:0-41194 GCF_049808615.1 Halomonas sp. GXIMD04776 | reverse complement strand
CGGTGGGCATGGTACATTTTGTCATGGCGGCTGATGCGGTTGATTCTGGTGTAGGAGCTTGAATTATAACCGATTTTCAGCCGCTTTTTTCATGCCCGATGCAATATCCGGGCTAGGGCGCAAGCTTTCCACGGCGCGCTACGGGCGTTCTATCACCATCGCCGATCCTTGAGCGAGGCAACCGACCTGGGGAAATCGTCTCTGGCGACGCCTTCGGCTGGATAATAATGTCGCAGCCGGAAATTAATGTGTCTGTAAGTGTTGTTGCGCAATGAAAGTATAAATAGAATGATTCTCAGTTATTATGCGAGCAACTCCTATAGATACAAGGAAACGCCATGTCCGCTTCTAAAAAACTTCTTGTGACCCTCCTGGCATCTTCAAGCGCCTTTGCAGGGAATGCGGCGATTGCCCAGGAAGATGCAGGGGAAGTCAATGTCTACTCCTACCGTCAGCCCTTCTTGATCGAACCGTTCCTCAAAGAGTTCACTGCCGAGACGGGTATCGAAACCAACATTATCTTTGGCGACCAGGGATTGACGGAGCGTCTCAAGCGAGAGGGGCGTAACTCCCCTGCGGATGTGGTGTTGACTGTGGATATTGGGCGTCTACAGGACTTGGTCGACCAGGGGGTGACTCAGCCCATTGAAGACGAGACCATCGAATCCGATATTCCCGAACAGTATTTCGGTGAAAACAACGAATGGGTGGGGCTGACCAGTCGCGCACGTATCTTCTTCACCAGCGTCGAGCGTATGGAGCCTGGCGAGATCGAGACCTATGAGGATCTCGCCGATCCGCGCTTCGAAGGGCGCATCTGCACTCGACCGTTCAACGACGCCTACAATGTCGCTTTGGTCGCCTCGATGATCGCCGAGCATGGCGAGGAAGAGACCAAGCAGTGGCTCGAGGATGTCAAGGAGAACCTGGCGCGCAAGCCTCAGGGCAACGACCGCGCTCAGGTCAAGGCGATTCGTGATGGCGTCTGCGACATTGCCATCGGCAACACCTACTACTACGGCAAGATGATGGAAAACGAGGAGCAGCGCTCCTGGGCCGAGGCTGCGCGTATCGAATTCCCCAATCAGGACGGTCGTGGCACCCACGTCAATATTTCCGGCATGGCACTGGCCAAGCATGCGCCTAACGAAGAAAACGCCTATGAATTGATGCGCTTTCTGACTGAGAAGACTGCCCAGTCGATGTACGCGGATGTCAACTACGAATACCCGCTCAATCCCGAGGTGGAACCTTCCGAGACCGTCGCTTCCTGGGGCGACTTCAAGGCCGACGATGTCTCGCTCGCTGAAGTTGCCTCTCTACGCCGTCGCGCCACGGAACTGATCAATGAGGTCGGCTTCGATGGCTAGACCTGCGTGAGCCGGTGGTCGTTACAATCGATGGAATGTTCAGGGCTGCCGGCATGTTCGGCAGCCTGTTTTGTTGTTAGGGGAGTCGTCGCATGAAGGGTACGGTGATCGCCACGGAGGAGTTCATCGAACGTCAGAGCACCGTCTCGTCGAAACGTATCGGTACCCACTGGGGCTGGTTCATCGCCGCCTGGTCGGTGGCGGCACTGGTGGTACTCCCGGTGTTGGCGGTTATCTTCCTGGCATTCACCGGCAGCGATGGCGGTGGCGGTGTCTGGGCGCACCTGGCTGAAACGGTGTTGCCGGGTTATATCGTGACCAGTCTCAAGCTGATGGTGGGGGTTGCACTGCTGACAGGCAGTATCGGTGTGATCACCGCTTGGTTGATCACGATGTATCAGTTTCCGTTACGCCGCTTCTACGAATGGGCACTGCTGCTGCCGTTTGCAGTGCCCGCCAATGTCATCGCCTATGTCTATACCGATGTGCTTGAGTATGCCGGCCCATTGCAGAACTGGCTGCGTGATCTATTTGGTTGGGAATCGCCCCGGGATTATTGGTTTCCGGAGATAAGAAGTCTCGGCGGTGCCGTGGTCATGCTCTCGCTGGTGCTCTATCCCTATGTGTTCATGCTGGCCCGTGCCGCGTTTCTTGAGCAGTCGGCGGCGTTGCGGGACGTTAGCCGTACCTTGGGGTGTAATGGTTTTCAGAGCTTCTGGCGCGTCGCGCTACCCTGCGCCAGACCTGCTATCGCCGTCGGCCTGGCGTTGACCTTGATGGAAGCACTCAACGACTTCGGTACCGTGGATTATTTTGCCGTACGCACCATGACCGCGGGTATCTTCAACGTCTGGTTGAACATGGGGAGCGTGCGCGGGGCCGCGCAGATTGCCTTGTGCTTGATGGTCTTCATCGTCGGATTGATCTGGATCGAGCGCCATGCTCGTCGGCGTCAGCGTCAATTCGGCAAGGGTGATCAATTCCGCTGTTATCGGCGTCCTCGCCTGGCGACGGGCTGGGGATGGCTTGCCTCCCTGGCCTGCTTTTTACCCTTCGGCCTGGGGTTCGTTTTTCCGGTAGGCGTGCTAACGCGCCATGCCATCGTCTATTTCGAACAGTCCTGGACCGATCGCTTTGTCGAATACGCCTTTAACAGCTTTACGCTGTCGACCAGCGCCGCGCTGCTGACGCTGATCATCGGCGTGCTGCTGGCCTATGCCAAGCGACTTGATCGCACGCGTTCCGTGCAACATGCCCTGAAACTCTCGAGTCTGGGTTACGCGATGCCCGGGGCGGTAATCGGTATTGGAGTGTTGATCCCGCTGGCCGGGTTCGATAACGCCGTCGATGCCTTCATGCGCGATAGCTTCGGCATCAGCACCGGATTGCTGCTGACCGGCTCCATGGCCGCCATCATCATCGCTTACGTGGTCAGGTTTCTGGCGGTCTCCGCCGGCGCCATCGAATCGAGCCTGGACAAGATCACGCCCTCGATGGACATGGCCTCGCGCTCGCTGGGGGAGAATACCCTGCGAACCCTTTGGCGCGTGCACTTGCCATTGATCCGTCCCGGGCTGTTGACTGCTGCTCTGGTGGTGTTCGTCGATGCCATGAAGGAACTGCCGGCGACGCTGTTACTGCGTCCGTTCAATTTCGATACCCTGGCGACCAATGTCTATCAATACGCCTCGGATTCGTTACTCGAAATGGCGGCCTTGCCGGCACTGGTCATCGTCGTCGTGGGGGTGCTTCCGGTCATCATCATTTCGCGCACCATCGTTGCGAGCCGCAATGAAGTGTGATTGCACAGGCTTGATTTTTCTCAGGGATGAGTCAAGGTAATAGTAGAATGTTTGCAGCAATGCATTTCGTCCAAGGAGGGAAATATGCTACATCGCATCGGTGCCATTCTTGCCATCCTGGCTTCGCTCTGGGCGCTTATCGCATCGGGAATTTCCCTTTATCTGGGTACCGACGTGGGGATGCAGAACGATCCTACGGAGCAGACCGTTGCCGGCCTGGGATGGCTGGAGGCAGGGGGCGCGCTGGTCGCCTTGATCGTGGCCGCCGTCACCTTGTTCGCCAAGAGCGCTTATATGGGGCTGGCCCTGGCGGTCATCGGTGTCATCGGCGTGGTCATTTCCAGCAGCAGTAACATCGCCTTCATGGCCACTGTGGCCATCGGCGGATTCATGGCCTTCATGGGTCGGCGCCATGCGCAGCGTCATCAGGGCAAGGAACTACCCTAGACAGGTCATGATGTCTCGCTAAGACGTTGGTGCAGGTACAGCATGACCTGCACCTCATGTTCAGGGCGCAGCGGCTCCAGCCCCAATTCACCAAACAGCTCATTGCGCGCCCGTGCCCAGTCGCCACCGTTCATGGCCGGATAGAGACTCTCCGCTGGCGCCAGTTCGACGAATGGATCGACACCGAAGTCATCGAACAGCCGTGACAAAGCCGCCTCGTCATCGCTCACTCCCGCCGTGTAAAGCGTGACGCTGTAGTGATCGCCTTCGAGTTCGCGAAGTACGTCCAGCGGACTGACGCCGAAGGTGCGCAACTCCTCGAGGCTGTAATCCCCCAGCTTGAGCAGCTCGTCATCCAACCAGTCATCATCGGGTTGAATGAGGGTGTGCTTGATCTGACCATCGGGCAGCGCCCAGGCGATGGCGAGAGGCAGCGCATCGTCCTCGCCGGTCTCGACGGCGATGAAGCCGGGGAAGTCTGTCATGGTGCTGTCTCCAGCCGAAAGAAGCGGCGCGCGGTTGCGGTGGTGGCGCGGGCCAGCTCGGTTTCATCGGTGCCGCGCCAGTGGGCGATCTCTTTGACGATCCAGGGCAGCAAGGCCGGCTCGTGGCGACGCCCCTTGAGTTTGGCGGGCAGGTTGCGCGGCAGCAGATACGGGCAGTCGGTTTCCACCATCAGTCGCTGCAGAGGAATGTCACCGAGCAGTTCGCGTAGATGATGGCCGCGTCGCTCATCGCATAACCAGCCGGTCAGGCCGATGTGCAGATCGAGATCCAGGTAGCCGTACAGGGTCTGGCGCTCGCCGGTGAAACAGTGCACCACGGCATCCGCGATATCGTCCCGCCAGGCACGCAGCATCTCCAGCATGCGCTGTCCCGCGTCCCGTTCGTGAATGAACAGGGGAAGTCCCGTTTCGGCGGCCAAGCCAAGCTGTGCCTCAAAGGCGCGCTCCTGGTCTGCGGGCGTAGAGAAGTTGCGATTGAAATCGAGCCCACACTCGCCCACGGCGACGGTCTCCGGCTGCTCGTGTAGATCCCGCATCCCCCGCGCAAGTGTTGAATCCCAGCGACTGGCATCGTGCGGATGCACCCCGGCAGTGGCGTACAGCCCTGGCGTTTGACGCGCCAGCTCCACGGCCTGTTCGGCATGTTCGAGATCGGTCCCGGTGAGAATGAGGGTCGTGACATTGGCGGCTCGCGCCCGTGCGATTACAGCATCGCGATCCTTCGCAAAGCTCTGGTGGGTCAGGTTGGCGCCGATATCCACTAATGCAGCCGGGGCGACGAATCGCAGCGCCTCAGGCAGGAAGTCGTCGGCGGTGTCGGGGGGCGAGGGCAAAACATGACTCCTTGCAGGTTGAGCAAGGTAGTGTAACGCGTCAGAGCGGGCCACAGTAGACAGGTCATGCGTTACACTAGGCAATCTGAAATGTTGGTGAGCGAGGTAGGCGCGTGACGTTGTTACGTCTGGAACAGTTGCAATTGGCCTATGGCCCGCAGGTGCTGCTCGATGGCGCCGATCTGGTGCTGGAGAGAGGAGAGCGTCTAGCGCTGGTGGGCCGCAATGGTACTGGAAAGTCCACCCTTCTGGGGCTTGTGGCCGGAAACAACCAACCGGACGGCGGGTCCATCTGGCGTGCGCCAGGCTTGCGTATCGGCGTGCTGGAACAGGATCTACCGGCCGCCAGCGGCATGACCATCTTCGATGTGGTGGCTCAAGGGCTGCCCCAGGCAGGCTCGCTTCTGGCGGAATATCATCATCTGATCCAGGCACAGGATCCGGACATGGACCGGATGGCGCAATTGCAGACGCGGCTCGAGGCCATCGACGGTTGGTCGTTCCATCAGCGCATCGATACCGTGCTCACCAAGCTAGGCTTGCCCGCCGATGGCGCCATGAACGATCTGTCCGGCGGTTGGCGTCGTCGAGTAGCGTTGGCCCGCGCGCTGGTGTCAGAACCGGATTTGCTGCTGCTCGACGAACCGACCAACCACCTGGATCTGGATACCATCACCTGGCTCGAGGAGCAATTGATCGCGTTTTCCGGCGCGGTGCTGTTCATCACCCACGATAGGGCGTTTCTCTCGCGTTTGGCGACGGGCATTCTCGAGCTCGATCGTGGCAAGCTGGGGCGTTATCCCGGCAATTACGCCAAATATCAAGAACAAAAAGCCCACGAGCTCGAAGTCGAGGCTCGTGAGAACGCCGAATTCGACAAGAAGCTGGCCCAGGAAGAGGCCTGGATACGACAAGGCATCAAGGCACGGCGTACCCGTAATGAGGGCAGAGTTCGCGCCCTGCAGAAAATGCGCTCGGAGCGCTCCCAGCGTCGCGAGCGTCAAGGGCGCGCAGCGATCAACGTCGATTCCGGTGAACGTAGCGGCAAGCGCGTCGTCGAGTTAAGTGGCGTGAGCCAGCGCTTCGGCGACGACTGGGTGATCCGTGACCTGAATCTGGAAATACAGCGCGGTGATCGAGTCGGCTTGATTGGACGTAATGGTGCCGGCAAGACCACGCTGCTCAAGATTCTCCTGGGCGAACTCGCGCCAAGCGAGGGCAGGGTGCGTCTGGGGACCAACATGAAGGTGGCGTATTTCGACCAGCTGCGCGCTGGGCTCGAGCCTGAAAAGACCGTCTACGACAACGTCGCCCAGGGCAGCGATCGGGTCAGCGTTGGCGGCAAGGACAAACATGTCATCAGCTATCTGCAGGATTTCCTGTTCACCCCGGAGCGGGCGCGCCAGCCGGTCAAGGCGCTGTCCGGCGGTGAGTCGAATCGTTTGCTGCTGGCCAAGCTGTTTACTCAACCGGCCAACGTGCTGGTGCTCGATGAGCCGACCAACGATCTGGATGTCGAAACCCTGGAACTGCTCGAGGAATTACTGCTCGATTTCGACGGCACCCTGCTCCTGGTCTCCCACGACCGCGAATTCATGGATAACGTCGTTACCGAGGTGCTGGCCTTCGAGGGCGAGGGCAAGGTGCGAGAATATGTGGGGGGTTACAGTGACTGGGTGCGTCAAGGGGGAAAACTGCCGCCCGCACCTTGGGATTTTGATGCCCGAGGGGTATCGAAGCAGGCCAAGAGAAGTGCTGGCGATGAGATAAATCCCGGGACCTCGACTGCGACCACTGAGCCCACTAAGAAAAAGGGCAACAAACTTTCTTATAAAGTACAGCGTGAACTGGATAACCTACCGGTGACCATTGAAACCCTCGAGGCCGAGATTGCCGCCTTTGAAGCACAAGTGGGCGATCCGGGGTTCTATCAGCAGGACGGTGCCGAGGTGACCCGCGTATTGGAAGCCTTGTCCGCAAAGCAGGCCGAATTGGATGGTGCCATGGAGCGCTGGATGGAACTGGAAGCGCTGGCCAGTGGTGACACCAACGCATGATGATCAGTTGACCAAGAAAACGGCCGCCTGTCAGGCGGCCGATGAGGGAAAGTGCCGTTTGCTTCAACGTCTATTCGTCGGTCTCGCCATCCTTGCCAACACGCACCGCCAGCACGTCGCACTGGGCGCCATGAAGAACGCCGGTGGACGTAGAGCCGAGTAGCAGCGCGAAGCCGTGACGTCCGTGAGATCCGACCACGATCAGGTCGACGTCGTACTCCCGGGAAAAACGGTGAATCTCGGTATCGGGCATGCCGACCACAACGTGTTGATCATCGCGTGGAACGTCATAGGGATCGGCGATCTCCGCCAGGCGCTGTTTGGCATGATCGTCCAGCTGGTCCTGGATACTGGTCAGGTCCATGGGAATGTCGCCACCATAGGCGAAACCCAAGGGTTCCAGCGTGTGAATGATGGATAGTTTGGCCTGGTTGCGTCGCGCGATGGGGATGGCGCGTTCCAGTACCCTGTGAGAATCCTTGGTCAGATCCACTGCAACCAGTACGTGACGGTATTCATTGCTCATGACGCGTCTTCCTCTACCGCAGATTGAATATCTTCACTTTAGGCCGTGCGTAAAGCACACACAACTGATTCATATCAACTTTAGGGTGCTTAGATGACGTTATGGCTGGTCATGCTGGTCGCCATGCTGGCGATTCTCTCGCCAATGATGTGGTTGCGCCCATCGCGGCGCGATCGACGCCTGGGGCAGTTGCGCGAGCACGCGCGAAAGGCGGGGGTCACGGTGAAATTCGGCAAACCACCCTTGCATCATCCCCCGGCCGGGCTGGTCAGCTATCGCTGGCTCTATTCGCAGGATGGCCCCGGGCCCTATTTCGTGCTGGTGCGAGAGGAATATGCCAGCGACATGTTGAAGCCTGTCGCCGAGGATCGAAAGGAATGGCGCTGGCGTATCGAGCCGCTCAGACCCTTCTCCGAGAAGGTCCGAGACGACCTGGAACAAATGCTTGAGAAACTTCCCGAGGATGCTCTGGTACTCGAATCGGAGCGGCGCTATCTGACGCTCTGGTGGGGCGAATCCCAGAGCGCGGAGGTATTTGACACCACTCATACCGCTCTAGTGGCTATGTGCGAGGCACTGGGCAAACAGGGCGAGGACAGCGCCACGGCCGAAAACAGGCCATATTGAGAACGTCAGACGTCAGTGGCTAATCGAGTCTGTATGCGCAAGCCGTTTTTCTCGATGCGGGTCAGCACGTCTTCGAAGAGCGCTATCTCTTCCTCGGTGATACCGCTGAGCATTTCGCCACGCGCCTCGGTCACGATAGCGTCGATGCGCTCCAGTAGCGGATCGGCCTTGCTGGTGAGGAAGATACGCTTGGTGCGGCGATCGTCGTTGCAGGGCCGGCGTTCGATCAGGCCTTGCTCGGTGAGCTGGTCGAGTGTGCGTACCAGAGAGGGCGCTTCGACCCCGATGGCTCGGGCCAGATCGCACTGTGCCTGACCACCTCCCATCTGCCATAGGTGATAGAGCGTTACCCAGCGGGTCTGGGTCAGGCCCAAGGGTGCCAGGCGTTCATCGAGCACGGCACGCCACAGTCGGGGGACGCGGGAGAGTTTGAATCCGATACTTTCAGACATAACAGGCATCGTCGCTATCACTTCGCAGGCTAATAAGGAGATTGTCCAAGTCTTGTAAGTCCATTGCAAGTGCAATAAAAGTGAGGCAATAAACGCTAAGAGGACCCTTGCAACAAGCGGCTGATATTCAGCCCGGGGATCCCGCCGGGGGCGCGGACAGTGCCATCGGCTTGCATGGCGTTTTGTGCCTCTTCCGCTACGTTGAAGCGAAGTACGCCGATACGTTGACCGGTGTTGGTCATGACGTCGATACGCCAGTCCCCCTGGGTGTTCTCAGGGAAGTGTTGCTTATGAGTCCAGGCACGATAACCCTTGCCGCGACCACCATGAATCACCAGCGGAATGCGATCGATGAGTTCACCTTCATGGCGCCACTCATGATAAATCTTCTCGCGCAGGCCGCGGGGGGCGCGAATCGCGGTATACGCATAGAGTCCATTGTGCTCGAGGGCGTTGGCGGTGAGTGCTATTTCGCCCCGCGGTTCACGCGCCTCGGTATCGAAGCTCGGCGACAGAGCCGAACCGGTTAGCCACAAGGTTGCGGGCGGTACCCAGGCACGGCTGAACCAGGCTGCTCCGGCCAGTACCAGAATCAATCCGAGCATGGCAAGCCAGCGCACCATTCCGCGAGGACGAAGCAGATGAATCAGGCTGGGCACGCTGAAGAACGCGGCGGCTAGCACCGCGAGCAGAAAGCTTTCGCCGGTGGTTAGCTGCAGCATGATAGGAAGCGTCACCAGCACCACTAGAAATACACACTGGGCGTGAAAGATGAAATATAGCCAGCGGTGGCGCTCTGCCAGTCGAAAGTAGAGCGGGTCGAGAATCGATAATATCGCGCAGCCGATCATCAGTATTGTGAACACCGCCTGACCACTGGACCAGACGGTGGTGGCGAGCACGAAAGGGAGAGTGAAGAACAGAGTCTCCTAGTGAATCATCTGCGCAATGAAGGAGGTCACTCCGCCGGGTAGAAGCGTGGAGCCTCGCCGTGCAAGAAAGCGTCCGATCAGGTTCTCCGAAATGAGTAACACCCAGGCCACCAGTAGGCCCAAGGCGAGAAAAGCGCCTAGGGATTGTTGGCGATCCACCAGAAAGAAGCTCAGCGCCCCCATCACGAAGGCCAAGGGAGGCCATAGCCATGCATAGGGACGCAGGCGCTCTATCCAGCGCTCGGCGCGCTGATGCAGCGTGATCCAGCGAGAGGAGGCGTCGGTGGTCATGGTAGGGCTATGCTCGAATCATGAAGTGTCATGCAGCGGCATCTTATCAGCTATACCTTTCGTCTAGGCGACGAATAAGCGTCTCTGCTTGACGCAGACGTCGCACTGACGCAAGCTGGCTGCATTCAAACGGTTGTATGAAATCTTTCTCTGCCCAACTCCTCGTGGAGATTTCTCGATGATCTATCAAGGCAACGCTCTGTCTGTGGCAAATAATGGTGACGGCATCGCCATCATGACCCTCGATCTGCAGGGCGAGTCCATCAACAAGCTGTCCAGCGCCGTTATTCGAGAGCTGCAGGACGCGGTAAAAAACATCCAGGCGGACAAGAATTTGCGTGGATTGATGATTGCCAGCGCCAAGGATGCGTTCATTGTCGGCGCCGACATCACCGAATTCCATGGCATGTTCGCCAAGGACGAGGCGTTCCTGGTCAACATGAATCAGGAAGTTCACGCCCTGTTCAATGCTATCGAAGATCTGCCGTTTCCTACCGTTACCGCCATCAACGGTCTTGCGCTGGGGGGCGGCTGCGAGTTGACGCTGACCACCGATTTTCGCGTGATGGCGGAGAAGGCCCAGATCGGCTTGCCGGAAACCAAGCTGGGGATTCTGCCGGGTTGGGGTGGCTGCGTGCGTCTACCGCGCCTGGCCGGTGCCGACAACGCCATCGAATGGATCGCCGGCGGTACCCAGAATAAAGCGAATGCGGCCCTCAAGAACGGGGTTGTCGATGCGGTGGTGCCGGTGGAGCGCCTGGAGGCGGCCGCCCTGGATATTCTCTCCCGGGCCAACGCCGGTGAATTGAACTACCAGGCACGCCGCGAAGAGAAGAAGGCGCCGCTCAGGCTCAACGCCATCGAGCAGATGATGGCCTTCGAGACCGCCAAGGGCTATGTGGCCGGAAAGGCCGGGCCGCATTATCCGGCACCGATCGAGGCGATCAAGGTGATTCAAAAGGGCGCCGGCGAAGGTCGCGAGCGCGCCCAGGCCATCGAGGCCAAGGCTTTCGCCAAGCTGGCCAAGACCGACGTCTGTTTCAATCTGGTGGGGCTGTTCCTCAATGATCAACTGGTCAAGAAGAAAGGCAGTCAATACGAGAAGCAGTCGGCGGCGGTCGAGCAGACTGCGGTGCTAGGGGCCGGCATCATGGGGGGTGGCATCGCTTATCAGAGTGCCTACAAGGGCACCCCGATTCTGATGAAGGACATCAAGGAAGAAGCGATCGAACTGGGCCTTAAAGAAGCGCGAAAACTGCTCTCCAAACAGGTCGAGCGCGGCAAGTTGAGCACCGACAAGATGGCCGAGGCGCTGAGCAACATTCGCCCGACGCTCTCCTACGGCGACTTCAGCGAGGTCGATCTGGTGGTCGAGGCGGTGGTCGAGAACCCCAAGATCAAGAGCGCGGTGCTCAGCGAAGTCGAGGAACAGGTGGGTGACAACACCATCTTGACCTCCAACACCTCGACCATCTCGATCACCCAGTTGGCGCAGAGCCTGAAGCGCCCGGAAAACTTCTGCGGCATGCACTTCTTCAACCCGGTGCACAGAATGCCGCTGGTCGAAGTCATTCGCGGTGAGAAGAGCAGCGACGCGGCGATCGCCGCCACCGTGGCCTACGCCCGCAAGATGGGCAAGACGCCGATCGTGGTCAACGACTGCCCAGGCTTTCTGGTCAATCGCGTGTTATTTCCCTACTTCGGCGGTTTCAGTCTGCTGGTCGAGCAGGGGGCCGATTTCGAGCGCGTCGACAAGGTCATGGAGAAGTTCGGCTGGCCGATGGGCCCGGCCTATCTGCTCGACGTGGTCGGCATGGACACCGCGGTGCACGCCAACGAGGTGATGGCGGAAGGCTTCCCCGAGCGTATGGCGAGAGATGGCAAGACGGCCATTCAGACGATGTATGAGAATGACCGGCTGGGTCAGAAGAACGGCAAGGGCTTCTATGGCTACGAAGAGGACCGCAAGGGCAAGCCGAAGAAGGTTTCCGACGATCAGGCCCATGATCTGGTCAAGCAGGTCGTGGCCGGTAATCAGGAGTTCAGCGATGACGACATCATCGCGAGAATGATGGTGCCGTTGTGTCTGGAAGCCGTGCGTTGCCTGGAGGACGACATCGTCGGCACGCCTGCCGAAGCGGATATGGCGCTGATCTATGGCATCGGCTTCCCGCCGTTCCGCGGTGGCGCGCTGCGCTATATCGATGCCATGGGTGTGGCCGAGTTTGTCGAACTCGCCGACAAGCTGAGCGCCGAGCTAGGGCCGCTCTATGCGCCGACGGACAAGCTGCGCGAAATGGCTGATAAAGGCGAATGCTTCTACGCCAACGACGCTCAGTCCACACAAACCCAGGCATAAACCACCACGCATTTAGGAGAGTTGCAATGAGTCTGAACCCAAGAGATATCGTGGTGGTCGACGCCGTGCGTACCGCCATGGCCAAGGCCAAGCAAGGCGCCTTTCGCAATGTGCGTGCCGAGAATCTTTCCGCGGCGGTCATGCAGGCATTGTTCGAGCGCAATGCCGATCTCGATCCAGCTGAAGTCGATGACGTGATCTGGGGTTGCGTCAACCAGACCTTGGAGCAGGCCATGAACATCGCGCGGAATGCGGCGGTCATG
This sequence comes from Halomonas sp. GXIMD04776, assembly GCF_049808615.1. Lineage (NCBI taxonomy): Bacteria > Pseudomonadati > Pseudomonadota > Gammaproteobacteria > Oceanospirillales > Halomonadaceae > Halomonas > Halomonas sp. GXIMD04776. Next base: position 28,729 of record NZ_JBNCAN010000033.1, on the reverse strand, counting down.
ACCGGCATCCCGCATACCGTACCGGCACAGACCGTCAACCGTCTGTGTGGCTCGTCGATGAGTGCTCTGCACATCGCGAGTGCCAACATCAAGGCCGGCATGGGCGACTTCTACGTTATCGGCGGTGTCGAGCACATGGAGCATGTCCCCATGGACCATGGGGTCGATGTCAATCCGGCCGCCAGCAAGCATGTCGCCAAGGCGGCGATGATGATGGGGCTGACTGCGGAGCTGCTGGGCAAAATGCACGGCATTTCCCGCGAAGACCAGGACGCCTTCGGTGTGCGCTCGCATCAGCGTGCCCTGGCGGCCAACGAGAAAGGCTATTTCGATAACGAGATCATCGGTGTAGAAGGGCATGACGCTGAGGGTTTCCGTCAACTCTTCACCCGCGACGAGGTAATACGAGCCGATGCCAATCTGGAAGACATGGCCAAGCTCAAGCCGGTGTTCGACCCGCGCAGCGGCACCGTGACGGCGGCGACGTCTTCCGCGCTATCCGTCGGCGCGTCGGCCATGGCGGTGATGAGCTACGAGCGTGCCCAGGCCCTAGGACTGACGCCCATCGCCAAGGTCGTTTCCACCGGGGTGGCGGGCTGCGATCCCTCGATCATGGGCTATGGGCCGGTGCCGGCTTCCCAGAAGGCGCTCAAGACTGCGGGCTTGACCATCGACGATATTCAGAGCATCGAGTTGAACGAGGCCTTCGCCGCCCAGTCATTGGCGGTGCTCAAGGACCTGAAGCTGCGCGAGCGCATGGACGACGCGGTCAATCTCAATGGCGGCGCCATCGCCCTGGGGCACCCGCTGGGCTGTTCCGGGGCGCGTATCTGCACCACGCTGCTCAACGTCATGCAGCAGCAGGACACCACTCTGGGGCTGGCGACCATGTGCATCGGCATGGGCCAGGGGGTGGCGACGGTCTTCGAACGTCTCAAGTAATAGAAGCGGCATACCTGCAGGTGGCATGTCGGATAGACGGGTGCAGTGCTGACTGACGCTATCATTGGGTCGTTCTTGGGAGGGCTTGTCGATGCAAACCCTCCTTCTGTATCGATTGCTATTGGCCTGCTCATTTAATTGAAGAGGGTGTGGACTGAGACTGTCGCAAACTGCTAATGTTTTGCCCTCCGTATTTCATTGCCTACGGGCAATAGTTCACCATTCTCCTGCGATATGTGGTCCCTGGTATGGATCACCACTGCGCTAAAGGACGCTTTTTTCATGCCCATCGTGACTCTGCCGGATGGCAGCCAAAGAACCTTCGAAGAACCTCTGACAATCATGCAGCTGGCCGAGTCCATCGGCCCCGGGTTAGCAAAAGCCTGTGTTGGCGGCAAGATCAATGGCGTGGCGGTCGATGCCGCAGATCTGATCGATCATGACGCCGAGGTGGCCATCCTCACCGCAAGGGACGCCGAAGGTCTCGACATCATTCGCCACTCCTGTGCTCACTTGATCGGGCACGCGGTCAAGCAACTTTATCCCGAGGCCAAGATGGCGATCGGGCCGGTGATCGAGGATGGCTTCTATTACGACATCGACTTCGGGCGCTCCGTGACCCCCGAGGATCTCGCCGCGATCGAGCAACGCATGAAACAGCTGATCGACAGCGGCTACGATGTGGTGCGCGAATACGCCGATCGTGACAAGGCCATGCTGACCTTTCTCCATCGCGATGAGCCTTATAAGCAGGAGATCGTGCGCGGCATCCCCGAAGGCGAGACCATCCGCCTGTATCATCATGAAGAATATATTGACATGTGCCGCGGGCCCCATGTGCCCAACACCCGGCACCTCAAGGCATTCAAACTGACCAAACTGGCGGGGGCCTATTGGCGTGGCGATGCCGATAACCCCATGCTCACGCGTATCTATGGGACGGCATGGCCGGACAACAAGCAGCTCAAGGCTTATCTCAAGCGTCTCGAAGAGGCCGAGAAGCGCGATCATCGCAAGCTGGCCAAGCGTATGGATCTATTCCATCTTCAGGAAGAAGCGCCGGGCATGGTCTTCTGGCATCCCAATGGCTGGATTATCTATCAGGCCCTAGAGCAGTACATGCGGCGTGTTCAGCGCGAGCATGGCTATCAGGAGATCAAGACGCCCCAGGTGATCGATCTATCGCTGTGGAAGAAATCCGGTCACTGGGGGCACTATTCCGAGCTGATGTTCGTCACCGAATCGGAGAAGCGGGATTTTGCAGTCAAGCCAATGAATTGCCCGGGCCATGTGCAGGTCTTCAATCAGGGTCTCAAAAGCTATCGCGATCTGCCTCTGCGTCTGGCGGAATTCGGTAGCTGTCATCGCAACGAGCCATCCGGATCGCTGCACGGGCTGATGCGGGTGCGGGCGTTTACCCAGGACGACGCGCACATCTTCTGTACCGAGGCGCAAATTCAAGCCGAAGCGGAAGCCTTCATTGCATTGACGTTGCAGGTCTATCGCGACCTGGGATTCGAGGATGTCGAGCTTAAATTGTCCACGCGGCCCGAATCCTACGTCGGTGAACCGGAAAACTGGGAGCGAGCCGAGAAAGGGTTGGCCCAGGCACTGGATGCCTCGGGCCTTGAATGGGAGCTGCTCCCCGGCGAGGGGGCCTTCTACGGTCCCAAGATCGAATTCTCTCTTCGCGACTGTCTCAACCGCGTCTGGCAATGTGGTACCCTGCAGCTCGACTTCAACCTGCCGGGTCGTCTCGGGGCGCAATATGTCGATGAAAACGGTGCCCGCAAGACCCCGGTCATGCTGCATCGTGCGATTTTGGGATCCTTCGAGCGCTTCCTGGGTATCCTGATCGAGCATTACGCGGGCGCATTGCCTTTGTGGCTCGCACCTCAGCAAGCAGTCGTGTTGACCATCACCGATGCTCAGCGCGATTATGCCGTCGAACTCGAGCAGCGATTGCAGAAAATCGGGCTTCGCGTCAAGGCGGACTTGAGGAACGAGAAGATCGGCTTTAAAATCCGTGAACATACGTTGCAGAAGGTCCCGTACCTGCTAGTAGTAGGGGACAAGGAAATAGAGTCCGACTCAGTGGCTGTTCGTACCCGTAGCGGCGAAGATCTGGGCACCTTGCAGGTGGATGAATTCATTGCCCGCCTCGAGGCCGAGCGGGACGGTTCACAACGTTAACCGGAACGGAGACTTAACGATCAAGCGGAATACTCAGCGTGGGCGTACCCAAGACAAGCGCCCCCCAATGAACGACCGTATCCAGGAAGACGAAGTTCGTCTGATCGAAAGCGATGGCGAACAAATCGGTGTCGTGCCAACCAGCGAAGCGCTGGCACGTGCCGAGGCGTCGGGGTTGGATCTCGTACAGATATCCAATGCCGATCCCATCGTCTGCAAGATCATGGATTATGGTAAGTTTCTTTTCGAGCAGAAGAAGCAAAAAGCCGCTCAGAAGAAGAAAACCAAGCAGATTCAGGTCAAGGAAGTGAAATTCCGGCCTGGCACCGACGAAGGTGACTATCAGGTGAAGCTCAAGAACTTGATACGATTCCTCGAAGGTGGCGACAAGGGCAAGGTCACGCTGCGTTTTCGCGGTCGTGAAATGGCGCACCAGGATATCGGTCGCAGACTGATGGAGCGGATCGCGTCGGATCTTGAAGAACTGGCGGCGGTTGAATCCTTCCCTAAGATGGAAGGGCGTCAGATGGTCATGATCCTTGCCCCCAAGAAGAAGTGATCCGCCGGCAAGTCAACGAATGGTCGCGGTAGCAATGCCTCGGCCATTGGCCACGGATTTTCTAAAGAACCCGAGTGGAGTGTTCCCTCATGCCGAAGATCAAGAGTAACAGTGGCGCTGCCAAGCGCTTCAGGAAGACGGCCAATGGCTTCAAGCACAAGCAGTCTTTTCGTAGTCATATCCTGACCAAGAAGTCCACCAAGCGTAAGCGTCAGCTGCGCGGCACCAAGCTGATCCATGATGCCGACAAGGCATTGATTCAGCGCATGCTGCCCAATCTGTAACGCCCTCGGTCGAATTTCGTAACGTCAGGAGAATGCTATGAGTCGTGTCAAGCGTGGCGTCGTTGCTCGTCGCCGCCACAAGAAGATCATGAAGCAGGCCAAGGGTTACTACGGTGCCCGGTCTCGCGTATTCCGTGTCGCCAAGCAAGCGGTGATCAAGGCGGGTCAGTACGCCTATCGCGACCGCCGTCAGCGCAAGCGTCAGTTCCGTGCACTGTGGATCGCGCGTATCAACGCAGCGGCGCGGCAGAACGGCCTATCCTACAGCCGCTTCATCGCCGGCCTCAAGCAGGCGGGCATCGAGATCGATCGCAAGGTGCTTGCCGATCTTGCCGTCCATGAAAAGGCGACCTTTGCTGCTATCGTCGAGAAGGCCAAGGCTGCCAAGTGAACGATGAGCGCGGTTGCTTCAGCTAACCGTACTCGTTGTGAACGTTCCAGGGGAAGAGCGGCTGCTCTTCCCCTGTTTTTTTGGATCGCGTTTCGCTGATGCATCCTGCGATACACACATTATTGGAGTAATGGATGGAGCATCTTCCCTCTCTGGTTGCCGAGGCTCGCGCCGCTATCGCCAAGGCCGAGGACGTTTCCACGCTGGATGCCGTGCGTGTCGAGTATCTAGGCAAGAAAGGCGAAATAACGACTCTGCTCAAGGGGTTGGGCAAGCTGCCGGCGGAACAGAGGCCCCAGGCGGGAGAACAGATCAATCAGGCCAAGCAGCAACTTGGCGGTGAAATCGAGGCACGCAAACACGAGCTCGGGCAGGCGGCGCTCAATGCCCGGCTGGCCAGCGAACGTCTTGATGTGACGCTACCGGGCCGTGGTCAGTCCAGCGGTGGGCTGCACCCCGTGACGCGCACCCTGGAGCGAATCGAGGGCCTGTTCACGCGTATCGGCTTCGATGTCGCCGTGGGGCCGGAGATCGAGGATGATTATCACAATTTCGAGGCCCTCAATATTCCCGTGCATCATCCGGCCCGGGGCATGGCGGATACCTTCTACTTCGATGCCACTCGGCTGCTGCGTACCCATACCTCGCCGGTGCAGGTGCGGACCATGAAGTCCCAGGCACCACCGATTCGTATCGTCTGTCCCGGCCGCGTCTATCGCAGTGACTCGGATTTGACCCATACGCCGATGTTCCATCAGGTCGAAGGGTTGTTGATCGACGAGGATGTCAGCTTCGCCGATCTCAAGGGCACCATCGAAGACTTCCTGCACGCCTTTTTCGAACGCGATGATCTTTCGGTGCGCTTTCGGCCATCCTACTTTCCATTCACCGAGCCATCCGCCGAGGTCGATATCCAGTGCGTGATGTGTGGTGGCGACGGTTGCAGGGTATGTTCCCATAGCGGCTGGCTGGAGGTGATGGGATGCGGCATGGTGCATCCCGAAGTGTTTCGGCATTCCGGCATCGACGCCGAACGCTATACCGGATTTGCCTTCGGCATGGGAGCCGAGCGTCTGGCCATGTTGCGTTATGGCGTCAATGATCTGCGGTTGTTTTTCGACAATGATCTGCGCTTTCTGCGCCAATTTGCTTGATTCTTGATGGAGGCGGAGATCCAGGATGAAATTTTCCGAACAGTGGCTGCGTGAATGGGTTTCGCCGACACTCTCGACCCAGGAGTTGGCTGATCAGATCACCATGGCCGGTCTCGAAGTGGATGCGGTAGAGGCGGTGGCGGCACGATTCGAGGGTGTCGTGGTGGCGAAAGTCGTTGCCAAGGAGCCGCACCCGGATGCCGATAAACTCAGCGTTTGCCATGTCGATGACGATGCCGGCCATCCGACACAGGTGGTGTGTGGTGCACCCAATGTAGCGGTGGGGCAGAAGGTGCCTTTCGCGCGGGTGGGTGCCATTCTGCCCGGCGATTTCAAGATCAAGAAGGCCAAACTGCGCGGTGTCGAATCCCGGGGCATGATCTGTTCCGCCTCGGAGTTGGGTCTCGAGGAGGACGCCTCGCCAGGCATTCTCGAGTTACCGCTGGATGCTCCGGTCGGTGAGAACCTGCGAGACTGGATGAACCTGGACGACACCACCATTGAGGTCGATCTGACCCCCAATCGCGGTGATTGCCTGAGTGTGAAAGGACTGGCGCGGGAGGTTGGCGTGCTCAATCGCTTGGCATTGAGTGGTCCTGATCTCACCCTTCAGCCGCCGAGCAACGACGATGTGTTCCCAGTGCGGCTCAGCGCGCCGGCGCAGTGCCCACGCTATGTCGGGCGAGTGATCCGTAATGTGGATGTTACGGCGCCTACGCCACTGTGGATGGTCGAGCGACTGCGGCGTGCAGGCGTGCGCTCTATCGATGCGGTGGTTGATATTACCAACTACGTGATGCTCGAACTGGGGCAGCCGCTCCATGCCTTCGACCTGGCGAATCTACAGGAGGCGATCGAGGTTCGCCTAGCTCGGGAAGGGGAGCGCTTGGTGCTGCTCGATGGCCAGGACGTGGCCTTGCGTGAAGGCACGCTGGTTATTGCGGATCGTGACAAGGTGCTCGCCATTGCGGGGGTAATGGGTGGCGAGCATTCCGGTGTCAGCCCGCGCACCCGTGATGTATTCCTCGAATCCGCTTTTTTCGCGCCGCTGGCCATCGCCGGTCAGGCGCGCTCCTATGGGTTGCATACCGATGCGTCGCATCGCTTCGAACGAGGCGTCGATCCCGAACTGCCCCGCCAGGCGGCGGAACGTGCCACGGCGCTGTTGATTCAGATTACCGGGGGAGAACCGGGGCCGGTCAATGAAACCGCGAGCCCCGATCATCTACCTGGTGAACGTCAAGTGCGCCTGCGCGCGTCACGAATCAAACAGTGTCTGAACATCGCGCTGCCGGGTGCGGAGATCGTCGAAATTCTCGAGCGACTCGGTATGCAGGCCAGCCGCGAGGGAGCTGAGATAGCCGAAGGGGATGACGCCTGGCAAGTCGGGGTGCCGAGCTGGCGCTTCGATGTCGCGATCGAAGAGGACCTGATCGAAGAGTTGGCGCGCATTCACGGCTACAACCGATTGCCGGTGCGTCGTCCGGCGGCGCGTCTCGGTCTCGTTGCCGATGAGGAGCGTCGCCAGCCTCTGACTCGTCTGCGTCGACAGTTGGTGGCGCGAGGCTATCAGGAAGCCATCAGCTACAGTTTCGTGGCGCCGGAATTGCAAGCGCTGCTGGCGCCCGGTGAGCCAGCGCCACGCTTGGCCAATCCGATTTCCAGCGATATGGCCGTCATGCGCGCGAGCCTGTTCCCTGGCCTCGTCAAGGCATTGATGTATAACTTGAATCGTCAGCAATCACGTATTCGGCTATTCGAAACCGGGTTGGTGTTCCGTGGCGAACTCGACAGTGTCGAACAGACCACCATGTTGGGTGGATTGATTTGTGGCCCGCGGGATCCCGAGGGGTGGGCCGCCCGTCGCGAGAGTGTGGATTTCTTCGATCTCAAGGGCGATGTCGAAAGCCTGTTGGAGGTGGGCAGCAATCATGCCGCCTGGCGTTTCGAGCCGGCAGAGCATCCGGCGTTGCATCCGGGGCAGACCGCCCGTTTGACCTATCAAGGTGAGGCGGCAGGTTGGCTCGGAGCACTACATCCCGCGATACGCGCCGAGCTGGGTATCAAGCCCGAGGTGTTCGTCTTCGAGGTGCGCCTCGATGCCTTGACTCAAGGACGTCTGCCGACTTTCAGGGCGTTGTCGCGTTATCCCGAAGTCCGCCGTGATCTGGCCCTGGTGGTCGATGAAGGGGTGCCGGTACAGGCGCTGCTCGATAGCTTGCGTGAACAGGCCGGCGAATGGCTGGTCGGACTGCATCTGTTTGATGTCTATCAGGGGGCCGGCGTTGTTGAGGGCAAGAAGAGTGTCGCCTTGGGCTTGACCTGGCAACATCCTTCGCGCACGCTTAATGACGAAGAAATCAATCAGTTAATTGATTCGATCGTCATCGAGTCCCGCCAGCGCTTTGGCGCCGAGCTGCGAGGCTGAACGTCGACATCCTGAGTGAGGGCACGGTTATGGGGGCATTGACTAAGGCGGAGTTGGCAGAGCATCTGCACAGTGAGCTGGGTTTCTCGAAACGTGAGGCCAAAACGATGGTGGAAGCATTCTTCGAAGAAATTCGTGGCTGCCTGCGCGAAAACGAACAAGTAAAACTGTCCGGTTTTGGTAATTTCGATTTGAGAGACAAGGGGGAGCGCCCTGGACGCAACCCCAAGACCGGTGAAGAGATCCCTATTTCCGCGCGACGAGTGGTCACGTTCAGGCCCGGTCAGAAGCTCAAGGCCCAGGTCGAGAGTTACGAAGGTGAGAAAACGCTTCTGGACACGGGTGCCTAAAAGGCTGAACACCTGACAGCTAGCGCATTCGAAAAGCGCAACGAGACCGGCTCCATGGGCCGGTCTCTGTCATTCAAGTCAGGGACAGCCCGGCAGATTAGGCCCTGTGCACGCTCCTATAGCGTTCCTCCCCTCTCGAGTAACTCGGTGATCACGGTCTTGAGCACGAATCCCAGCATTCCCGCTCCCAGTACGATGAACAGCATGATGGTGCCGAATTTGCCCGCCTTGGACTTGCGCGCAAGGTCCCAAATGATGAAGCACATGAACAGTATGAGGCCGCCGATCATCAGCGGTGTGATCCAGGCTTCGAATGCTCTCTCCATGATGTCCTCCGTGCAGTGGGGCGACTAGTATACCTGCCCGATCACTACCGCGCATGTGAGCCAGTTCCGGTGCCTTCGTTACCGGCAAGCGCGTGAGTGGGGGTGCCTTTACGTGCTAATATTCCAGTAAATTTCTCAAGCAAACGTACGTAATGCCTACCCTCAAGATTTTTGTCGCCACCATGTATGGCGGCGCTCTGGATGTTGCCGAGCAGGTCAAGCCATTGTTCGAGGAGTGCGGTTATGAGGTGACCATCCACGAGCAGCCGACGTTAGAAGACTTGATCGAGCCTCCGCCTGATTTGACGCTGTTTTGCGTCTCGACAACCGGCAGTGGTGACTACCCGGGGAATTTTGCGGCCCTGGCCGGCGCCATTGCCGAGAAGGGACCGGATCTTGCGCGACTGCGTTACGGACTGATCGCCCTCGGGGATAGCTCCTATGGCGAGACGTTCTGTGGCGCAGGGCGCGCACTTGACAAACTGCTTCAAGAGCATGGCGCCGAACGCCTTGGAGAGCGCCTGGAGGTAGATGCCATGGAGACCTTCATGGCGGATGATGAGGCAGTGCCCTGGGTCGAAGCGTGGATCGAGGAGCAGGAGTTGAGAACCTGAACCTTCAAGAACATAGAATACTGCTACAGCAGGAGTAATGTCAGCATGGCGGCTTCGATGACCCCCGAACGGCTCAGTGTGATGATCGGTGTGCTTGTCGCGATCCTGGCGACGCTGCCCCGTTACCTGGTTTATGGACATCAGGAGCGCCTCATCCTGATCCTGATGGCGTTCGTCGCCATTGCGGCAGTGATCATCTTTACCTGGCGCCGGCTGCCCTCAGAAGCACGGCAACCTGTACCCAGGCTGCTTGGCCGGCTGGCAGCCATGGTGCTGCTTGGCATGGCGTTGGTCGTGCTGTGGCAAGTGTTCACCAGCGGCGTGAATGGACTCCTGCTGCTGTCGCACGGGGCCACGCTGGGACTTTTGCTTCATGCCCTGGCCATGGGCGTGCAACAGCGTAACGCCTGGTATTGATGCAGGTCATGGCCAGAGCAGGGTGCGATCATTCCAGGGTATAGCAGGGCACATAATGGCTGCCGGGAAGCTTCATCCGCGCCTGGGCCACAAACGATGTCAGCAGGTCGTCCAGGCGTGCCATGAGCTCAGGCTCGGCGTGTAAGCGAAAAGGACCATGGGCCTCGATGGTGCGAATGCCGGGCTCCTTGACGTTACCGCTGACGATGCCGGAGAACGCGCGTCGCAGGTTGGCGGCCAACTCGTGGACGGGGTGTTCCCGATGTAGTGCCAATGCCGCCATGGCCTCATGAGTGGCTTCAAAGGGGTGCTGGAAGTCCGCCTCGACGTTGAGTCGCCAGTTGAAATAGAACGCATCCTCGTGGGTGCGCCGGAATGCGGTGACCTCCTCGATGCCTTCCCGCATGGCCCGCGCCACGGCAATCGGATCGTCGATGATGATGCGATAGCGTTTGCGTGCTTCGTCACCCAGGGTATAGGCCAGAAACTCATCGATGCGCTGAAAATATTCGGCGCTGCTGCGGGGGCCGGTGAAAATGATCGGGAAGGGGGTATTGGCATTGCTCGGATGCAACAGAATACCCAGCAGGTAGAGAATTTCCTCGGCAGTGCCGACCCCGCCGGGAAAGATGATGATGCCATGGCCGACCCGAATGAACGCCTCCAGACGCTTTTCGATGTCGGGCATGACAACAAGCTCGTTGACAATGGGGTTGGGTGACTCCGCGGCGATGATTCCGGGTTCGGAAATGCCCAGATAGCGACCTCGCTTACGGCGCTGCTTGGCATGCGCCACATTGGCGCCTTTCATCGGTCCTTTCATCGCCCCCGGGCCGCAGCCGGTACAAATATCCAGGTCGCGTAGACCGAGTTGATAGCCGACGCCCTTGGAATAATCGTATTCTTCACGAGAAATCGAGTGGCCACCCCAACACACCACTAGACTCGGCTCCCGGGAAGAATCCAGGGTGCCGGCGTTGCGCAGGATGTGAAAGACCGCGTTCGTGATGCTCTCGCTAGAGGTAAGATCGAAACGCGGATGTTGCTGTATCTCGTTGAATACGTAGACGATGTCTCTCAGCACGGAGGAAAGGTGCTCACGAATGCCGCGGATCATGCGCCCATCGACGAACGCCTCTGCGGGGGCATTGGTCAATTTGAGGCGAATCCCCCGATCCTGCTGCAGCACTTCGATATCGAAGTCATGATAAGTCTGCATGACCGCCAGGCCGTCATCGGTTGGGTTGCCGCAATTGAGTACGGCCAGCGCACAGCGCCTGAGTATGTCATGTAGGCCATTGGCGGAAGTATCGCGCAGTCGGTTCACTTCATGTTGAGAAAGAACCTCCAGGCTGCCTTCGGGGGTGGTCGTTGCGGATAGCGTTTCTGTCATCTTGGTGTCCATGAGGAGCATCAGGCAGCACGGGTGCTGGCGCGCGCCTGTGCCCATAGTTGGGCGATGCGGGTACGATCGTATTCGCTCATGCCATCTTCCGCGAATGTCGATTCGAGCCACTGCCAATAGGTGACATCGAAGTCTTCGGCGTCGACGGCGTTCGCGTCGTAATCGGCCATTTCCAGCACCAGGCCAATCTGCGGAATCATGTAGCCGACGGCGAAAAGATCATCTTCCGCGGCATCGTTTTCCATGACAAGCAATGTGCGATGAAGTGCCTGCGCACGATCGGCGAAGGGATCTGACATGATAATTGCGGCTCTTTTGACGGTAGGTTGGATGTCTATTGAATAAAGGCTGCACGCAGTGAATGCTAACATGCCCGCGGGCGGCTCGCAGCGCTGCGCCACGACGAATTGTTTGATAAGCTTTATCCGGCAGGGCGGTTCGCTGAGAAAACGACTGACTCGATGCTATATCGGTTATCCGCTGCAATCACCCCGAAAGCGGGCCAGGCTCAGCGATCGAATCAGTCTCGAATGGAGGTGTTCTGCCATGTTCAATGCCCAGTATTTCCGCACCTTCATTACGCTGGTGGAAACCGGTAGCTTTACCGTTACCGCGCAGCGTCTGGAAATGACTCAGCCGGGAGTTAGCCAGCATATCCGCAAACTGGAAGACTATCTCGGCAAGCCACTGCTCAACCGTCACGGTCGTCGCTTTACCCTCACCGAGGCGGGTCGGCGGGCTTACGATTACGCGATCAAGCTGTTCGTCGAGCACGAGTATTTCCGTCATTCGCTGGACAATGATTCCCTCGACTCCGGTGACTGCCGGGTCGCCTCACCGACGAGTGTGGGGTTGATGTTCTACCCGTTTCTACTGGGGTATCAGCAAACGAATCCTGGCCTGACGGTCAGCTATCACTTTGCCTTCAATCGCGACATCGTTCAGGGCGTGTTGGATGGTCGTTACGATCTGGGGATCGCCGCTGAGGTAACCAAGCATCCGGAATTGGCCTATACGCCTTGGTATCAGGAGCCCTTGTGTCTGCTCACACCGGCGGATTTTACCGGATCGACCCTGAGTGAACTGGCGGCACTGGGCTTTATCGATTATTCCGGCGCCAGCGATAATGCGAGTCAGCTATTGCGTGCCAATTTCGGCGATGAATTTCGTTCAATGAACCATGTGCCCAAGCAGGGCTTCACCAATGAAGTGAGCATGGTGCTGGATGCGGTGGCAAGAGGCTTGGGATTCACGGTGGTGTCCCGGCTGGTGCTTGAAACATCCCCTTGGCAGCGTCAGGTCAAGGAGTTGGTAATGACCAATCCGGTCTATGAAACACTGCATGTGATCACGCTGATCGATACCGATCCTCCCAAGCGCTATGCCCAGCTACTCGACGATTTCCGCCAGCAGCGTCGCAACACGCTGTATGCGTTTTCCGAAGAGCCATGTTTTGATAGTTGAGCGCTACGTCCGATCGCTTGCAGTGCCAAACCCCCTGAACCAAAACCCCCTGGGCCGAGGCTGCAGGGGGTCAATGGCAGGCGCTGATGGGATCAGGTCTCAGTCGCGGTAGTTGTCGATGCTCGGGCACGAACAGATCAACTGCCGGTCGCCATGGACATTATCGACTCGATTGACCGCCGGCCAATACTTGGCCGCTTGAACGTGCTCAGAGGGGAAGGCGCCCAGTTTGCGTGAGTAGGGTCGCTCCCAGCTTTCATCCATGAGGTCGGCCATGGTGTGCGGCGCGTTCACCAGAGGATTGTCCTCCGCCGGCCATTCACCTTTCTCGACGCGTTTGATCTCCTTGCGGATGGCGATCATGGCATCGCAGAAACGATCGATCTCATAACGCGATTCCGACTCGGTAGGCTCGATCATCAGAGTGCCCGGTACCGGGAAGGACATGGTCGGGGCATGGAAGCCATAATCCATCAGGCGCTTGGCGATGTCTTCCTCGCTGATCCCCGAGGCCTGCTTGAGCGGGCGAATATCGATGATGCACTCGTGAGCCACGGTGCCATTGATGCCCTGATACAGCACCGGATAGTGCTCTTCGAGGCGTCTGGCGATGTAATTGGCATTGATGATGGCAAGCTCGGTGGCTTCGCGGAGCCCGCGGGCACCCATCATCTTGATATAGGCCCAGGAGATCGGCAGGATCGAGGCGCTGCCGAAAGCCGTTGCCGCCACCGCGCCACACTCTTCCCGGACTCCGGCAATCGGTGTCACCACATGATTGGAGACGAAGGGGGCAAGATGCGCCTTGACGCCGATCGGCCCCATGCCCGGTCCGCCACCTCCATGGGGAATGCAGAAGGTCTTGTGCAGGTTGAGATGTGAAACGTCGCCGCCGAAATCACCGGGACGGCACAGCCCGACCTGGGCATTCATGTTGGCGCCGTCGATGTACACCTGGCCGCCATGTTTGTGCACGATATCGCAAACCTCGCGCACGTCTTCCTCGAACACGCCATGGGTCGAGGGATAGGTGATCATGGTGGCGGACAGGGTGTCGCTGTATTGCTCCGCCTTGCTGCGAAGATCTTCAAGATCGATGTTGCCGTCCTTGTCGCATTCGACCACGACCACCTTCATTTGGGCCATGGCGGCGGAGGCTGGATTGGTACCGTGAGCGGAGCTTGGAATCAGGCAGATGTTGCGGTGGCCTTGCCCTTGGTCAGCTTGATAGCGCCGAATGGCCAACAGGCCGGCGTATTCGCCCTGAGCACCGGAATTGGGCTGCATGGAAATATGATCATAGCCGGTGATCTCGACCAGAAATGCCGATAGCTCATCGATCATCTGCTTGTAACCCACCGCCTGCTCCGCCGGCACGAAAGGGTGGATGTTGGCGAATTCGGGCCAGGTGATGGGGACCATCTCGCTAGTGGCGTTGAGCTTCATGGTGCAAGAACCCAGCGGTATCATGGCATGAGTCAGAGACAGGTCGCGATTTTCAAGACGCTTGAGGTAGCGCAGCATCTCGGTCTCGCTGCGATAGCGCTTGAAGGTCGGATGCGTCAGGTAGTCGCTTTCACGAAAATAGTGATTCGGGATGCCGGTGGTGCCCGCCGCCACGATCTCGTCGTCGAGCGCGCTGACCGAGAGATCGTGTTCTTCGTCGAGCAGCACATCGAAGAGCATGGCGACATCCGCCGCCGTGGTGGTCTCGTCCAGGCTGATGCCGATGCGACCATCCTTGTGCATGCGCAAGTTGATTTCGTGGGTCAGGGCACGACCGTGGATCTTGCCGGCATCGGCACCGACCAGGGTCAGGGTGTCGAACCAGCTGTCGTGAGCGAGTTCCAACCCCTTGCGTGTGAGCCCCTCAGCGAGAATCGTGGTCAGGCGATGGATGCGCGTGGCAATGGTGCGCAGACCCTCGGCACCATGATAGACCGCGTAGAAGCCGGCCATGTTGGCCAGCAGCGCCTGGGCGGTGCAGATGTTGGAGGTGGCCTTCTCGCGGCGAATATGCTGCTCCCGGGTCTGCATGGCCATGCGCAGGGCGAGCTGGCCACGGCTGTCCTTCGAGACACCGATGATGCGACCGGGGATGGAGCGCTTGTGCTTGTCCGACGTGGCGAAGAAGGCGGCGTGAGGGCCGCCATACCCCATCGGCACACCGAAACGCTGGGAGTTGCCCAGCACGATATCGGCCCCTAGTGTGCCCGGCTCCTTGAGCAGGGCCAAGCTCATCAGATCCGCAGCCACACAGGCCATTGCACCTTGACGATGAGCCTTCTCGATCAGGGGGGCCAGATCGTGTACGCGCCCGGTTTCGCCGGGATACTGGAACAGTGCACCGAAGGTCTCGTGTTCTGCGACATTCTCGGCGCTATCGATGACCAGCTCGAAACCGAAATAGTCGGCCCGGGTACGCAGGACATCGATGGTCTGAGGCAACACGTCATCGGCGACGAAGAACCGATTCGATTTGGTCTTCTTGTTGGCGCGTCGACAAAGCGCCATGGCCTCGGCGGCAGCAGTCGCTTCGTCGAGCAGCGAGGCGTTGGCCAGATCCATCCCGGTCAGATCCATGACCATCTGCTGAAAATTGAGCAGTCCCTCGAGACGTCCTTGGGAAATTTCCGGCTGATAGGGCGTATAGGCGGTATACCAGCCCGGATTTTCGAGCACGTTACGTGCAATCACAGCCGGGGTGTGGGTACCGTAATACCCCTGACCGATATAGGTCTTGAACACCTTGTTCTGACGCGCCAGGCGCTTGAGATAGTCGAGGGACTCGGCTTCGCCCCGCGGGGTGTCCAGGTTGAGCTCGCGATTCAGGCGTATGCCGGCCGGAACGGTCTTGTCGATCAGGGCTTGAGGGGTATCGATGTCGAGTATTTCAAGCATCCGGGCGACATCGTCGCTATCCGGTCCATTATGGCGGTGAACGAAAGCATCGTGGCTTGCAAGCTCGGCGAGCCGGCGTGGATCTTTGGCCATGGAACACCTATTTAGTTGGCGGGTCGGTCAGAGGGTGTTTACAAAATGCCTGCACTTGGCAATACAGTGTTGAAATTATCCTGGTGCGCCAGCCCGGGCAAAATGCTCATTTACTCCACGTGAACTGCGCTTTTTCGTTTAATTTCGCTCTGTGACCTACATGGATGTAGGAAATGCGTTAGCCTGCCTGGAGCGGGCTTCGCCCTTGCCTTCGTTCGCCTATTTTGTAAATACCCTCTCAGGTCGAGTAAAAATACGCAGTGCGATTACCCTAGTGGAACGGGGCTGGGTCGCCCCGTCGGGTAGATCAGTCTTCTTCAGCCTCGGCGTGCCGCGTGTAGGCATCGGCGTCAAGTAGATCATCCAGTGCATCACCATCGGTGAGCTTGAGCTTGACGATCCAGCCGCCTTCGTAAGGCGCTTCGTTGATGGTTTCCGGTGCGTCCTCGAGACTCTCATTGATCTCGACCACTTCGCCGGCTAGCGGCGCATAAAGATCCGACGCGGCCTTGACCGATTCGATGACGCCAAATTCATCACCGTGGTCGAGTGCGCGGCCCACTTCCGGAAGTTCGACGAACACCACATCGCCCAGTGCCTGCTGGGCATGATCGGTAATGCCGATGGTGACGGTGCCGTCGCCATTGTCCTGGACCCATTCGTGGCTTTCTGTGTAGCGCAGGTTCGCGGGAATGGAACTCATATTTTTTCCTATAAGAAAAGGTTTTCTATACTGGGGAATCGTACCGTTATTACACCGGATTGACGAGCCCCTGCCTGCTTACAATCCTACATTTGCTGTGCTCAGTTTGTCGCACGGACCCTGACCCCCGAAGTAAGAGTGGCCGAGTTCATGTCATTCGTCCAGCCGGGACATGACTAGTGAAGGTATCCCGTGT
The DNA here is from genome assembly GCF_049808615.1 of Halomonas sp. GXIMD04776. NCBI lineage: Bacteria > Pseudomonadati > Pseudomonadota > Gammaproteobacteria > Oceanospirillales > Halomonadaceae > Halomonas > Halomonas sp. GXIMD04776. The sequence continues at coordinate 12,309 of NZ_JBNCAN010000033.1, read as the reverse complement.
CTGCAGCGCGCTCAACCGGGGGCGCTATCGACTCCGGCATCACTTGAAACCACACAACGCCACTGCGTTGGCCAGGGAGGCTGCAGCGATAGCATGTTTCTTATTGGAAACATGTTTCATGTTTGGTCATTCGCGAGACAAGGCGCGAGATGCTTGATCGGCTGCCATGCATTTCGCGACACTCTTTTTTTATCGGAGTGTATATTTTCCTATACCGAACTGGTGGAAGGCTAGTGGTATCCGCTAAGGTAAGCGGGTTCGAGCATCGTCATTGCTGCAGCGCCTCCGGCTTGTAGCTGTTCGAGGACGGTGCATAACAAGAATATGTCTGGAGAAATACTCTATGGAAACCTTGACAGGAATTTTTACAGCGGTCGAAAACGTGGTATGGGGGCCGTTGATGCTGGTCCTGTTGCTGGGGGTCGGGCTCTACCTTCAGCTGGGCTTGAAATTGTTGCCGATTCGCAAGCTCGGCATGGGGTTCAGCCTGCTATGGAAAGGGCGGGTTACCCAAAAGGGGGAAGAAGGTGAAGGGGAGGTGTCGCCCTTCAATGCCCTGATGACATCGCTGTCGGCGACCATCGGCACCGGTAATATCGCAGGCGTGGCTACTGCCATCTTCTTGGGGGGGCCGGGCGCCGTCTTCTGGATGTGGATTACCGCGCTGGTGGGGATGGCGACCAAGTTCTCCGAGGCAGTGCTGGCGGTGCGTTACCGTGAAGTCAATCAGGCCGGCGATCACGTCGGTGGTCCGATGTATTACATCCGCAATGGTCTGGGCAAGAAGTGGGCCTGGATGGGCGGTGCCTTTGCCTTCTTCGGCGCGGTGGCTTCCTTTGGCATCGGCAACACCGTGCAGTCCAATTCAGTGGCCGACGGGCTCAATCAGTCCTTGGGACTGCCCTACTGGATAACCGGGCTGGTGATCATGGTGCTGGCGGGCGCGGTGATCCTGGGGGGGATTCGGCGTATCGCCAAGGTGGCGGGCAAGCTGGTTCCCATCATGGCGATTGCCTACATCACCGCCGGCATTGTGGTCTTGATTATCAACGCCGAACAGATCGGTGCCGCTTTCGGCATGATCTTTACCCATGCCTTCACGCCGATCTCCGCCGCAGGCGGTTTCGCCGGTGCAGCAGTGGCCAAGGCCATTCAGTTCGGGGTGGCGCGAGGTGTGTTCTCCAACGAGGCGGGGCTTGGCAGTGCGCCCATCGCCCATGCCGCGGCACAGACCAAGGACCCGGTGCGTCAGGGGTTGGTCGCCATGCTGGGCACCTTCATCGATACCATCGTGGTGTGTTCGATCACGGCGCTTGCCATTCTCACCTCGACCCATTGGACCGGGGGAGAAACCGGGGCTGCGCTGACCACGATGGCTTTCAATGAGTCCTTGCCGGGAGTTGGTCAGTACATCGTGTCCTTTGCCCTGGCGGTGTTCGCCTTTACGACCATCCTGGGTTGGGCCTTCTATGGCGAGAAATGCTTTGAATTTCTGTTCGGGGTGGGCTCGATCAAGGTTTACCGCGTCGTCTACATTCTGGCGATCATGCTGGGGGCGATCGCACCACTCAATTTCGTCTGGCTGATGGCCAGTGTCTTCAACGCCTTGATGGCGATTCCCAATCTGATCGCCCTGGCGCTGCTGTCGCCGGTGGTTTTCAGCTTGACCAAGCGCTATTTTGCCGGTGAGACGATATTGCCGGGTGAGGATCTGAAACGCTAACAGGCGTATTCGATAATTCGTACTGGTGGAGGGACTCAATGGACGAACTCAACAAGACCCCGTTATACGACCTGCATGTCGAACTGGGGGGCAAGATGGTCGAATTTGCCGGTTACAGCATGCCGGTTCAGTATCCCCTGGGGGTCAAGAAGGAGCACGAGCATACCCGTGCCGCCTGTGGCCTGTTCGATGTTTCGCACATGGGTCAGGTCAGCGTCAGTGGGCCCGCGCCGGCGAAGGCACTGGAAACCCTGGTGTGTGCCGACATCGTTGGCTTGCCGGTCGGCATGCAGCGTTATGCGCTTTTCACCAATGACGAGGGCGGTATCATCGACGATCTGATGGTCGCCAACGCCGGGGATCATCTCTTCCTGGTGGTCAATGCCGCCTGTAAGGCTCAGGACATCGCTCACCTGCGAACCGGACTTGGCAGCGATCATCAGGTTGAGGAACTCGAGCGGGGGTTACTGGCGCTGCAAGGACCCCAGGCGTCGAACGTCATGACGCGCCTGTGTCCCGATGCCTGTGAACTGGTGTTCATGCAACATGGTGTCTTCGACATGGGAGGCACCGAGGTCTGGATCAGTCGCAGCGGCTATACTGGTGAGGATGGCTTCGAGATCTCGATCCCCGCTGCTCAGACGGACGCCATTGCGCGACGGCTGTTGCAGGAACCCGAGGTCGAGGCCATCGGTCTTGGTGCTCGGGACTCCCTGCGTCTGGAAGCGGGATTGTGCCTCTATGGGCACGATATCGACCAATCCACGACACCGGTCGAGGCGGGGCTGATCTGGGCGGTAGGTAAACCGCGGCGTCGAGGCGGCGAGCGCGAAGCCGGCTTTCTCGGAGCGGATATGATCCTGCATCAGATCCAGGCCAAGGATCATCGGCGCAAGCGCGTTGGCCTGCTGGGCGAAGGGCGCGCACCGGTGCGTGAGGGGGCCGAGCTCTATAGCGATGACGATCGTCATATTGGCGTGGTCACTTCGGGAGGCTTCGGTCCCAGTGTCGGCAAGCCCGTAGCACTGGGGTATGTCAATGTCGATGATGCCGATATCGGCAAAGGGGTCTATGCCGAGGTGCGTGGCAAGCGGTTGCCCATGACGATCAGCAAGACGCCATTCGTGAGGCCGGGTTACCACCGCGGTTGATATAAATTATACCGTTATCTTGATTTGCCAACCGCCTCTTTTGAGGCGGTTTTTATGCGCGCCATATTCGGCGCGCAATGCTTGGCTGGCGCTATTTCTGGGAGCCTATTGAGATAGATTACTTAGGTTGCTCTGAGAACTGTTCGGCATAGCAGGGGGGCGAACTGAGCCCTGGACCGTCGGCGTCAATATCCTCTTGGCCCAAGGCCTCGAGAATGGCATCGCGCAGGATGGGAAGGTGCGATTGATCGAGGTTGCGGGCGCCACTGAGAAGCGTGAGTCGACCCTCGCGACACCAGCGCATCAACGGCACCAGACAATCCTTGGCATCGGCCATCTCCCAGCGGTAGCGACGGATGAACACGGCATGGCTGATCTCACCTTGTTGCCACTGACGCCGCAGAATGTTGGAGGGTGACGCATCGCGATACCAATCGGTCAGCGACAGGGCGTCGCGACGCTTGCCTCGAGGCCATAGCCGATCCACCAGCACCCGCGCACCATCTTCCGGATCGGCTTCACTATAGATTCGCTTGAGGCGGATATCGTGCATGCTGCTGTCCTCATCTGACGCTTGCGCTTCTTGGATATTGTTGCTTGTCGTGGGCCTGTCGACCTGTCGTGTAAGAGCCCTACGGCAAAATGCATTCGGGGTTTAAGATACCACTATAGTAAAGCGATGCGAGCATACTTATCGGTATTGCGATAAATCTTTTGGACCATGACAGGGGTAACATTTCATGAGCCGCGCTTTCGTCAAGGAAGATAGCGACGCCCCGGACACCTTGCCGGAGCGCGCTGTCAGTTCACTACCCAATTATATGACTCCGACTGGTCATCGTGCTCTGCAGCAGTGGCGTGCCGATTTGATCGCCGAACGGGATGCCTTGCAAGGTGGCAACTTGCAGGCCCAGTCGCGCATCCCGATGCTGGAGCGTGACATTCGCTACTGCCAGACACGTTTGCAATCGGCCCAGGTCGTCGAGCCGCGAGACGAAGCGCCGCAGAAAGCGATCTTCGGCTGTCGGGTCAGCTTCATCGATGATGAGGATAGAGCCTACCAATACCGAATCGTCGGCGAGGACGAGGCGCTGAACCGCCATGATGATAAGAGTGAGCCCGTGATCAGTTGGGCCTCACCCCTTGGTCGGGCACTGCTGGGGTGCGAAGAGGGCGAGGTGACGACCTGGCCGAAACCCAGCGGCGATATCGAGATCGAAATCACCGCCATCGCGCCCTGATCAGATTGCTTCATCCTTCTCTACATGAATGCAGGCGACCTTGACTCGAGGATTGATCGCCTCCAGAGGAGGGTCGCCCTGAGTGCATTCCTCGGTGGCCATGAAACAGCGCGGCGCGAAGGGGCAGCCCGGAGGTGGGGCCAGCGGCGAGGGTGGCTCGCCCTTGAGCTTGACGCGCTCCTTGCGATGATTGGGATCGGCCACCGGTGTTGCGGAGAAGAGTGCCTGGGTATAAGGATGGCGCGGCTTGGTGAACACCTCAGAGGCGGGTCCGGTCTCCACCGGCTGTCCGAAGTACATGACGATCACATCGTCGGCGATGCGCCGCACCACCGAGAGATCGTGGGAAATGAACACGTAGGCGAGACCGAACTCGTCCTGTAGATCGCTCAACAGGTTCAATACCTGGGCCTGGATCGACAGATCGAGCGCCGACACCGGCTCGTCGAGCACCAGGATCTTGGGATTGAGCATCAGCGCCCGAGCGATGGCGATACGCTGGCGCTGACCCCCGGAGAACATGTGAGGATAACGGTCGGCGTGTTCCGGGCGCAGGCCGACCCGATCGATCATCTCCAGGGCCTTCTGTCGTCGCTGCTCGGCGCTTACCTCGGGTCGATTGAGCTTGAGCGGCTCTTCGAGCATGGTCGCCACGGTCTTGCGCGGATTCAGCGAGCCATAGGGGTTCTGGAAGATGATCTGCACCTCGCGGCGTAGTTCCCGAGGCGGTGGCTCGCCCTCCTTGAGTTCCACGCGCTGGCCATTGATAGTCAATTGTCCACTGGTGGGCGGCTCGATCATGGTCAGCACCCGGGCCAGGGTCGACTTGCCGCAGCCCGACTCGCCGACCACGGCCAGGGTCTGGCCGGGATAGAGATCGAAACTGGCTTCGTTGAGCGCCTTGACCACCGCCGGGGCAGCGAAGGGACTGGTCTTGACGTGGTAATAACGCGTCAAGTTGACGGCATGGATCAGGGCGTCGCCGCGCGTTGCGGTATTCTTGTCGGTGTCGGTTTCTTGGCTTTGCATGATGGCCTTCGGGTGCTCTCGCACAGGGTATTTTTACAAAGGATGCCTTACAAGGGATAGTGACACAGCGTCTGCGCCGGATCGTCAGCAGCGGGGCATGGCTCCACCTCCCGGCAATGATCCGTGGCGTAGCGACAGCGCGGGTTGAACAGGCAGCCGCTGGGGCGATTGTGCTGACCCGGCACCACGCCAGGAATCGTCGGTAGGCGGTCCTGATCCCCGGCACGTTCCGGCAGGGCCGAGAGCAGCGCCTCGGTGTAGGGATGCCGGGGATGGGCGAACAACGCCTTCACGTCCTGACGTTCGACCTGGCGTCCGGCATATTGAACGATCACCTGTTGCGCCGTTTCCGCGACCACCCCCATGTCGTGGGTGATCAGGATCAACGCCATGTCGTGCTCTTGCTGTAGTTCCAACAACAGATCGAGTATCTGGGCCTGGATGGTCACATCGAGAGCGGTGGTGGGCTCGTCGGCGATCAAGAGGCGCGGGTTGCAGGAGATCGCCATGGCGATCATTACCCGCTGGCTCATGCCGCCGGATAGCTGATGCGGGTAGGCGCCGATACGTTTGCGTGGATCGGGAATGCCCACCTGGGCCAGCAGGTCCAGGGCACGCTCCTTGCGCTCCTTGCGGGAACCGCCGCGATGCTGCTTGAGCATTTCGTCGATCTGGGTGCCGACGGTGAAGCAGGGATTGAGGCTGCTCATCGGTTCCTGAAAGATCATCGACATCTCGCCGCCAACGATCTGACGTCGCTGACGGGAGCTCAGCTGGCGCAGTTCCTGGCCGTCGAAGAGCATCTTCTCGGCGGTGACCTGGGCCGTCCAGGGCAGCAAACCCATGGTCGCCAGCATCGAGACCGACTTGCCCGATCCTGATTCGCCGACGATCGCGAGCACCTCGCCCTTGTCGATGGTGATATTGGCGTTTTCGACCGCCGGGAACAGGCCGCTGGTGGTGCGAAAGTTCACGTCCAGCCCTGTGATTTCCAGTAGTGCCATGGGTTTCTCGTCGCTCTTAGGATTGCTTCATCTTGGGGTCCAAGGCATCTCGTAGGCCGTCGCCCATCAGGTTGATCATCAGCACCGTCAGCAGGATCACCAGGCCGGGGAAGGTCACCGCCCAGTAGGCGCTGCCCATGAACTCCCGCGCGTTGGCCAGCATGGCGCCCCATTCCGGGGTCGGGGGCTGCACGCCCATGCCCAGAAAGCCCAGCGCAGCGATGTCCAGGATGGCGGTGGAAAACGACAGCGTGGCCTGCACGATCAAGGGGGCCATGCAGTTGGGCAGCAGGGTGTTGAACATCAGCCGGGTATGGCTGGCGCCGGCCAGACGACTGGCGGTGACGTATTCACGATCCTTTTCGCTCATCACCGCGGCCCGTGTCAGGCGCACGAAATAGGGCAGCTGCACCACGGCGATGGCGATCATCGCACTGGTCAGGCCCGGGCTCAGCACGGCGACCAGCCCCAGCGCCAGGAGCAGACTGGGAAAGGCCAGCACCACGTCCATGGCCCGGGTAATCAAGGTTTCGATCCAGCCACGAAAATAGCCGGCCAGCAGGCCGAGGAAGATGCCCACGGCCATCGACAGCACCACCACCATGGCGCTGATGAACAGCGAATAGCGGGCGCCGAAGATCAATCGCGACAGGATATCGCGGCCGACGGCATCGGTGCCGAGGATATAATTCCAGGTACCCTCCGCATGCCAGACCGGCGGCACCAGGAAGGCTTCGCGATTCTGCAGGGCTGGATCGTGGGGCGCCACCCAGGGCGCCAGCAGGGCGACGACGAGAATCGTGACGATGAAGATCAGGCCTACCAGGGCGCCACGACTGGCGCTGAAGTAGCCCCAGAATTCGGCAAGCTGGTAGCGAAACGTGCCTGGGGCTGAAGCGGTGGTTGAAGTGCTCATGCCAGGCTCCCTAGTAGCGGATGCGTGGGTTGATGACGCCGTAGGCGACATCCACCAGCAGATTGACGATCATGACGATGAAGGCGATCAGTACCAGGCCGCCCTGAACGGCGGGGTAATCGCGCCGCGAGATGGCATCGATCATCCACTTGCCGATGCCCGGCCAGGAGAAGATCGTCTCGGTGAGGATGGCCCCGGCCAGCAGCAGCCCGACCTGCAGGCCGATGACCGTGACCACGGTGATCAAGGCATTGCGCAGGGTATGCACCATGATCACCCGGAAGTTCGAGAGCCCCTTGGCCCGGGCGGTACGGACATAGTCCTCGCCGAGTACCTCGAGCATCGACGAGCGGGTCTGTCGCGCGATCACCGCCATGGGGATGGTGCCCAGCACGATGGCCGGCAAGACCAGGTGATGCAGCGCCGAGAGGAAGGCGTCCCAGTTGCCGGCCAGGAGGGTGTCGATGGTCATGAAGCCGGTGACCGAGTCGATGAAATAGAGAAAGGAGATGCGCCCCGAGACCGGTGTCCAGCCCAAGGTGCTGGAAAAGAACATGATCAGCAAAAGCCCCCACCAGAAGATCGGCATGGAGTAGCCGGTCAGGCTGATGCCCATGACGGTATGGTCGATGGTGGTGCCCCGTCGCGTGGCGGCGATGACTCCGGCGGGCAGGCCGATGAGAATGGCGAACAGCAGGGCGAACAGAGAGAGTTCCACGGTAGCCGGGAAACGGTTCATGAACTCGTCCATTACCGGGGTGTGGGTGACCAATGAGGTGCCCAGGTTGCCCTGAAGAAGATTGCCGAGAAAATCGAAATACTGAATGAACGGCGAGCGATCGAAGCCGAGTTGCGTCTCGAGCTGGGCGTAGCGCTCCTCGGAGATGCCGCGCTCGCCGGCCATCAACAGAATAGGGTCGCCAGGCAGCAGGCGGATGAAGGCGAAGGCAACGATGGTGACGCCGATGAAGGTCGGTATCAACTGTGCCAGTTTGACAAGAATAAATTTGAACATGAGGTCGTATGTCGATTAGGTCGAACGACGAAAAGCCGGGTCGAGCGACGAATAGGTAAGCCGGGCGGTCGTCACGACCGCCCGGCCTTCAGCACGCTGGTCGGGTTACTTGAGGTCCACGCCTTCGAAGTTATGACCGCCCAAAGGGTCGATCGTGTAGCCGGTGACCTCTTGGCGCAGCGGCATGAACACCGTGGAGTGGGCCAGGGTGTTCCAGGGCGCCTGCTCCTTGAAGATGGCCTGGGCCTCCTTGTAGAGTTCCGCGCGCTCGGATTGATCGGTCAGGGTCTTGGCCTCCATGATCAGCTCGTTGAAGGGCTCGTAACACCACTGGGCGCGGTTGGCGCCGCCGACCCCATCGCAGCCCAGCAGTACGGCGAGGAAGTTGTCCGGGTCGCCGTTATCGCCGGTCCAGCCGAGGATGACCGCGCCGTCGCGATCGGTATTCGAGGAGCGCTTGAGATATTCACCCCACTCGTAGGTGACGATCTCGGCGTCCACGCCGACCTTGGCCAGATCCGCCTGCATCAGTTCGGCGGTGCGGCGAGCGTTGGGCATGTAGGGGCGCTGCACCGGCATCGCCCAGATGTTCATCTCCAGGTCCTCGACCCCGGCGTCTTTCAGCATCTGCTCGGCCTTTTCCGGATCGTAGGGATCGTCCTCGATGGCTTCGTTATAGCCCCACATGGTGGGCGGGATGGGGTTCTTGGCCACCTGCCCCGCGCCTTGGAACACCCCCTTGATGATCGCTTCCTTGTTGACCGCCATGTTCAGGGCCTTGCGCACCTGGGGATCGTTGAAGGGTTCCTGCTGGGTGTTGTAGGCAAAATAGGCGACGTTCAGTCCGGGCTCCTGAAGCACCTGAATACTCTCGTTCTGCTTCATCTCCTCGATATCCGAGGGATTGGGGTAGGGCATGACGTGGCATTCGCCGGCGCGCAGCTTCTGGTAGCGCACCTGGGCGTCCGAGGTGATGGCGAACACCAGGTCGTCCAGGGGCTGCTGGCCGCGAAAATAGTCCGGGTTGGCGGCATAACGAATCGCCGCGTCTTCGCGATAGTTGACGAACTGGAAGGGACCGGTGCCGATGGGCTGCTGATTGACCCTCTCCGGCGTGCCCGCCTCGAGCATCTTGTCACCGTACTCCTTGGACTGGATCGAAGCGAAGTCCATCGCCAGGTTGGCCAGGAAAGGTGCCTCGGGGCGAGTGAGCTCGAACCGTACCGTGTGCTCATCAACCTTGACGATGTTCTTGATCAACTCGGACATCGACATGGCGTTGAAGTATTCATAGCTGCCGTTGTTGTGCTGATAATAGCCGTTGTCCTCGTTCATCTGGCGCTCGAAGGAGTAGATGACGTCATCGGCATTCAGCGGTCGGCTGGGGGTGAAGTAGTCGGTGCTGTGGAACTGAACGTCGTCGCGCAGATTGAAGGTGATCTCCGTGCCGTCCTCCGATACTTCCCAACTTTCGGCGATGCCAGGGCGCAGCTCGGTGGTGCCAGGCTTGAATTCGACCAAGCGATTGTAGATCGGCTTGCTGGAGGCATCGAAAGTGGTGCCGGCGGTATAGAGCGAGGGATCGAAGCCTTCCGGCGAACCCTCGGAGCAATACACCAGGGTCTTGGCCATGGCTGGGGTCGTTCCGAGCGCAAAGGCAGCGATTCCGGCTGCCAGCAGCGTTTTTTTCATTGTTTCTCTCCTGCAGAGTGCGTAAGAAATTGGCACAGCCCAAGATCGAACGAGATATTAACGCTGCGCCATGGCGGTAGTTTGCGGGTCCAACGAGCGTTTGATCAACTAACCCCTTAGTTCAAGATGCCCATTGGCGATACGCCCTTGCGTTCCATATCGCCAGGGGCGGTTATGCAACCCATGGCCTATCGGTAGGCCGCTGAACAGCGGCAGTGATAGAGGATGAAGCACGTCGGCGAAGATCGTTTCGAGGGACGTGTCCCCATAGGGAGAGCATCCCTCGAAGGTGCCAAGACAAACCGCGCCGGCCTTATCGAAAGCGCCGGAATGAACCAACTGCCACAGGGCGCGTTCGAGGCGGTAGTAGGGTTCGCCGACATCCTCGAGAATTACTAAAGCGCCGGGCGGTGCCTTGAATTGCACCGGTGTTCCGGCGACGCAGGCCAACGTCATCAGGTTGCCGCCCACCACTGGTCCTTCGAGGTTGTTTTCTTGGGAAGAAGCACCACCAGACTCATATCGTTTCAAGGTAAATGCAGCGGGTGTCTCACCTTCAAGCAATCCCATCAGCTCTTGAATCTGGCGTTGGGCGACGTGACGTTGCTCCTGCGAGTCGTGTTGCATCAGGGCCGCTTCTTTCATTACCGGGCCGTGTATCGCCGGCAAGCCCTGCCGATAGCATTGATCGAGCAGCACGCTGATATCGGAATAGCCGATCAAGGGTTTGGCGGAGGACAATCGCGCCCAGTCGATGTGTTCGATCAGTTGAGCGCAGCCGTAGCCGCCTCGCACCGCCCAGACCGCCTGAGTATCGGGATCGGCGTAGGCAGCGTAAAGGCCCTCCAGGCGATGCGTCACGTTGCCCGCCAGATAACGTTCGGGTGATTGCAGCGCGGTGGGTATTCGGGCCTCGATGCCCAGCGTCTTGAGCGCGACCAAGGCGGCATCGATGGTTCTTGGGTCCGTGTAAGAAGCAGGGGCGACGATGCTGATGGAGAGCGACATGCAGGAAACTCTAAAGTAATGAATTGAATTTGCTTTAAGCTGTCAGATCATGCCGCTCTCAAGCGCAGCAGCCATGGTCAGGCCCAGTGCCTCGACCTCATCGGCGAAGCCGTCCTGCCACTCGCCTTGCAATATCAGCGGCTCCTGCACCCAGCGCCAGCGCAGGCCGGTGACGATGCCTTCCACCGCACGGCGCGTGCCTGTGCCATCGCGGCCCGCGCGTATGTAAAGCGCGCAGGGCAGCCCCTGTTTTTCTTCCAGCACCGGATAGTAGCTGCGGTCGAAAAAGTCCTTTAGGGCGCCGCTCATATAGCCCAGGTTCTCGGTAGTCCCCAGCAGGATGGCATCACAGCCCAGCACGTCGTCCGGCACCGCCTCCAGGGGGGCTTTCACTATTGGCTCGACGCCTTCGATATCGGGATGACGCGCTCCGCGTTCTGCGGCCTCGCGTAGCTTGAGGGTGTTGGGTGAGGGAGCATGGGCCACGATTAGCAGTCGTTTGATCATGGTCGGTCGAAGCCAAAACAGGAGAAAACAACACGGCAATGGAATTAGTCCATCTAATCTCATTGTCGAATCAGTTTGTCACGATATTCGTCACTTTGCAGCAAAAGGCTGACTGGTGCCCTGAGGCGATAAGGGAGATGCAGCAAGCCGCGGTACATTCACTAAGCATTGGCGTGCTTCTCAAAAAGGAGGTTTATTAGGAAATTGGTAGACATAAATTTGCAACAAAAAACAAGCAGCACTTGCAACTTGCAGGGTTGATTATTTTTGTAACTTTATGTTAAAAACATATTGTTTCATAAAACGAAACCCTCACTGTGGCAGATTAACGTGAGAACATCGTGAAATGTATGAAGGCGTGGCTGTGTCGTGATAGTGAAGATGAGTTATGGCATCAACAATGAAAAATGCAATGAGTTTTTTCAGTGCGGTGATTTTTTCAGCGGGTGATGAAGTAGGCGAAAGTTATGTGAAGCACCATTTTGAATGCATGCAACCATTTGTTATTTGCATGATTCCTATCTCCGGGGGAGGTAGGAATCATGCTGTTTAAGCCCGCTAAAGAGCTGATAAAATATTCTTTATATAGTGTAGGCATTGAAGTCAGGAGAAAGGTGGATGAAGAACTATTTGATCTTACGCAGGCAGACTGCTCCCATCCTCTTGAGGCAGTTTATAGGTCCAATGGAAAGACATGTCTCATCAAAGTTCCATTGAGCCGTATAGTTACCTTCAATTACAGTGCTTTTTCATTAAGAAGAGATGGAGGGCATCCATTCATAAGAACGTTGAATGAGTACGAGAATAACAGTGACATGACTGCGGGGAATTCGCCCCTGCGACATTATTACGGGCTTTATCAGCCAAAGAATGCAAGTGAATTGATGGATATTAGTTATCCTAGCCCGGATATTGCACCAGACATGCAAAAAGCGGCTGAAAATCGGTTATAATTCAAGCTCCTATACAAGAACCAACCGACTCAGCCGCCATGACAAAATGTACCACGCCGACCGCCGCCTT
>NZ_JBNCAN010000032.1:0-41420 GCF_049808615.1 Halomonas sp. GXIMD04776 | reverse complement strand
GCCTGGCCCGGGGACACCGGCGCCACCGCCTTCATCGAGGCCGAGTTCGTGGCCATGCAGAGCGGGCGCCGGCTGGTCAACGTGCTCGGCCAGTTGCTCGAGGCGGGTATCCGGGTCAACATGATCGGCCACTCCCTGGGAGCGCGGGTGGCGCTGACCGCCCTCAACCTGCTCGGCGAGCGCGGTGTCCAGCAGCGCATCGACCATCTGTTCCTGTGGCAACCCGCGGTGGCCGACAATGCCCTCTCGCCGGACACCCCCTTCACCGACATCCCGCCCCGCGACGAACTGGTCCCGCCCGATCCCGAGCGCCCGGGACGCGAGGTCCACCCGCTGGGCATGGGCACCTTCCCCAGCGCCCATCGCGCCGTGCGCAACATCGTCGTGCTGCATTCCCACGAGGACGGCATCCTCGGCCCCTCCGCGCACGAGGACACCGGCGAGTGGTACGACCCCCGGGACTGGGCGCAGCAGGTGAGTGCCTTCGTGACGGATTCCAGCGACGACCGCACCGGCACGCTGGGCGGCGCCTACCCCAAGAAGTGGTGGACCTTCCCGCCGGTCCTGGCCGGGGGCCTGGGTTATTTCAGCGGTTACTACCTGGCACGCGGGCAGGCGTTGGCCCCAGGGCAATGGGACGTGGCCTTCATGCCGCACCTGCGCCATGAAGCCCGCAAGGACCCCAGCGTGCGGCGCATGCTTGATCGCGCCTGGGACGCCCTGACCCAAGCCATCGTCGACGAAGCCCGGCGGGTCAGGGCGGCGACACCGCCGGGACCGCTGGACCCCGCCACACCCCTGCCCGACTACGACCTGCTCAAGCCCCTGGCCCACCGGGGATACATCAGCGAACGCCTGGCGTTGATCTTCGCCCAGCGCTTGCGGCAGCTGGGCCAGCGTGACGGCTGGCTGCCGAGGGAGGGAGGGATCAGGCCGGCGCTGGGATTGGTGGGGTTTGATGAAGTGAGAAGGGAGGAGTTTTTTGAGCCAAGACTAAATTCCTTAACATTTGATGAAGTCAACCAATCGCCATGGCTGTTTGAACACTCGGCGATGAAGTATCCCACCGAGGAAATTTTCGTGAAAAGCTATCAGGAAGGCATCATCAATCGCATCAAGGAGAAATCCCGCTTTGGCCAATATTAAGCGTTGCAAGGGGCAACTCGATCAGCATGTCCTGAAAAGCGTTTTTGCCTTGATCGTGGCCATGCTTTTGACAGGTTGTGCCCTTGGCAGTAAGCAGCCTGGTGGAACGCTGGGGCCTGTCATGGCATTGGGAGTGTCCAGCGATGGTCGCTACGCCATCAGCACCCATCTATCCAAGCATTTAGTGTTGTGGAACTTGGAACAACGAAGCCGCGAGATTCTTTCCACCAATGCCAACATCTATAGCGCCTATTTTATACACGATCGTCATGCCTTCCTGTGGCAGGACCTGAATGACCAGGTGCGGGTACAAACGATCGACGGCGAGGTAATTCAGCAATTCACGCATTTCCCCACCTATGGGCATGTCATGGACGAGTCGCTCGATCACTATCTCGCTTCCACTGAAACCTGGGATATCTACGATGGGCATGGGGAGAAATTAACGCCCATGATGCGCGATAGCCATAGCCCAAGTGTTATCGGTAGCGGCAAGATGCTGAAACTCAGCCTGGCCAAGAATGGCTATCTGGTTTCCGCCGGGACCGGTTTTAGAGAGGTAGACCAACGGCCAATCGACAAAGAGCATCCCCCTGTTAGACAGCTGGACAATCTGCGTTTTTCATCGAACTACGCCGGCGTGGTGCTCTGGGATATCCATACACTCAAACCAATTGCCAAGCTTGTGGGCAATAACGTCAAAGTCGATGCCGCCATCAGTCCCGATGGCCAATGGGTCGTTACGGGTGATGAAAACGGCATTGGCCTTTATTGGAACACCGAGAGGCCTCAGAAAAAAAACTGGTTAGCTAGCTATACGGGCGGTATTTTCCTGGAAGACTCGCCTTACGATCTAGACGATCCACGCAAGTTCGACAAGAGTGGCTTGATCCCTGTGCCCATGGCCGATAAACCGAATCGCTGGGGTGGTCGTCATTTGACGACCACCTCCACCGTCGCCCTGGCCTTCATCAACGACAGCGAGGAATTCCTGCGCTTCGGTTACCGCTCCCATTGGGTCGCGCTGTTCGAGGCGGGCAACCCCTGGCCGCAGAAATACTTCGATCTCGGCGATGACCCGCATCCTTCCACCGCCTCCTACCTGCGCAGCCTGAGCATCGCCACCGCGCCGAAGGCCAGGGTGCTGGTCACCGGCCATCGCAGCGACGGTGGCATCACCGTCTATCGTTACGACCCCGAGGCGCGCACCCTGACCAAGGAGTGGATCGGCGAGTGACTGGGCGCGGGTGGGTATTGATTGCCCCAACCTGCTCGTCGAACAGAGCGCCCAAGACGTGCGGTTGACCAGCCCTAGCTCACGCCGATGTAGCGCCCCGGGCGATGATTGATGGCCACGATCAGGTTCATCGCCAATGCGCCGAGCACCGACAGCAGGACTTGCGTCGGTGCCACGACCGCGAAGGCCGCCACCAGAATGAGCCCGTCGACGACCAGTTGGAAGAGGCCTGCGCGGATGCCGTGGCGATCTTGCAGGTAGAGGGCCAGGATGCCAATTCCGCCCAGGCTCATGCGGTGGCGAAAAAGAACCAGCAGGCCGATACCCATCAGGCTGCCGCCCATCAAGGCCGCATAGAGCGGATGCAGCGCAAAGAGGGCTATCCACCCGGCGTCAGCTGCGCAAACAGCGACACAAGCAGTACCGCAACGAACGTCTTGAGGGTGAACCACCACCCCAGGCGCTTGAGCGCCAGATAGTAGAACGGCAGGTTGATCAGGAAGAAGATCGTTCCGAAGCGGTCACCTGTGGCGTACTGCACGAGCAAGGCCAGGCCCGCGGTGCTGCCGGTCAGCAATGTCGACTGCGTATAGAACGTGATCCCCAACGCGACGAAGAGTGTGCCCAACAGCATGGCAAGCAGATCTTCATAGAGATGATGCCGCTCGCCGCTTTCCTGAGCCATGGACTTTCCTGGTGGATAGATAAAGGAAGCGATCGGGCGTGCCTAAAGAGCCTCGGCGTGCTCGATCATCAGCTGTAGTGATTCCCTTCCCTTCCAACGATTGCGCGACAGCTTGTAGGCGCAGTGCAATCGCGCGCCCAGACCGAAAGCCGGTGCCTCTCCTGGCGTCAAGGCGCGAAACCAGATCGCCCGGGTGCTGACGCCGCCGTTCGACAGTTCGAGCATCAGGTGGCTGCCATCGGCCCCCACCACACGCAGGTTCTCGACCCGGAACTCGCCCTCGAACAGCGGGGCATCGAACTCGCGTCCGTAGGGTGCCAGCCGTTCGAGCTCCTCCAGGGTGCTCAATGACAACTGCTGTGCCAATAATTCACCATCGGTGAAGACGCAGGGGTAGAGTTCACGATCACCGAGTTGCTCGTTGACCGCTTGGCGCAGTGCGTTCTGGAAAGCTTCCAACTGCTCGATGGGCAGACCTATACCCGCCGCGCCGCGATGCCCTCCGAAACGTGGTAGCGCCTCGGGGGTGAGATCATGGGCACGCTGCAGAGCATCGCGCAGATGCAGCCCCTCGATGGAGCGACCGGAGCCGGTCAGCATTCCTGTTGCCGCCGCGGGAGTGAGCACGAAGGCAGGTCGACCGAAGGCCTGCACCAAGCGCGAGGCGACGATGCCCTGCACCCCAGCGTGACCCTCCTCCAAAAAGATTACCAGCACCTGCTCCCCCGCGGCCAGGTCGTCCATCGCCAGAGTGCGGGCGGTGTCGGCCATGTCGCTCTCGATGGCCTTGCGCGACTGGTTGTCCTGATCGAGCACCTCAAGATGCGTCCGCGCACTGGTCTCGTCGGCGGCGAGCATGAAATGCAAGGCCGCGTAGGGATCGTCGAGCCGCGAGCGGGCGTTGATTCGCGGCCCCATCTGGAAGGCCAGCGTTTCGGCGTCGAAGGGCACGCTGTCGGCGCCCAGCCGCTCGGCCATTGCTCGCCAGCAGGCGGCCTCCATACGGTTGATCAACGTCAGGCCCTGGGTGACTACGGCGCGGTTGATGGCACTACCGCCTAGCGACACGCAATCCGCCACGGTGCCGAGGGCCACGTAGGAGAGCCAGGGGGACAGCTTGGGCGTCGAGGGTGAGAGCACGCCGAGCTCGATCAGTACGGCGCGTGTCAGCGACATCGTCAGCCAGGCGACCATGCAGCCGGCGATAGTGGTGTCGGGGAAACCGCAGTCGTCGCGGGTCGGATTGACCGTGGCGTAGGCCGAGGCCGGCGGGCCCTCTAATGGAAGCGCATGGTGATCGGTGACGATGACGTCGATGCCTGCCTCGCGAAGCCGAGCAATACGTGGTTCGTCCGAGGAGCCGCAATCGGCGGTGATCACCAGGCTGGGCCGGGGCGACAACGCCAGGGTACGTTCAACCAACGGCAGGCTGATGCCGTAACCATCGTTGATGCGATGCCCGATCAGGCTGTGCAGTTTGTGGGACGGCACGCCGAACACCTCGTTGAGCGCGCGCAGGATCACCACATGGGAGGTGATGCCATCCACGTCGTAGTCGGTGAGGATGCCGATATGCTCACCCTCGGTGACGGCGCGGGCAATGCGTTCGGCGCTACAACGAGCGTCCGCCAGTTTCTCCGGGTGTTCGAGATGGCGCAGACTGGGCGTGGTCAGTGGCTCCAGTTCACCGGCATACCCGCTCAAGCGACCCGCCAACACTCGCGCCTGTAGCTCTGAAAGTCCGGCCTCCAGGGCCCGTTGATAAAGCGCTTCGTCACGCTGGCGCGGCTGGATGCGTCGGCGTAGCGTCTCGCTCAAGGCGCGTTCGACAACATCGAAAGTCACCTATCCTCCGGACGCCGATGATCAGCGACGAATGCCTGGATTGCCTCGAGCTCCGCCGGCAGCACGCTGTAGCGTTCCTCGCGCTCGAGCAGGTCATCCATGTGTGTCGGTAGCGGCACGCCGGAGAAACCGGCCTTGACCACCGCATCGGCGAACTTGGCCGGATGAGCGGTGGCAAGCGTCACCATGGGAATGGCGGAGTCCCCCCGACACGCCTGCGCGGCCCGATAGCCGGTAGCGGTATGCGGGTCGAGCAACTCCTTGGTGCGATGATGCGCCTCCCGAATCACCTCGAGAATCGTGGCATCGTCGACGCTATGACTGGTGAAGCGCTCGCGCAGCCTGCCTAATGGCGCCTCGGCCAGCGCGGTCGGTTCCTGCTGGAACCGTTCGAGCAGTTCGCGTACCGCATCGCCGTCCTGGTCATAGGCGTCGAACAGCAGGCGCTCAAAGTTCGACGACACCACGATATCCATGGAGGGTGCCAGAGTCGCCTCGAGTTCACGCTTGGAGAAATCGTTGTCGGCGAGAGTTCTATGCAGAATGTCGTTGGCGTTGGTGGCAATAACGAACTGCTTGACCGGCAGGCCCATCTTGTAGGCCATGTAGCCGGCAAAAACGTTACCGAAGTTGGCGGAGGGCACGCAGAAGCTGATTTCGCGCCGAGGCGCGCCCAGCGCCACGCCGGCGGCCACGTAATAGACGATCTGGGCCATGATGCGTGCCCAGTTGATCGAATTCACCGCGATCAGTCGAGCGCCGCTCAGGAATGACTGGTCGGCGAAACTGGCCTTGACCATCGCCTGGGCATCATCGAAGTTGCCTTCGATGGCAATGTTGAAGACATTGTCGGCCAACACCGAGGTCATCTGTCGGCGCTGCACCTCGGACACTCGGTTGTGCGGGTGGAGGATGAAGATGTCGAGGTTGTCGCAATGACGGCAACCCTCGATGGCCGCCGAGCCGGTGTCGCCAGAGGTGGCACCCATGATCACCGCGCGCTCGCCGCGCTTCTGCAGGAAATGATCGAGGATGCGCCCGAGCAGTTGCAAAGCGACGTCCTTGAAGGCCAGCGTCGGACCATGAAACAGTTCGAGCAGGAAGTGGTTGGCGTCGAGCTGATTGAGCGGCACCACGGCATCGTGGCTAAAGGTGGCGTAAGCCTCGTGGACGATCTCGCGGAAGGTATCGTCGTCGATCTCGCCGTTAACGAACGGTTTCATCACTCTGAAGGCGATCTCCGCATACGAAAGCCCGGCCATGTCGGCGAGTTCGTCCGCTGAAAGCTGCGGCACCGTCTCTGGCACGTAGAGCCCACCATCATTGGCCATGCCGGTGAGCACCACTTCTTCGAAACTCAGTGCAGGCGCCTGCCCGCGGGTGCTGATATAGCGCATGATTTATTCCTGCTCGTCGAGGGATTCGACCCTAATCCGCGTCACCGGCCCGGCAATGTCCGCCAGCGACTCCAACTGTCGGATCGCTTCGTTCATGTTCTTTTCCCGGGTACGATGCGTCAGCAGAATGATCGGCACCAGCTCGCCCTCGGTGGCCTCTTTCTGGATGATCGCCTCGATGGAAATACCCTGTTCGGACAGGATCGTCGCCACTCGCGCCAGCACCCCGGGGCGATCCACTGCCAGCAAACGCAGGTAATAAGCGGTGACGATATCCTCCATCGGCATGATCGGCAGGCTCTCGTCACCCTCGACGATGCCGCTGAAGGCCAGATAGGGGACGCGATAGCGATGCGCGGTGGTGATGTCACGGGCTACGTCGAGCAGGTCGGCAACCACCGCCGAGGCGGTCGGCTCGGCGCCGGCGCCGGCGCCATAATAAAGCGTCGGCCCTACCGCATCACCCATGATCGCAATGGCGTTCTTGACACCATGCACGCTGGCCAGCAGACGCTGCTTGGGAATCAGGGTGGGATGCACGCGCAGCTCCAAGCCCGCGTCGGTGCGTTTGGAGATGCCCAGATGCTTGATGATGTAGCCAAGGTTGTCGGCCTGCTCGACATCGTCGGCAGTGATCCGCGAGATACCCTCGGTGTAGGCCTTGTCGAACTGCAACGGCACGCCGTAGGCGATGGAGGCCAGGATGGTCAGCTTGTGCGCGGCATCGATGCCTTCGACATCGAAGGTCGGGTCGGACTCCGCATAGCCCAGCGCCTGGGCCTCGGCCAATACGTCTTCGAAGGCGCGGCCTTCGTCACGCATGTGGGTGAGGATGTAATTGCCGGTGCCATTGATGATACCCGCGAGCCACTGGATACGATTGGCACCGAGCCCTTCGCGTAGCGACTTGATGACCGGGATGCCGCCGGCCACGGCGGCCTCGAAAGCGACGATCACCCCCTTGGCGTGTGCGGCCTGGAAGATCTCGTTGCCATAGACGGCGATCAACGCCTTATTGGCGGTGACCACATGCTTGCCGTGCTCGATGGCGGTCAGCACCAGATCACGAGCAACGTCGTAGCCACCGATCAATTCCACCAGCACATCGACATCGGGATTACGGGCGACCGCGAAGATATCCTCGGTGACGTCGACACCGGTGGTGTCACAGTCGGGATTCGTGCGCCGTGCGCCGACCTGTTCGATGACGATCGGCCGCCCTGCTCGGCGCGCAATGTCCTCGGCGTTGCGTGTCAACACGTTGAAGGTACCGCCACCGACCGTACCCAGCCCACAGATCCCCACTCTCACCGGTTTCAAGGTCATGCTCCTCTTTTTCTAAATACGCTTCTATGTACGCTTCGCGTCAGCCGACAATCGGCTCATTCCTCGATACCCAGCATGGCCGCCAACCGTTCGGCCGGAACATAGCCCGGCACCATGCGCCCGTCCTGGAACACGATGGCCGGTGTCCCCTGCACACCCAGTTCCCGTCCCAAATGATACTGGTCCGCGACCGGATTGTCGCAGTCCGGCTCAACATCAAGAGTTTCGTCACGCTTGGCGGCGCTCATCGCTTCACTGGGATTGGGCGCACACCAGATCTGCTGCATGAGACGTGCGCCCTCGGAATTCAAACCGCTGCGCGGAAAGGCCAGATACTGCACTTCGATGCCCATTTCGTTCAATTCGGGCACTTCCTCATGGAGCTTGCGACAATAGGGGCAGGTCACGTCGGTGAACACCTGAAGTGTCGCCTTGGGCGCTTGCTCACCGCGAAAGATCACCTTGTCTTCCTTGGGAATCTTGGCAAGACGCTCGGCACGCACCGCGTCTTGTGCTTGCTGGGTCAGATTGACCAAACCGTCATCACGATTGGCAAACAGGTTGCCCACCACGAAGTGCTCGCCGCGCGCATCACTGTATAGCGTTTCGCCACTCTCAAGGCGTACCTCGAAGATACCCTCCAGGGGTGTTCGTTTGACGGACGCTACCGGTACCGACTTGCCATTAATCCTCAACCCCTCTTTCAATGCGCGTGTGTCGGTATCGGCCAAAGCCATGTTCATACTGATGACAACCAGTAGCGCGCTCAACAATGTCCTGCACAATCGTTTCATTACTCAACCTCGAGGATGATGTTCGGCATGCAGCGCTTCTAGTCGCGCTTGAGCCACATGCGTGTAAATTTGCGTGGTGGATAGATCACTGTGACCTAGCAATAGCTGCACGACCCGCAAGTTGGCACCATGATTCAAAAGATGCGTGGCGAAGGCGTGACGCAAGGTATGCGGCGATAGCGGTTTCGCAATATCAGCAAGCTGCGCATAGTGTTTGATGCGATGCCAGAAGGTCTGGCGGGTCATGAAGCCGTCGCCACGTCCTGGAAACAGGGGAGGCCGGCGAATGTCCGCCATCAGTTCTCCACGCCCACTGCGCAGGTAGCGCTCTATCCAGAGCTGGGCCTCTTCTCCCAGCGGCACCAGGCGCTCCTTGTCGCCCTTGCCCAGTACCCGCACCACCCCCTGGCGCAGGTTGATGCTATCCAGGCGTAGGCTGATAAGCTCCGTGACACGCAGACCACAACCATACAATACTTCGAGCATGGTGCGGTCACGCAGTCCTAGAGGAGTATCTGTATCCGGCGTGGCCAGCAGACGCTCCACCTCCGCT
Organism: Halomonas sp. GXIMD04776; assembly: GCF_049808615.1. Taxonomy (NCBI): domain Bacteria; kingdom Pseudomonadati; phylum Pseudomonadota; class Gammaproteobacteria; order Oceanospirillales; family Halomonadaceae; genus Halomonas; species Halomonas sp. GXIMD04776. The sequence continues at coordinate 32,437 of NZ_JBNCAN010000032.1, read as the reverse complement.
TCATCGAGGGTGTCGGGGAGTGCCGCCTTGAAACGGGGCAGTCGCACCTCATTGAGGGGATCGCCATCAATGACACCTTGAGCCAGCAACCAGCGATAGAAACCTCGCAGGGTGGACAATAGCCGGGCGTTACTGCGGAGCTTATAGCCTTCCTCGCGTCGAATGCTCAGCCACTCCGGCAATGCATCATTGCCCGGAGTCAGCAGGCGGCGACCAAGAGATGCCAGGTGGCAGCGCCAGGCTTCCAGATCATGACGATAGCTCGCCAAGGTATGTTCACTGGCACCGCGCTCCAGCCAGAGAACATCCAGAAAGGCATCGATCAGATCGTTATCGTTTTGCGGCTCACTCATAAGGCTACTGGCAACTCCGGGCCAGACACAACGAAACCTCGCACCGCAAAAAAGCAGTAGCGAGGTTTCGTTTCATTGGACAAGCAGGCGTTTTAGCCCAGCTTTTCCTTGATGCGTGCTGACTTACCGCTACGCTCGCGAAGATAGTACAGCTTGGCCTGACGCACGTCGCCACGACGCTTGACATCAATGGCTGCTACCAGTGGGCTATAAGTCTGGAAGGTACGCTCGACACCCACACCATGAGAAATCTTGCGCACGGTGAAGGCGGAGTTCAGACCGCGGCTGCGCTTGCCGATGACCACGCCTTCAAAGGCCTGGAGGCGTTCACGACTCCCCTCAACAACCTTGACCTGTACGACCACGGTATCGCCCGGAGCGAAGGCCGGGATGGTCTTTTCCATCTGTTCGGCTTCGAGCGCCTGGATCACCTTGTTCTTGCCACTCATGTTACGACTCCTTGACTGATAGGGGCCAAGCGACTTTTCCAATATACTCGCCTGGCATGTGATCCCGGCGCTAAGCGACACGGGAACGACACTATGGGTGACGCGCGGGGTGCTCAATCGGTCTGATCCGCCATGACCGAATCCTGACCACCACGCTCCTCCGCCTTTGCGGCGTATTCTTCGATGAACTCATCCAGCAAACGGTGCTGTTCTGCGTTCAATATCTGACTTTGCAACAATTCAGGACGCCTGAGCCAGGTGCGCCCCAGCGACTGTTTCAATCGCCAGCGTCTGATGGCGGCATGATTGCCACTCAATAGAACGTCCGGCACCTGCCGTCCATCGATCACTTCAGGACGGGTATAGTGTGGGCAGTCCAGCAGACCATCGGCGAAGGAGTCCTCGGCGGCAGAGGCCTCATGACCCAGCACTCCGGGAACCAGTCTTGCCGCCGCATCGATCAGTACCATCGCCGGCAACTCACCACCACTGAGCACATAGTCGCCGATCGACCACTCCTGATCGATGTCGCTTTCGATTACCCGCTCGTCGATGCCCTCGTAACGTCCTGCCACCACCACCAACGGACCGGTGGCGGCCAGCTGCTGCACCCCTGACTGATCCAGTGGTCGCCCCTGAGGCGACAAATAGATTACCTTGGGCGGCATGCCGAAGCGTTGTTCCCCTTCAGCCCGAGCAGCATGGATCGCCTGGCGCAGGGTGTCGACCTTCATCAACATGCCGGGGCCACCGCCATAAGGACGATCGTCTACCGTTCGATGTCGATCCATGGCGTAATCCCGAGGATTCCAGAAATCGAGTTCAAGCAATCCCCTCTTGACCGCCCGCCCGACCACGCCGTGATCCGTCAGGGCGCCAAACATCTCCGGAAACAGGGTAACGACACCAATCCACACGGCAGTTCCCATGGGGCCGAGTTCGTCTGGCCCGGTATCTCGATGGCGCTTGTGCCTCGATTCAGAATTCAGGATCCCAGTCCACCGTCATCGTACCGGCGGCCAGATCCGTCTCACGGATGACCTCATCGGGCAGAAAGGGCAGCAACCGTTCCTTGTCATCGACGCTGTCCATATCGCCCTTGACGACCAATACATCGTTGGCACCGGTCTCGAATAGGTAGGTCACACGGCCAAGATCAACACCGCTGAGCGTTACCACCCGCAGACCTTCCAATTGGTACCAGTAATAATCGCCCGAGGCGAGTTCAGGCAATGCCCGCTTGGGCAACAATATCTGGGCCCCCGCCAACGACTCCGCCTGTTCCTTGGAGTCAATTCCCTCCAGGCTCGCAACCAATCCCTTGCCTTGACGACGCCCCTGGATCAGCCGTCGCGTCGTTCTATGACCGCGCTGCTCGAGCACCCACTCGGTGTAGTCGAGGATACCCTCCATCGGACTGGTGTATGAATACACCTTGAGCCAGCCCTTCACACCGTAGGGACTGGTCAACTTGCCCAACACAACGTAGCCGCCTGAAACGACCTCTTCGGACTTGATCCCCGCGCCATCCGGCATGACGATGTTCGTCTCTTACGCCGTGGCCTGAGCCGCGGCCTGCTGCTTGCGTGCTTCCTTGATCAGCTCGACAACACGCTCGGATGCCTGAGCACCCAGGCCTTGCCAATGACTGATGCGATCCAGATCGACGCGCAGGCGCTCTTCCTGGCCACGGGCGACCGGATTGAAGAAGCCGACGCGCTCGATGAAACGACCATCGCGAGAGTTGCGTGAATCGCTGACGGTCAGATGATAGAAGGGACGCTTCTTGGCGCCACTCCGTGCCAAACGAATGGTAACCATTGCGTTATCAGTCCTTCGGTTGATTTCGATGTTTTTACGACACAGATTCATGACCGCGATTGCAGCCGCGAGCTGCGCGTAGCCACAGCCCGCCATGAAGACGCGATATTCTACGGAAATCCGCCGGCATTGGGAACCTTTTCCTGGCAATGGTATCGGTGTCAGCGCCTCGAGAAGCCTCCACCGCCCATACCACCGGGGCCTCCCATGCCACCAGGACCGCCCATCCCGCCAGGGCCTCCTCCCATTCCAGGCGGCAGCGCACCGGACATACCACGCATCATCTTCTGCATGCCACCCTTCTTGCCGACCTTCTTCATCATCTTCTGCATCTGCTTGTGCTGCTTGAGCAGACGGTTGAGATCCGGCACCTGCAGGCCGGCACCGGCAGCAATGCGTCGCTTACGAGATCCATTGATGATATCAGGCTTGCGGCGCTCCTTAGGAGTCATCGAATTGATCAAGGACTCGAGCTTGCCAAACTCCTTCTCAGCACCGGCGCTTTGGGCCGCCTCGGCCATTTGTCCCATGCCGGGCAGCTTGGCCATCATGCCGCCCATGCCGCCCATTTTCTTGAGCTGCTGCAACTGATCACGAAAGTCCTCGAGATCGAAGCCTTCGCCCTTCTTGAATTTCTTGGCAAGCTTTTCCGCCTTGCCCTTATCGACGGTGCGCTCGGCCTCCTCGATAAGCGACAGTACATCGCCCATGCCCAGGATGCGCGAGGCCACCCGGTCGGGATGAAACGGTTCGAGGGCATCAACCTTCTCGCCCATGCCCATGAACTTGATCGGCTTGCCGGTGATATGGCGTACCGACAAGGCCGCACCGCCGCGGGCGTCACCATCCGCCTTGGTCAGGATCACCCCGCTCAAGGGCAGTGCCTCATGGAAAGCCTTGGCCGTATTGGCGGCGTCTTGGCCCGTCATGGCATCGACGACGAATAAAGTCTCCTGCGGGTCAACCGCCTTATGCAAGGCCTGGATCTCGGCCATCATGTCGCTGTCGACATGCAGGCGACCGGCGGTGTCGACGATCACCACATCGTGAAACTGGATCTTGGCGTGCTTCAGCGCAGCTTCGGCGATGGTCACCGGGCGCTGATCGCTACTCGAGGGGAAGAAGTCGACGGCCACTTCCTTGGCCAGCGTTTCGAGCTGGTCGATCGCCGCCGGGCGATAGACATCGGTAGAGACCACCAACACCCTCTTCTTCTCGCGCTCACGCAGGAAACGCGCCAGCTTAGCCACTGAAGTGGTCTTGCCCGCGCCCTGCAGACCCGCCATCAAAATGACCGACGGCGTACCCTTGAGCACAAGCCCTTCATTGGCCTCGCCCATGATCGCTTCCAGCTCCTGCTGGACGATCTTGACGAATTGCTGGCCCGGCGACAGGCTGCGAGAAACCTCTTGACCCACAGCCCTTTCACGCACCCGCTCGATGAAGGCCTTGACCACCGGCAGTGCCACGTCGGCCTCGAGCAGCGCACGACGCACCTCACGTAGCGTATCCTTGATATTGTCTTCGGTCAGCTTGGCTTGACCGGTCACCGATTTGAGCGTGCGCGATAGACGCTCCGACAGATTTTCAAACATGGGGCTCTCCGGCGTTGGATGCCAAGGTGCGCTGGGTTGAATTTTCCAGGCGCCTCGTACTGGGGCAGGCGCACCTCATCGTGGAACGGAATTATACGTGCTCATGCCCATAGTCTCCATGCACCCTGACACAACATCGTATATTGTCAGCGTCGAACCGCTGGGCGCTGATCCGGGGATTCTGTATAGTGGCGCTAATCGATTCTCTTTAAACCGTTCATTCCCGGCCAAGGACAGTAGAGCCTAACAATGCAGGCGCTTCCCTTCGCATTACTCGCCATCGCCTTCTATCTAGGCGCCGGCTCCTGGCAAGGGCTGGCACTATTGCGACGCGTGCCGCAGCGTCCGGCACTGGTGCGCAGCATTGGCCTGCTGGCGATTGCCTGTCATGGCGTGGTCGTTGCGATCAGTCTGGGCGATGCCGACATGCTCGATCTCGGTCTTTCCACCAGCGCCTCGTTGATCAGCTGGCTGATCGCCCTGCTCCTATTGGCGGTCAGCTTCATCAAACCGGTACTCAGTGCCGCCGCGGCTCTCTTTCCTCTGGCGGCCCTCGCCATCATATTGATGATCGGCCTGCCTTCCTCTGACCATCAGGTCGGCGCCTCTCCTGGTATCCTGGTGCACATACTCTCGTCGGCATTGGCTTTTTCCCTGTTCGCCATCGCCGCGGTACAGGCGCTTTTGCTGGCACGTCAGAATCAGGCGTTGCGTCATCATCGCACACGGGGCATCGTGCAGGTACTGCCACCCCTGGCCACCATGGAGCGGCTGCTTTTCGAATTGATCTGGGCGGGCATGCTGCTGCTGACCGTGTCGCTGATCAGCGGCATGATTTTTCTAGACAACATGTTTGCCCAGCATCTGGTGCACAAAACCGTACTTTCCTTTGCCGCCTGGATCATTTTCGCGCTACTGCTAGCGGGACATCATGTGCTAGGTTGGCGCGGTACCCGCGCTTCTGGCTGGACCCTGGGAGGCTGCGCGCTTCTGCTACTTGCCTATTTCGGCAGCAAGTTTGCCCTCCAGGTAGTCTTTACCGCCGCCTGACGCACCATTTCGATGAAGCCCTGCCATCTTGACAGCGTAGGCGCCGATTCCCTACAAACAAGCCTGATACTTGATTTAGGATTTTCAGACCTTGAGCGACGACATCCCCCTGGGACTGCTGTTCGGACTGCTTTTTTTACTCATCTGCCTCTCTGCTTACTTTTCCAGTTCCGAGACTGGCATGATGTCGATCAACCGCTATCGTCTAAGCCATCAGGCCAAGAGCGGTGAAAAAGCCGCAAAGCGAGTGATGCGTTTGCTCAGCCGCCCGGACCGTCTCATCGGTGTCATCCTGATCGGCAACAACTTCGTCAACAATCTTGCGGCGTCCATCGCCACCATCATCGCCATTCATTTCTTTGGCGAGGTCTCCGGGCCGGCCGTGGCCACTCTGCTACTCACCATCGTGGTGCTGATATTCGCGGAAGTGACTCCCAAGACCTATGCGGCCATCAAGCCCGAGCGCATTGCCTATCCGTCCTCCCTGGCGCTGGAGCCGCTGCTCAAGGTTCTCTATCCCCTGGTATGGCTGGTCAACGCCATTTCCAACGGTTTGCTGCGCCTGCTGGGCGTGCGTAACATTCAAGGCGGTGCAGACAATCTGACCCGCGATGAATTACGCACCGTGGTGCATGAGGCCGGTGCCATGATTCCTCGACGTCACCAGTCGATGCTGCTGTCGATCCTCGACCTCGAAAATGTCACCGTCAATGACATCATGGTGCCGCGGCACGAGGTGTCCGGCATCGATCTCGATGATGATCTGACGAGCATTCTCGCTCAGATTCGCTCCAGTCAGCATACTCGGGTACCGGTCTATAAAGGGGATATCAACAACATCATCGGCATCCTGCATTTACGCAACGCCGCCCGATTTCTGTCGAAACCCGAAGTCACCAAGGCGGCGATCGTTCAAGAGGCACGAGAACCTTACTTCATTCCCGAATCCACCCCTCTCCATACTCAATTGCTCAACTTTCAGCAGCACAAACGTCGTATCGGCATCGTGGTGGACGAGTATGGTGATGTGGAAGGGCTGGTGACGCTGGAGGACATCCTCGAGGAGATCGTCGGCGAATTCACCACCGATGTTGCCGGCATGCATCAGGACTTTTATCCTCAGGACGATGGCAGCTATGTCATCGAAGGCACGGCGAACATTCGGGAAATCAACAAGGCCCTCGGCTGGCAACTTCCCACCAACGGCCCCAAGACCCTCAATGGATTGATCCTCGAGCACCTGGAGTCCTTTCCCGATGCGCCAGCCTGCCTGCAACTAGGCACGACACGCATGGAAATCCTGCAGGTCAAGGACAACCTGATTACTTCCGCACGATGCTGGCAGCATGTGCGTCGTCCCCGCGCCTAGATTTAGCCTCTAATCGTCGAGTTGATATCGCTCTTGGGCTGAACGCCCCAGCAATTGCTGCTCGGCGTCACGTTTCAGTTCGCGTACGCGCGCCTCGAGCGTTGCGCTATCCGCCTGTTCCGCGGTCACCGGCGTCCCGAACGCCAACACGACCCGAGCACGAAAACGACGTGGCGGCTTGCCCAACGCCGGTCCTCCGCAGTTAGAGGTCCAGGACCCCCAAAGCCCCGCCAGGGCGGCTGGCACCACCGGTACCGCGTCCCGCGACAGAATGATATCGATACCCCGACGAAAACGGTGAACGTGGCCATCCTTGGTCAAGCGACCCTCCGGAAACAGCATCACGACCTCGCCATTGCGCAAGGCCATACTCACCTTGTCCAGCGCACGCCGCACCCCACCGGGATCACGCCGATCCGAATCCACCGGAATGGCACCGGCGATGCGAAAGAACCAGTTCAGCCAGGGCGACTCGTAGATCGGCTGGTCCATCAGAAAGCGCATGGGCCTCGGGCACGCCCCCCCCAGAATCAAGGCATCCATGAAACTGACATGATTGCATACCACCAATGCAGGCCCCTTGGTGGGGATATGTGCCCGCCCCGCGAAGCGCAGGCGATACAGTACATGCATCAGCGCGAAGATGATCAGCCGCAGTACGGCGCGGGGACTGGATGCCAGAATGCCGGCGCCAGCTATCAGGGCGATGATCGCCAGTGCGGCAAAGAAGACATGCAACGATACGGCGATCATGGTCAGCATGACGATACCGAAGAGTGCCGCGACGATCATGAACAGGGAGTTGAGTAGATTATTGGCAGCGATCATTCGCGCACGATTGTCATCTCGGCTTTCAAGTTGCACAAGGGTGTACAGCGGTACGATATAGAGCCCGCCGCCGGCTCCGATCAGCGCCAGATCCAGCATCATCCGCCAGAAACTGAGCGACTGGGCCAGCTCGATCAGCGGAATCTGATCACCGGCGATGGCTGGCTGCAGCGCCAAATCGAAACCGGCAACGCCGATCAGCAGCGCTCCCAGCGGCACCAACCCCATCTCCAGACGCCCTGCGGACAGCCGGGCGCACAGAAGCGCTCCTCCACCAACCCCCAAAGCGAAGGCTGCCAACAGCGCACTGACCGCCGTCTCGCCACCGTGCACGACATCGCGCACCCAGGCCGGAAGTTGCGTCAGATAACTGGCACCCAAAAACCAGAACAGGCTGATGCCAATCAACCCTCTAAACAGACGGGGATGGCGCCAGCTGTCCCGCAGGATTTGTATGCTGGCGGTGACGGGGCGCCAGTTTACTCGACCCGGGGCGCTTGATGGCGCCGTCGGCACCTTCAAGCTGACCAGATAGCCCAGCAATGCAATGCTGACCAGGGCAGCGGCAATGGAGCCTCGCGCCCAGGCACCCTCAAGTGCTGCGAGCACACCTGCCAATAGGGTGCCGAACAGAATCGCGAGGAAGGTGCCCAGATTGACCCAGGCATTGCCCCGGACCAGCTCGGTGGTCGGCAGGTGCTGGGGCAGAATGGCATACTTCACCGGCCCGAACAGGGCCGACTGGGTCCCCATCATGAACAGCAACGCCAGCAACAGGGCAAACTGTTCGAACCACACCGCCAGAGCCGCCACGCTCATGGTGACGAGTTCGAGTAACTTGAGGCGCCGAATGAGATGCTGCTTGTCATGACGATCCGCCAGCGAACCGCCCCAGGCGGAAAACAGCAAAAACGGCAGAATGAACAGCCCCGCTGCCAGGTTATTGAGCAGCCCGGTGTCCCACCCATAGCGAGGCACGGCCACGAAGGTCAACAGCAGCAGCAGGATATTCTTGAACAGGTTGTCGTTGAACGCCCCCAAGGCTTGCGTCCAGAAGAAAGGGGCGAAACGACGCTGGGTGAGAAGCGATCCGCTCACGGCTCGCTCTTGTCGCACCTGAGACCATCGAGAATCGTCGTCAACAACTGATCGAGCAGCTCTCCGACCTCGAGTGGCTGGCCCTGCCAATAGCCTAAACGCTCGTTGAGGCCTAGTTGCACCAGGCCATGTACGCTACCCCACAGAGTGCGTGCCATACGCCGCGCAGCAAGATCGTCGAGATTGGGCTGATGCTCTTTCAGCGTGGCCTCGACTCGAACGAACAGCCCTTCGATCATGATATTTTGACGTTGATCCAGCTCGCCTTCTTGAGCCAAGGGATAATCGAACAGCAATTGCCATCGATAAGGATCCTTTTGCGCAAATTGCCAATAGGCCATGGCCAATGCCTTGAGCTGAGGCTTGGCTGTTTCGCCACTCATGCCTTCCACGGCTGCGCGCAGGCGATCCAGGGTTTCGATGTTGACGTACTGCAGCAGATTGTTGAAGCTACCATAGAGTTTGAGCAGCGTACTCGGGGCGCAGCCTATCTCCCGAGCGAGTGCGCGCAAGGAAAGCAGGCGCACGGGATTTTCCTGCAACCACGCGTCGCATGCCGCCATGACCTGGGCGTGCAAGGCCTCAGGTGCATGTTGTCTTGGACGTGCCATGATTACCTCGTCTTGCGACTCGTGCGCCGGAAACGTGAAGAAAGCGACGCGGCGGTGGTCGAACAGTGTTTTCGACAAGCATATCGACCCCACGCTCAAACGCAAGTCTTGATGCGCTCATGAGTGCGAAGAATCAGTGCGCAGTCGCAGGTCCAGGTGCTCGGCGAAAGGCCCGAATGCATTGGGCGTGCTTGTTGCATCAGCCTGATTGGCACACCACCAGGACTTGGCTACCCTGGCGCCTTCATTCTTGCCAGTAGGTCACCAGGAGTTGTCATTCATGGCTGGACGCCTGCACATTACCTCCTTGTCGCTTGACGGTCTGCTGCCGCGTCTGGCAGTCGATCAGCCACTGAACACCTCTCCCAACCTGGCGCCTCGCCGCCCCCTCTCGATCATTCGTCTCGAACAAGGTCGTCCGAAACTGGTCGACGCCTTTTGGGGACTGACCCCTCCCTGGCTCAAGGTGCTCGATCATGCGTCACACTGCGCACGGGTGGAATCATTGGAAGAGCGCGCCATGTTTCGCGAAGCCTTTGCGGCGCGGCGCTGTCTGATCCCCGTAAGTGGTGTCTATGTATGGAAAGCCCTACCCCGCTGGAAGCAACCCTTCCTGGTAACCCGCGTCGATCGTGGCCCCATGTTGCTGGGAGCGCTGTGGGTACGCTTTCACACCACGCTTACCGCCTACACCGACTCCACGGCACTGATTACGATGCCTGCCAATCCACTGTTGGCGCCGCTGACGGATCGATTTCCGGCGGTTATAGACCCGTCTTACGCCGAGGCGTGGCTCGACCCCGAGACGCCGCTCGAGCAGGTTCGTGACCACTTGTTGCCGGCCCCTTTGGAACTGTTGGGCGCTTTTCCGGTATCAAGACGAGTGAATGATCCTTCCTGCCAGGATTGGGCGTGTGCCTACCCCACGGGTAACATGGCTCGCTGGCAAAGCGAACAGGAGAAATGATGCACACCCCGAGACCCCGTTGGCTTTTTGGCCGACACCTGCTGGCGAGCCTGGTTCTCTTGAGCCTCTCAGGGATGGCCAGCGCCGATGACGCAAACAGCGAAGCTGCCAATGCCCCGATCGTCAGTCCCAACGATGAGCGCGATTATCGCACCCTGACGCTGAATAACGGCCTCGAGGTTTTGTTGGTCAGCGATTCTGATGCCGATAAGGCCGCAGCGGCGATGAACGTGTCGGTAGGCAGTGCCCAGGACCCCGACAAGATCCCTGGCCTTGCGCATTTTCTCGAACACATGCTGTTTCTGGGCACCGAGCGTTATCCCGAGGCGAATAGCTACCAGCAGTTCATCAGTCGTCATGGCGGCAATCACAACGCCTTCACCGCCGACCAGGACACCAATTACTTCTTCGACATCGAACCCAAGGCCCTACCCGAGGCACTCGATCGCTTCAGCCAATTCTTCGTCGCACCGCTATTCAATGAAGAATATGTCGAGCGCGAGCGCAATGCCGTGCACTCGGAATATCAGGCTCGGCTGCGCGACGACGGCCGGCGGCTCGACGAGGCGATGGATCAGGCCCTCAACCCGGCGCATCCGGCCACCGGGTTCTCGGTAGGCAGCCTCAAGACCCTGCAGGATGGCAAAGTGCCTTTGCGCCAGGCATTGACCGATTTCTATGAAGATCACTACGGCGCCAAGGTCATGCACCTCTCCATCGTCGCGCCACAGCCACTCGATGAGCTGGAGAGCTGGGTGCGTGAAAGATTCGCCGCGATCCCCGACCGGGGCCTGTCCCGCCCGGAGATTCCCGAGAAGCTGCTGACCCCCGAGCTCGTGCCGGCACGCCTGGAAGTCAAGAGCCTGGAAAATAGCCGTCAGGTGCATTTCCTGTTCCCGACAGAGGACCCTGTCAGCGACTATCGTCATAAGTCGTTGGAATATCTGGGCAACCTGCTTGGCCATGAGGGTGAAGGCAGTCTGCTCGCCGCCCTGCGCCGTGAAGGCTGGGCGGATGGCCTTTCCGCTGGCAGCATGCGTGGCGACGGCGACGACGCCCTGTTCGCGGTCAGCATCAGCCTGACACCGGAAGGCACCAAGCACTTGGCGCGCATTCAGGCGAGCCTGTTTGCGATGATCGAGCGCATCCGTGAAAACGGACTTGAGGACTGGCGTTACGACGAGCAAGCGCAACTCAACGAGCAGGAGTTCCGTTTTCAACAACGCGGCGAACCTTTGCATCTCGCCAGCCGCATGGCGATGAACATGGCGCGCTATCCACTCAAGGATATTCAGTATGGCCGCTACCGCATGGATGGCTTCGAAAAAGACCAGGTGCGGGAACTGCTCGCCCAAATGACTCCGGAGAATCTGCTACGGGTCTACAGCGCTCCGGATGTCGAGGCGCAGCAGACGACACAATGGTTCGATGCTCCCTATCGGCTCACCTCCATCGGCCACTGGCCCGAGGCAGCGCCATTGGAGGATCTAGCGCTACCCAATCGCAACCCTTATATCGCCGAGAATCTCGAGTTACTCGATCTTGAAACCGTTAAGCCTCGCGCCCTGATCGACAAGGAAACCTATGCGCTATGGTATCGTCCCGATAGCGAGTTCGGCACGCCCCGGGCCGAATGGCGCTTCAGTCTGCAGAATCCAAAAGCCTCGAGTAGCGCGCACCAGGCGGCTCTCGCCCAGCTGCTGGCAGGCTGGCTGAACGACAGTCTCAACGAGGTGCTTTACCCGGCGCGCCTGGCCGGCCAGAATTTTTCGGCCTATGCCCACGGCCGTGGCATCACTCTCTCGCTGTCGGGCTGGCGCGATCGTCAGGAGCAGGTGTTGCGTCGCGTGCTCGAGCAGCTCAAGCAGGCGGATATCGAGACGGACACCTTCGCCCGGGTGAAGCTCGGCCTGATGCGCGAATGGCGTAACGCCCCCCAGTCGCCTCTTTATCAGCAGATGCAGCGCACTCTGAGCAACGCCTTGATTCGCCCCCAGTGGCCGGATGACGCATTGCTTGAGGCCCTCGACTCCCTTGAGGTCGAGGATCTACGTGAGTTTCGCCGTCAATTTATCGCACAACTGCATATCGAGAGCATGGCGGTCGGCAATCTATCCCCTGAACTCGCCCGGCGCGAAGGTTTGTTGGTCGCCAACACGTTGTCGCCCGAGCTTGACGACGCCGCCATCCCGGATTTGGTGACACTCGACGTGCCCCCCTCGGCTGCTACGTTGCATCCAACATCCACCCGTAACGATCAGGCGGTCCTGCGCTATCTGCAAGGCCCTGACCGTTCGCTGACCAGTCAAGCCACGCTGGCGGTACTTGGGCAGATGATCGGGACACCCTTCTATTCCCAGCTACGTACCGAAGAGCAGTTGGGCTATATCGTCAACGCCGGCTACCAGCCATTGCTGGATGCCCCTGGGCTTAATCTGCTGGTGCAGTCTCCCAGCGCCGAGGTCAATCATATCCAGTCACGTATCGATGCGTTCTTGAAGGGTTTCGATCAGCGCATCGATCAACTCGACGACGAGGATCTAGCGCCTTATCGTGATGCGGTAAAGGATCGACTGCTCGAACGCGATCCGTCGCTATCCAGCCTGACCAGTCGTCTGTGGTATGAGCTGGCATTCGATGATACCGACTTCGACCGGCGTGAACGCCTGGCCAAACGCGTCTCGGAGCTGGATGCCGAGCGTGTGCGTCAAGCCTGGCAAGCGCTACGCAAGGCACCGATACAGCAGGTAACATTCGCCTCGGGCAGCGTGCCCAGCGATGTTCTGTCCCTTACCGAGGATTATGTGCCGCTTCGAAAGCAGGAGTGACATACGAAAGCCTGCGCCAAATCTGGCGCGGGCATCTTTATCGAACCATGCAAGCTTTCGGCTAACCGAAGGCCTGGGCCGGCATCATCGCCTCCACATGCATGACCAGCTCTTCCAGCACCTGGCGTTCGTGATCCTCGAGGGACATCTGGTTAAGCCGCTCGATCTCTCGGGCGAATCCCTTAAGCGTCAGTATGCCCAACGTATTGTCGTTCATACGTGCCCAGCGATAGCCCTCCCATTGCGCCTGCTCTTCACTTGTGAGCGTATCTGGATAGTTGCGCGCACGCAGACGGAACAGCATCTCCTCGAGTCGCGGGTCCTGAAAAGCGAAGACGGTATTCGCTAGCGCCTCGGGTGATGTCTCGAGCACCCGTTGCATCTCCTGGCGATCCGCCGGCGAGAAAAAACCACCGCTATAAAGCATCATATCCGGGTCTTGCGGTCCTTCCGCCGGCCCCTTGGCAAATACCGCGGCGGCCTTGCGCGCTGCCTCGGGATTGGCACAAAGCGTCTTCCAGTGAGCCTCGCATTGAGCACGATCGAGTTTGAGCCTGGTGGCCACCTCGTCGGTCACGGCGGCCAACGGCAGCAACACCGGGCTGCGGTTGATATGCACGATCTTGAGGGGAATCCGCGTGTCACCTTCGGCCAGCTCATCGGCACTGGCAAACACTCGGTCACGTACTTCTTCGGCGGAAAGCGCAAAGAGGGGCGCGGGATCGACGGACAGGTCGTAAACGATGACCCCATTGGGATTGGAGGGATGCTCGGCCAGGGGCACGACCAGGGCGCCACAACCGCGACTGGCCGGATAGCGCCGCGAAATATGCAGCATTGGCTTGTGCGAAGGGATATCCAATAGCTTGGCCGCCTCACGCTTGCTGCGTAGCCTAAGCAGGTAATCGAATAACCGAGGGTTCCGCGCCTTGAGCAATCGCGCCAGGGCAATGGTCGCGCGCACGTCGGCCAAGGCATCGTGAGCGCCGACATGCTCGATACCATTGGCAGCCGTCAGGTGCTCCAATCTGAAGCTGGGTGAGCCGTCGTCCCGGGCCGGCCATTCGATACCTTCCGGGCGCAGCGCATGAAAAGCGCGCACCACGTCGATCAGGTCCCAGCGCGAATTATCGTTCTGCCACTCCCGCGCATAGGGATCGAGAAAATTGCGATAGAACAGATGCCGCGAGACTTCATCATCGAAGCGCAGACTGTTATAACCTAGGGCACAAGTACCGGGAACGCTCATCTCGGCATTGATGCGCTGAGCGAACTGGACTTCAGGAAGACCGCGTCGCTGGGCCGTCTGCGGCGTGATACCCGTGATCAAACAAGCTTGGGGATGAGGAAGATAGTCATCCGCCGGTTTGCTGTAGAGAATCAGGGGCTCACCGATCTGATTGAAATCCTCGTCGGTGCGAATGGCAGCAAATTGGGAGGGCCGATCACGTCTGGGATCGGCGCCGAAGGTTTCATAGTCGTGCCAAAGAAAGGTGTGCTGCAACGCGCCACGCTGCGCCATGACCGCTCTCCACGCCGATGGAAAGCGATCAGCCTAGCATAGTGGTGCCGATCTCTCAGCCACTGTGCGGCAAGGTAACGTTAAGCTCCAAGACCGAACAGTCGTCTTCCCGATCGAGGCTGATGTTGATGGCCTCCTGATCCACATTGACGTAGCGGCGAATCACCTCCAATAACTCCTTCTCGAGCATTGGCATGTAATCGGGCTGTCCGCGCTGGCTGCGTTGGTGAGCGACGATGATCTGCAGACGCTCCTTGGCCACCGAAGCCGACTGTTTGCGTTCGCGCTTCAGAAATTCGAGTAGTTTCACCGACGACCTCCTCCAAACATACGAGAGAGCAGGCTCTTCTTTTGAAATTCGTGGAAGCGTAGCGGCACATCCTCACCCAGTAACCGCGATACGGTATCCGTGTAGGCTTGGCCGGCATCGCTTTTCTGATCGTGACTCACCGGTACCCCCTGGTTAGAGGCCCGCAGCACTGCCTCGGATTCGGGAATCAATCCAATCAGGTTGATGGACAGAATCTCGCGTATATCGTCCAGATTGAGCATATCACCGTAGGTGACTCGCTCTGGGTGGTAACGTGTGATCAACAAATGCTCCTTGACCGGATCGCGCTTTTGTTCGGCACGCCGCGTCTTGGCGGACAGCAGCCCCAGGATACGATCGGAATCGCGCACCGAGGACACTTCGGGGTTGGTCACCACCACGGCTTCATCGGCGTAATACATGGCCAACTGGGCGCCACGCTCGATACCCGCAGGTGAATCGCAGATGATATAGTCGAAATCCTTGGACAGATCCTCGAGTACCTTCTCGACCCCTTCGGACGTCAGGGCGTCCTTGTCGCGGGTCTGGGAGGCCGGCAGGATGTAAAGATTGTCGACACGCTTGTCACGAATCATGGCTTGATTAAGGCCGGCCTCACCCTGAATCACGTTGACAAAATCGTATACCACGCGGCGCTCGCAACCCATGATCAAATCCAGGTTGCGCAGGCCCACGTCGAAGTCGATCACCACCGTCTTGTTGCCGCGTAGTGCCAGCCCGGTAGCGATGGCTGCTGCACTGGTCGTTTTCCCGACCCCACCTTTGCCGGAGGTCACTACAATGATCTTGGCCAAGATATGCTTCCTGTTGCTTGTTTGATGATCGTTCATAGCCTCTCTCTTCAAACCAGTGCCGCGATAGTCAACTGATCGTCATCGAGATGCACCTGTACTGCCTTACCCAGCAATTGCGGGTCGATATCCTCGAGACGCTTGTAATTCCCTGCCACGGAAAGTAACTCGGCATGCAGTTCATGACAGAAAATACCGACTTCGCGGTCACCGTGAATACCGGCGAGTGCACGTCCACGCAATGCACCATAAACATGCACATTGCCTCCGGCCAGCACTTCGGAGCCGGCATTGACCGCGCCCAATATCACCAGGTCACCCTCGGGTGCGCTGATCTGCTGACCCGAGCGCACGGTACCACGGAAGATACGGCTGCCGACCGGGGCGATTCCCGGAGGTGCAGGACTCACTTCTTCCTGCTGCGGCTCCTTTTCGAGCGGCGAAGGAGAAACGCTCTCTAGGGTACGCGAGCGCGACTCTTGAGGAGGAAACCACCCCAGACCCAAGGCCCAGGCCGATTGCTTGACTGGATCGGGACCGCCGCGAACGGCAACGGGCAGCAGCTTGTGAGCCCGGCATACAGCGCAGATACGCTCGAGAGCCAGATGCGGCTCATTGAGCTTTTCAACGCTGAGCACGACCGGTGTATGCTGGAAAAACGCAGGGGCCTGGCTTAACTTGCCCGCTAATTGCTCGCGAATCCGCTCCGGATCCGCGCTGGTCAGTTCCATGACTGTCATGGGCAGCATGCCACCCTTGAAAGAAAAGGCTATACCTTCTCTGTCCACGTTGAGACTCATCGCCGATCTCCGTGTCGGGTAATGTCACTAAACTAAGCGAGGGGTTACCAGGCTGCAACCGATGATACGCTTAGCGGATGCGACTTGTCAGCGTCATCGTGCATCAACGCTTCGAGCTTTCACGGTAGTCATACACATGCTTAGATGTTAAAGCATCGATAATGGCAGGATGCCGCTCAGCGTCGCCCATAATATAAAATTCTTTCAGGGATGCATGTCCAGTGATGTCAGGTTTGTTACGTCGTTTTTTTGCGCCCCGTTGGCAACATCGAGACCCAGCGGTGCGTCGTCAGGCGGTGGCGCGTCTGGATGTCGCGCAGCCTCAGGATCGTGAGCGTTTGGAGCTTCTCGCTGTCGATGAGCATGCCAGTGTCCGGCAGGCGGCGCTAGCCCGCTTGATGGACCCGGCTCAGCTGATGCGGCTTAAAGTAGAGCACGACTCTCCTGAGCTGCAAGCCCGCTTGCTCGTTCTGCTGATCGGTCAACCCGGTGCGCCGCCTCTCGCGACACGCCTGAGCCTGATCGAAGAGATCGATGACCCGACGCTGCTTAGCCAACTGGCGCTTCACGGCGACAATCAGGAATTACGCCTGACCGCTCTTGCACGCTTGCAGGATGAAGACATCCTCATCCATCAAGCCATCGAGAACAACATCGCAGCAGTACGCCATGCCGCCGCCAGACGCGTCGTTACCGAGCATGGGCTTGCACGTCTAAGCCGCGAGGCGCGGCGTGACAAACAGGTCATTCGCCTGGCTCGGGAGCGTTTGAACCGCCTGCGTGAAAATGCTGCTCAGACCGAGGCTCAGCGAGCCAAACGCGAACGCATTCTCGAGGCGCTTGAGCAGCATGCTCACCACACCTGGGAACCCCTATACGCCGGCCGCTATCGCCATCTGCAACGGGAATGGGAAGCGCTCAGCGATCTACCGAGCCGCGCTCAGGAACTCCGTTTCCAGGAGGCTAGCCTACGCTGCCGTAAGATCATCAGTGACCATGAGACTCAACACCAGGCACTCGCCTATGCGGATCGCCAGCGTAACGATGCCGACGCTGCGCGTCGAGCGATGATCGAAGCTCTTGAGCAGGATCTGGCAAGCTTGCGCCAGCAGGAGCAAATCACGGAACAAGATCTGGCAAGCCTGAATGCGCACAAGCATCTGCTGGCCAATCGCTGGCAAACGCTCTCCGACCAACATGCGCCGGATGCGGAAACCAGTGCTCGCTATACTCGGGCACTGACCGAGCTGGACCACATCAACCACGTTTGGAAACGACTGGAGCAGTACACGCCTACGCTGAATGATGCCTGGTACCGTCAGAACGATCCCGAGTTATGT
Organism: Halomonas sp. GXIMD04776; assembly: GCF_049808615.1. Taxonomy (NCBI): domain Bacteria; kingdom Pseudomonadati; phylum Pseudomonadota; class Gammaproteobacteria; order Oceanospirillales; family Halomonadaceae; genus Halomonas; species Halomonas sp. GXIMD04776. The sequence continues at coordinate 14,684 of NZ_JBNCAN010000032.1, read as the reverse complement.
CAGGCACTGCAAGCCCTCGACTGGCCTTCCGAGCTGCCGCCCTCTCCGCTGTTGAAACAAGTCCGTCATTATCTTGCGGACGATAGGACAACCGAGCCGGATGATCGGCAAACCGCACGTTTCGAAGATGATCTAAAGGAGCTCGAGCGCTTGCTTGAGCGCGGCGCCTTCAAGCAGGCCAGTCGCTTGTATCAAAGCCTGCGCCAGCGTAGCGACATGCTTTCAGAGGACCAGTCCCGCGCCCATCAGCCAATCCTCAAGCGTCTTGGCGCCCAGCTATCGGAACTACGTGATTGGCGTAATTTTGTTGCTGGCCCCAAGCGGGATCAGTTGTGCCAGACCATTGTCGAACTGGCCGACAATACCGCCCTGAGCGATAGCGACCTCGATCGCCGACATCGGCAACTCATCAAGGAGTGGAAGGAACTGGGGGATGCGGCAATCGACCGGGAACTCTCGACACGCTTTCGCTCTGCCTCCGACCGTATTCATGAGCGCCTGGGCCCATGGCGTAAGGCTCAAGATGAAGAACGTCAGCGCAATCTTGATGCCCGGGTAGCACTGTGCGAACAACTCGAGATTTTGCTCGAGCACTCCGATGCGAATGCCGATCCTGACGCCTTGCGTCTGATCCGTGATCGGGCGCGAGAGCAGTGGCGCCTCTTTTCGCCAATCCCTCGCGGTCATGGCGAGAGTATCGGTCGTCGCTTCAGTCATATTCGTCACGCGTTGCAAACCCTGATCGATCGGCGTGCCCAGGAGATAGGTGTTGCCAAGCAGGAACTCGTGGAGGAGGCACGTCGCCTACAAGCGGACTCAGGGTCGGCATCCAGACGGGCCGATCAGGCCAAGGTATTGCAGCATCGTTGGCGCAAACTCGGTCGAGCTCCCAAGGGCGAGGAACAGGCGCTCTGGCGTGAGTTTCGCGGCTTGTGCGACAACATCTTTGCCGCGCGTGAAAACGAACGCGATGACCGTGCACAGCGCGCCCAGGAACATCTCGATGCCATGCAGGCTCTGATTGAACGTATCGATGCCTGGCAGCCGTCGAGCAGTGACGAGGCATCGACTCTCGATCAGGCCGTCGCCAACGCAGAGGCATTGGAACCCCTACCGTCGGGACGTCGCAGCGAGGGTATGCGTAAACGCTGGATGGGCATCGTAAGCTCCCGACGCGACCGACTCGCGCGCCTGGCATTGAGCGAAGAAGCATTACGTTGGCAGCGTCTAGGCCCGTTGCTGGAGGCGCATCGCCACGCAGATGCTCTTGCTCTCAAGGGGCATGACGCCCAGGATGTCGACAGTTCGCTGGCGCCTGGCGAGACCCTCGACGAGGCAATGGAACACGCCCACGAGCAACGTAACAAGGCGCGGCATGCTCGACCTGATGATGACTATATCAAAGCGGCGCTGTCTCGTTCACGGGTGCATCTGACGCTACTGGCGGGGGATCGCATCGAGCGCGAGGACGAGCCGCTGCGCTTGGCGATCCAGGTAAAACGCCTCAATGCCGCGCGGGAGCAGGCTTACTCCAGAACCGATGAGCTTCACGATATTCTCTGCGACATCCTTGCCACCGGCCCGGTACCGCCAGCGATATGGTCCCGCGAGGTCATTGAACTGGATAGGCTGCTGACTCAGCTTGCCGACGCCTCCCCCCCCACCTCTTGAAACGCCGAGAGCGAGGCGGTCGCCTCGCTCTCGTTCATGTATAAATGAATCCAACAACATTTCGTCGTCAGCCCATGAATTGACCACCGTTGATATCGAGATTTGCCCCAGTGATAAAACCGGAACCACGACTCGCCAGGAAAGCGACCGCCCTTGCGATCTCTTCAGGCTCACCGAAACGCTTGACGGGAATTCCTTCGCGAATCGACTCGCGGATCTTCTCTGGAATATCCATGATCATGTCGGTGGCGATATAGCCAGGCGACAAGGTATTGACGGTGATCCCTTTGGTGGCGGTCTCCTGAGCAAGCGACATGGTCAAGCCATGCATACCGGCCTTCGCTGCCGCATAGTTGGCTTGGCCAAACTGCCCCTTGCGCCCATTGATCGACGAAATGTTGACGATACGCCCATACCCCTCCTCGAGCATGCTTCCTAGAACACTGCGACAGGTGTTGAAAACGCTATTGAGGTTGGTGTCGATGACTTCGCGCCACTGTTCGGCGGTCATCTTCTTCATGGTGGTGTCACGAGTGATGCCCGCACAGTTGACCAATACGCTTATAGGACCATACTGCTCAATAATTTCGCGGGCACCGGCTTCACAATCCTCGTAATTGATCAGGTTGGCTCCAGAAAGCGCGATATTGTCGAAGCCTGCAGCCTTCTGCTCTTCTAACCAAGCCTTCGCCTTATCTGGATTACGGTAACCTGCAACGACCTGATAGCCCTCCTTGGCCAGTTCGCGGCAGATAGCAGAACCTATGCCCCCGGTTCCACCGGTTACCCAAGCCACGGGTGTTGTTTGAGTCATATTGTCTCCCCCTGAGTCATGACAAATGAACTGACGATGTCAGTCTTTCCAGAATGGAATGCCGCTATTGGGGCATTCACATCAAGGAGTATGGACGAGTTTTCTCTGGTTGTCCGGCTTTTGGGCGCTTGACACTTTACAGAATTTCCTTATAATGCAACGCACAATCTGATGCGGGGTGGAGCAGTCTGGTAGCTCGTCGGGCTCATAACCCGAAGGTCATCGGTTCAAATCCGGTCCCCGCTACCAAATTCAAAAAAGCCGATACCTTCGAGTGTCGGCTTTTTCGTATGAGCACGCTGAACTCCCTCATAACCCGAAGGTCATCGGTTCCCTCTCTATTCAGAATCAGCGGTCCCCGCTACCAAATTCAGACAAGCCGATACCTTCGAGTGTCGGCTTTTTCGTATGAGCACGCTGAACTCCCTCATAACCCGAAGGTCATCGGTTCCCTCTCTATTCAGAATCAGCGGTCCCCGCTACCGAATTCAGACAAGCCGATACTTCGAGTGTCGGCTTTTTACTGCACGACGGCATTGCCCGACACCGGCTGATCAAGACCCAGTCGACCAATACCTGGCAGCTTCAGCGCGGGATGGGCTAGATCGACACCCAGCGTCAGGCCCAGCAGGTTGAATTCAATACCTTCTTCCAAGGCAATCAGCACTCCAAACGCGCCACCGAATGACAACTGGTAGCCACTGCCGCTGGGCACCGGAGCAAAGAATCCCATCGAGAGGAAATCCTTACCTACCGCCGTAGGTGGCAAGTGTACCCGCAGCTCGGGCACTTCCCGGACGACCCAAGCGGTAAAGGTATTGCTGTTAGGCCCTGGCCAAATAGCGTAATCCTCCGCAAAGGGATAGTCGGCAGCAGCGGCGCTAATCCTGGGAATCATCCGTGTCGCGATGTCGCCACGATAATCGGCTAGTAGCCAAGGCGAATTGCCAAACCAGGCACGATCCGGCGAGCGACTCACCATACTGGTCGAGGAGTACCAGCGGGTCACTTCGTGCAGGACATAGGAAGAGGCGCCCTCTGCCTTGGTGGCGATCCAAGTATGCACGCCAAAGGCACCGCGCCACTTGAAGGCGCGCACCGCATAGACCTGCACCACTGCTTCAAAAACCTGATCAGGGGCCGGCGCCAGACCCACGGGCGAGCGATCCGCGGTCGCCCAGTGGCCATCGAGATCGACTTGTGGACTTGCCAGCATCAGTACCGGGCCTGCAAGCAGCAGGACCAACGCTATACCTACCAGTCCGAGCCCCTTCAGCAGATACCTACTCTTCTGCTTCATTAGCACCTCTATATGAATTCGACTCTACTCGGTGAAGCGAGCATCAGGTTGTTATTATGACGATAACTGCCGCCCATCAGTGAGCAGCCCTTGAATCCCTCTCGGGTCACCCGCAATTACTGAAATATCCTTTTCTTCAACAAGGCCAAGCGCTATGCCGATTGTCGATCCCAATACCGGGGCTCCGCTCAATCCCTCCGAGACACCGCAGCCGACAGGTTCTGCCCAAGCCGATCCTTCGGCCTACATCCTCGATGTCGACATGTCGAACTTCCAGCAGGTGGTGCTAGAGGGCTCCGTCAATACGCCGGTACTGCTCGATTGCTGGGCTCCCTGGTGCGAACCCTGCAAGACACTGACGCCAATTCTGGAAAAACTGGCCAAGGAATACGCCGGCGCCTTCGTGCTGGCCAAGCTCAATATCGAGGAACATCAGCAGATTGCAGCTCAGTTAGGTATCCGCTCGGTGCCAGACGTCAAACTGATCAGCCAAGGCCAGCTGTATGATCAGTTCCAGGGGGCATTGCCGGAGAAGCAGATTCGCGAATGGCTGGCCCAGTACATTGAGGCACCCCAAGACGCCCCGGCCAGCCCCGAAGAGCAAGCCGAAGCCGCCCTGGCCGCCGGTGATGCGGCCGCTGCCCGCGCCATTTATCAGCAGCTCACTCAGGAGCATCCAGAGTACTACGACTACCAGATCGGCCTGGCCAGCGCTGTGTTGGCAGAGGGTAATGCCGAGGAAGCTAAAGCGCTTCTCGACAACCTGCCACCGGAGCAGCGCGATGCCGCCAAGGCGCGTGGTGTGCGCGCCCGCATCGAATTCGGTGAGGAGGCGCCCAGTCATCAAGAACTGGCAGCGCTGGAAGGACGCGATGACAGCGAAGCTCGCTATAAACGCGCCCTGCGTCAGGTGGCCGATGGTCAATACGAAGCCGGACTGGACGGACTGCTCGGCGTGATGAAAACCGACCGCGCTTATGGTGAGGACGCCGCCCGACTGACGCTGTTACGAGTCTTCGATGCCTTGGGGGCGGATCATCCGTTGACCGTCACGTATCGCCGCAAGCTGTTTGCACTGCTCTATTGAGCCGACCGGCATGCAGCGCCATACCTATCGGCGAGCTCTGGCTCGCCGTTTCATTGTCCGCTATTTGCCAAGCACCTGATCGAGACGCTGCAACGCCTGCTCCAGCTGCGCCGTCGGCGTACCGAAATTGAGCCGCACGAAACCGGGCGCGCCGAAATCGGTACCATCGGACAGAGCAACCTGAGCCCGTTCAAGCAGGACTTGCTGTGGTGACTCACCAAGGCCTGCCTTACGTAGATCCAGCCAGGCGAGATAGGTGGATTCAGGCGCATGCCATGACACGCCGGGCCAGCGCGCGACGTATTCACCAATGCGATCACGATTGACTCGCAGGACCTCGAGCAGCGCCTGCCGCCAGGACTCGCCCTCGGCATAGGCTATCTCGGCGGCCAACAGGCCCAACACGTTGACGCTCGGCATCAGTCCGCTCATCGCCTGCTCGAAGCGTTTACGCAGAGTGGCATCGGAAATGACAGCGCACGCACAGGTGAGTCCGGCCACATTGAAGGTCTTGGAAGGTGCCCATAACGTGATGACTCGCCGAGCCAACTCGGGAAAAAGTGCTGCCAGCGGACGATGGGGCTCGTCATCGAGGATCAGGTCGCAGTGCAGCTCATCGGAAACGATCAGTAGATCGTGACGCTCGGCCAGCTCGGCCACAATCGCCAACTCCTCACGCCGCCAGACGCGACCGGTAGGATTGTGCGGGTGGCACCATAGCAGTAGCCGAGTCCGCGGCGTGATCGCCGCCTCAAGTGCCTCAAGATCGAGTTGCCAGGGTTCGCCTGGGGATGCCGGCTCGGCTAGTTCGGCGGTCTGAGCCAGCCGCCCGGTATGATCGGCCACCTTGAGAAACGGGGGGTAGATCGGCGTGACGGTCAACACGCCATCACCGGGCTCGGTCAACGCCAAACTGGCCAGATGCAATGCCGGCACGCCCCCCGGCAGCCAGAGCTGCCACTGCGGATCGATTTGCCAGTCATAATGCCGTCTGCTCCATTCGCACAGCGTTTGGCGAAGGCTATCCGGGGTCCGGCCATAACCGAAGACGCCATGGGCGACCCGAGCCTGCAATGCCTCGGTGACCGTGGGAGGCGAGGCGAAATCCATGTCGGCGACCCATAACGGCAGCACATCCTCATCGTAGCGCTGCCATTTCTGCGATGGATACTGGCGGCGGTCGATGGACGTGGCAAAATCGAAAAGCATGACACCTCCTTGTCCTATCTATTCTATTTCATCAAAGGATCGAACATGCCTGAAAGCGCCTTCTATGCCAAGGCTATGCAAGGTGCCTCACGACTGGTGGGCCACTGGCTGCTACTGGGCCAGGCCACCCCCGATCGCCTTGCGATGATTCTGGCCGATACCGCACGCTTGGCCAAGCTAGGCGAGCCAGAGGTCACTCCCAGCGGTGATATGCTAAGCAAATGGAGCGATGAAGAGCGACCACCGCTGTGGGCTGCCCGCACATCGCTGTTTCTGTTGGTACAGATGCCCTCTCGCCCCATCCCCCGGGACGAACCCGAAGCCTGTGCCTGGGCTTACTGTTGGCTACGCAACCGTCACTTCGATGATTTCAACCAGGCACATGAGGCACTACCCGATCACCTGCATGAGACGCTCAAGCCGGCATTGGAGTGGGCCTGGGCGGATAAACTGACCCAACGTCTCATATAGGCACTACTGATAAAACAGTAATATGTAAGACAATCTTGATGGACCGAAGGAACCTTTAATGGAAGCGCCATTAATCTTGCAGATAGCCAAGCTTTTGATTTCCGTAGGTGTCGTACTCGGCTTGTCGATGATCGCCGAACGTGTCAGCACGCGGGTTGCAGGGCTGCTCTCCGGGTACCCGCTGGGCACCGCCATTGCCTTGTTCTTCATCGGCCTCGAACTGTCTCCCGAGTTTGCCGCCGACAGCGCCGTGCACACCCTGGCCGGCTTTACCTCGACTCTGGCGCTTGGCGGCGGCTATCTGCTGTGCGGTCGACGCGACGGTTTGTCCGGGGTACTGGCAGGTACGGCGGGCGGCCTTCTGTGCTGGCTGGTCGCCAGTACATTGCTGGCCCAGGCGGATTTCAATCGAATAAGCGGCACATTGACCACGTTGGTGGCCATAGCGGTATTCACATGGCTCTATCGCCGTGTGCCGGATGCCCGTGCCGTCGCCCGAGGGCGTTTTTCCTGGTGGGCCCTGGCCTTTCGCTCGGGCCTGGCCGCGGGAATCATCTTCCTGATCACCGGGCTTGCCCATGTGGTGCCCACTGCCTGGGCCGGTATACTCGCCGCCTTCCCGGTCACCATGTACCCTTTCCTGGTCATACTCCATTTGACCCATGGGGCCGCGCCGGTTGCCACGGTGATCAAGCACTATCCAGCGGGACTGGGGTCGTTGCTCTGGTATGCGCTATGCGTATCGCTGACCTACTCGACCCTGGGTCTCCTCCTGGGAACGCTGATCGGCTTCGCTGTCGCCACTCTGTGGCTCTTGCTATGGACCCGCTTGCAAATCTGGTGGCAAGGTCGTCATGCTACCGCTCGTGCCTGATCCGGTGCCGGGCTCAGGTTGATGCTCTCTACAAAGGATATGTTCATGTTCACTCGCCAGATAGAGCCCGCCTTCTACGATACCGACGCTTTGGGTCACATCAATAACACCCGCCTCCCCGCCTGGTTCGAATGGGCACGCAACGATGTGTTTCGGCTGTTCACGCCGGACCTGGATCCACGCAAATGGTCACTGATCATGGCCCGTATGGAGGTCGAGTATCGCGCCGAACTCTTTTACGGCGAGGACATCGAGCTGCGCACCTGGCTCTCGCGACTGGGCAATAGTTCCTTCACCGTCACCCAGGAGGCGTGGCAGTACGGCCGCCCCGGCGCGCAAGGTAACACCGTACTGGTGTATTACGATCACACGGTTAAGCACGCCACTCCTCTACCACCGGACATTCGCCGCGAACTGGAGAAGCACTTGGTGGATGAGAGCGAGGACAGTGCATGACACCCGCCATTCGTTTGCTGGAAGAACGCGGTATCGACTTCGAGCTACTCGAATACCGGCATGATGCGAATGTACCAGCCTATGGCGAAGAGGCGGTCAACGCTCTGGGGCTTTCACCGGAGGAAGTATTCAAGACATTGCTGGCCAGCGTCGACGGTCAGCGCTTGCTTGTGGCCCTGGTGCCGGTTTCAAGCACTCTCGATCTCAAGGCGTTGGCTCGCGCTGCAGGAGCCAAGAAGGCGGTACTCGCCGAGGCGCCGGCAGCGGAGCGTGCTACCGGGTATGTGGTGGGCGGCATCAGTCCACTGGGTCAGAAGCAACGTCTGGCAACCTATATCGACATTGGTGCCGAGCACCGTAAGCATCTGTATGTCAGTGCCGGACGGCGAGGTCTCGAGATTGCTTTGCGCCCCAGCGATCTGCAACGTCTTACCCAAGCCAGCTTCGTGCCACTGGCAAGAAATTGAGTACCCGGCCGGATAAACTGTCACACTGGACTGTCATAATCAGATATTGCCCACCGACATTGCTCTGGAGCCAGCATGGCAATTCGCTATGATCTATGGATCGATCCCGAGGATGTCGAGCGTCATCGTGCCGTCGAAGCCGATCTCGAGCGCTACTTCGTCGAACGCTTCGCCGACTATCCTCACATACGCTTGTTCGGCGACGACCCTTACGATTATGATGCGCCCTTCAACCGCCTCTACGATGCACTGATCATTCGTGCCAATGAGTATTGTGAGCGTCAATGGGGTTATGTGCCGACGCCTGTGCAGCTCAACAAGGCTTTTTTTCGTGGCGTAGCACGTTCGAACAAATTTCTGCGGGACCCCGACGACGACCATGGTGATCCAAACCGATCAAGTTCCAAATGATGACCAATTGACGATCATTGCCAGGCAACTTGGCCGGGCGCCCCGCGGTATTCAGGCAATCACCGCCATCGACGGTGAAGACACGCCGCTGGTACTGCGCATGCAGTCCATCGTCGATGACAAGCCTTTTCCGACTCTCTACTGGCTGAGCTCTGACCGACTCAAGGTCGAGCTTTCGCATATCGAGGCTCGCGGAGTGATCAAGCAACTCGAAGCGCGCCTGAAAGAAGACTCCGCCTTTCTCACCGCCTACCATCGCAGTCATGAAGACTATGTTGCCCGGCGTTGGCAACACATGACTCAAGAAGATCGCGATCTAGCCGAACAACGAGGCTATACCGAACTGCTTCGCCAGCGTGGCATCGGGGGCATCACCAATTGGGATCAGGTGCGTTGCCTACACACTCAGTATGCCCATCATCTTTGCGGCGATAATGTCATCGGCCAATGGCTGGATGCGGAATATGGCGTTATCGACAGCCTGCCTTGAGCGTCTATCTGCTTGCTTGGCTCATGAAAAAAAGAGTGACGACGGGAAAGTGTTATGCCGAGAATCTGCGTTTATCTGGGATCACGCGAAGGTCACGACCCACGCTTTCGTAAAGCGGCCATCGAATTGGGCCGTAGTCTCGTAAAACGGGGCTATGGACTGGTCTATGGCGGTGCTCATGTCGGTTTGATGGGAATCGTCGCCGACACCGTGCTCGAGGCCGGTGGCGAAGTCATTGGTGTAATACCTCACCAGTTGATCGAACGCGAAATGGCTCACTCTGGTCTAAGTCAGCTGATCCGTGTTACCAGTATGCATGAACGCAAGGCCGTCATGGCCGAGCATGCCGACGCCTTCATTGCGCTGCCTGGGGGCATAGGCACTCTGGAAGAGTTGTTCGAAGTATGGACCTGGCAATACCTGGGACTGCATGACAAGCCGGTCGGCGTGCTTGATGTGGCGGACTTTTATAAGCCTTTGCTAGGCTTTCTGGACAATGCCACGAGGGCTGGCTTTCTGGCCACGAATACTCGCGCCAAACTGTTGAACTCCCCCTTTGCCGACGCGCTGCTGAACATGCTCGAGTCTCAGATGCAGCCTCGTTAAACAATCTGGGGATCAAGGAAGACATCATGTATGCCATCACCCATGACGACCAAACATTAAACTGGCGTGAGCAGTCGACGCCGGGGCCTCTAGACGACAACGATGTACGCATCCGTGTCGCCTGGGCTGGCATGAATAGAGCCGATCTGATGCAGCGTGCTGGCGGCTATCCGCCACCGCCAGGGGCCTCCGAGATTCTCGGCCTGGAGATCAGCGGTACGGTAGTCGAAACCGGCACGCAGGTAGACCGATTGCAAAGCGGACAGCAGGTCTGTGCACTGTTGGCCGGTGGCGGTTATGCAGAGGAAGTGCTGGTACATCAAGCGCAGGTGCTGCCACTGCCCGAGGGCTTCGGATTGCGTGAAGCGGCTGCGTTACCCGAGATGTTCGCCACCGCCTGGCTCAACCTGTTCATGGAAGGCGGCCTGAGCCTAAACCAGGTTGAGGGCAGGGCCGAACATGTGCTGTTACATGCAGGCGCCAGTGGTGTCGGCACGACCGCCATTCAATTATGCCGTGCTTTCGGTCATCCGTGTTTCGTCACCGTCGGCAGCGATGCCAAATTGGAAAAGTGTTTGGCGCTGGGTGCAGATGCTGGATGGAATCGACACCGCGGTAGTTTCGTCGAGGCGGTCAAGGCCTGGGGTGGTGCCGACATGATTCTGGACCCCGTAGGGGCCAATTACCTGGCTGATAATCAGCAAGTGCTCAATGCCGACGGTCGTCTAGTCTTGATCGGCTTGATGAGCGGACGCTGCGCAGAACTGGACCTTGGGCGCATGCTGATGAAGCGCCAACGCTTGATCGGCTCGACCTTGCGCAGCAAGTCACCTCAGGCCAAGGGAGCGATTCTTGACGAGCTGTATAAGCATGTCTGGCCGCGCCTGGTCCAAGGTGATCTGCAGCCTCTGATTGATCGCGACTACCCCATTCAACAGGCCGAAGATGCCATGGCTTACGTGGAGAGCAATGCAAGCATGGGGAAGGTACTGCTTTCGGTGAATGACCAGGCGTGACAGGGTAAGGCGAGTCTGCGACGACTAATGTTCGCCGCTCCGTGAGCCTAGCGTTCGCAGATAGGTCAGCTGCAGCAAACGGGCATCTTCTCCGGCACGATGACGCTGAATGCCGCGTTCTTCTATTAGCGCTTCCTTGACCCGTTTCCATTGTGCCAGTTGGACGTCGCTAAGCAGCCGACGAAGCGCTTCGACACGAAAGCGCGGTAACACGCCTGCATGATAAAACAATAGGGAAATCCATGTATTGTCATACCCCCAGCTGTCGCTATAGGCGATACCAGAAGTGCCGAGCTCATCATTGAGCCAGCGCGCAACCTTCACTGACGGATGGCCTTCGCGTTGCAAACGATTGCGCGAGATACCGTGCAACAGCTCTGCCTTTGGATCCCAATGGATCCATTCCGGCAATGGCTGAACCAGGAAGGCACAGGTACTGCCGTCCGCTCTAGCCAAGCCGATCTCGATGGGATAACTACCGCGGCCGAAACCGGACGCTTCGACATCGAGCAATATAGGCAGCGTCACGTCATCACGTTCCTATCTTCGAGCAGAATTTGGGCGGGCAAGAGAAATACCACGACACCCTATTCTGGATAGAGTACCCGGTTTCATGCTTAGATATCGTTATTACGCTACTAAGGTAGGCCTACTCAAAGCATGTCAGGCGTTTAGTGTGCCTGAAACTTTTGGACGGAAGCCTCGGCATTGCCGATGTCGCGATTGGCCAATTCCTGCCAGTGGGCAGAGCGCTGTGCATCTACTGGGAGGCTCAATTCGCCTAAACGATAGGCACGAGCCAGGCGCTCGGCTGCCATGGGGTGGCCCGACTCCCCGGCACGGGCATACCACGTGACCGCATGATCGTCGCGACGCGGGTATTGGGCACAACCAAACTCGTAGATCTTTGCAGCCTGATATTGAGCGTGGATATCACCATTTTGTGCTGCCTGCAGTACATAACGCGCACCCTTGGCCTTGTCCTGGGGCGTTATACCGCGATGAAAAAGCATATGGCCATAGACCGATAATGCATCAACATGTCCTGCTTCGGCACAGCGCTGGAACAGGTGCAGAGTTAGCCGCTGGGTGCGCGGAGAACGTGGCAACCAACGTGTATGGAAAAGTTGCTCTGCCAGCCGAAACTCAAGCCGCGTGAACAAGGAAGACGCCTGCGTCATGGCTAAGAACCTTAAATCCAATTTGCCTTGGGTGACAATGTCGAATTCGGCTCGTTCTGAGCCCTACATCTCCTTACTACCGACCGTGCCGGCCGCTGCCGGATCATCGGTGGGCAAGCATACGCCTCCCTGACGGCGGACTCAACCCGCGCCTCCTGCCCTTTGTTACTTAAGGACGGTGACAGTTCACATCATAGTGCTGCACTGCAATATTTCAACCCTTTTTTCTGAACCCTGTCGATAATGAGACTTCATGGCTGATCTCTCGCAGACGCTTGGTATACTCTCGACTTTAACGACCGATATTTCAGGAGCACCTTGTGCTAAGTGTCATTTCACCCGCCAAGACATTGGACTTCGAAACTCCGCCTACCTCTGATCAATACACGCAGCCTGATTATCTTGAGCAGAGCCGGGTATTGATTGGGATCCTACGCGACTATTCGCCCCATCAGCTCGCTCAGCTGATGGGCATCAGCGACAAACTGGCCGGACTCAATACCGCCCGCCACACCGAATGGAATCTCCCCTTCGATCTTGACAACGCTAAGCAGGCCGCCCAAGCCTTTCAGGGCGATGTCTATGCTGGCCTGAATGCCACATCGTTCGATGCCAACGATAATGCATTTGCCCAAGAGCATCTGCGTATTCTCTCGGGTCTCTACGGCCTGTTACGCCCGCTCGATCTGATCCAGCCTTATCGCCTAGAAATGGGAACACGGCTGCCCAACGCCGCCGGCAAGGATCTCTATGCCTTCTGGAGAGAACGCCTCACACGCGATCTGGATACCGCCATTGGCAAAAGCGGATCCAATGTGCTCGTCAACCTGGCTTCCAATGAATACTTCAAGGTCATCGATAGCAAGCGACTATCCGCGAGAGTCGTCACGCCGATATTCAAGGACGCCAAGAATGGTGAGTACAAGATCATCAGCTTCTATGCCAAAAAGGCGCGCGGCTTGATGTGTGCCTGGCTGATACGCCACCGTATCGACTCACCGGATATGCTCAAGGAGTTCGATATCGCCGGCTATCGCTTCAATTTCGCTATGTCGGAGGACGATACTCCAGTGTTCACCCGCGAGGAGGCATGACCGGCCAATGAGCCACAATAAAGATACTAAAGCAGAAATAAACGCTAGAATGAGCGTCTTTGTCCTGACGCCTTTATTGGGAGGCACTAGATGCGTAATCTATTAGTCATGCTGCTGGTTGGCTTGCTCGGGTTCGGATTGGCCGTCGACCATGCCGAGGCCAAGCGATTCGGGGGCGGCAAGAGTTTCGGTTCCTATTCACGCTCTGCGAACACGCCTTCCAGCACACCAAGCAGAACGGCAAGTTCGCCGCAGCGTCAGCCTTCAAAAGGATTATCACGCTTTGCTGGACCCTTCGCCGGCCTACTCGCTGGTGGTCTATTGGCATCACTATTTTTCGGTGGGGCTTTCGACGAGTTGCGCTTACTCGACATGCTGCTGATCGCTGGCGCCATTTGGCTAGCTTTTCGCCTGTTCAGCCGTAGACGCAGAGTGTCCATCGCCTCGGGCCCGCAAAGTTACTCCGAGCATCAAACACAAACCAGCCATCAGCAACCGGCGTTCGCGGCTTCTGGATTTAGTGGCAGTGGCTCAGCCCAGCCAGCCTGGTTCGACAAAGAGCGCTTCTTGGGCAGTGCCAAGGAGCATTTCATGACTCTCCAGCGCGCCTGGGATAACAATGACTTCAGTAGTATCCAGGAATATGTGACTCCCGAACTCTACAATCAGCTACGCCAAGAGCGCGACCTCCAGTCAGCAAACAACCGAACCGACATCGTGCGCCTTTTTGCAGAGCTGGGAGATGTACGGGAATATGATCGTCAAGCCGAAGCGACAGTACTCTTTCATGGCATCATCGATGAAAACGGTGAGCATAATGAGTTCAACGAAACCTGGCACTTGGTTCGCGACTTACGTAATGAAGCCCCTTGGTTCATCCAGGGTATTGAACAGAATCCGAATGTCTAACATACAGTAAAAATTCACTAAAAAAGCCGAGCAGTTCAAAACTGCCCGGCTTTTTAACAACCTTTATAAGTATCCAGACAGACTATAGCATTCAGTTCTGAGCATCTTCAGCAGAATCTTGAATCTCTTCGCCCATCTCTTCTACGCTATCGCCTGCATTTTCTGCGGCTTCATCGATATTTTCGCCCGCTTCTTCAGCTGGCCCCTGATCATCACAAGCAGCAACGCCGCCCAATAACAGCGCCATCAACAGTGCCAAGCCTAGCTTACGCATCAAAGTCTTTTCCATTTTCGCCTCCTCTGGACATCATTAAATAGCCAATGCACGATAACTCGTATCAGAAGCGGTTACCACCGTCATCACTCTCAAGAATATCCTTTGATAATATGTACTTGTGCAGATAAAAAGAAACTGCTGTGAAAACTTCGTAAAAACGGCCACGCCCGTAATGGATCTAGAAACTGTTCGATCTTTTCATCACCCCTTTTCTACCACACACAACCCCCCAGCCCCGGCGAGGCTGGGGGGTCGGATAAAGGCCTGACGAGGAGCGGGGCGGCCGTCCGCTGGCCGGCACTCCGGGACTCTACTCGTCTCTTCCCGAGACTCGCCCTTCGGGCCCGCTAA
>NZ_JBNCAN010000031.1:0-42219 GCF_049808615.1 Halomonas sp. GXIMD04776 | reverse complement strand
GCGTCACGAGAAAAACGTGTCACTACAAGGAATTCGGCAGAAATTAACTAAGTAGTTGAATTCTCAAACCACAGGTGCCGATTTCAGGCCAAAATCGGGCTGGAAGTGTCGAACTCGGGAGCGCCGGGCTCTGGGCCGTCTGACGGATCAGGGCCATAGCCACTTCGAGCTCGCGGGCATCGTCCTCGAACCGCTGGCGATTCAGTGTCCAGCCCTGGGTGAGATGTTCGCGCAGCACTCGGGTGGCCCACTGGCGGAACTGCACCGCGCGTCGTGAGTTGACGCGATAACCTACCGAGATGATGGCATCGAGGTTGTAGAGTTCGATTTGACGGCGTATCAACCGGGAACCTTCAGATTGAACTGTTGCATTTTTTGCAACTGTTGCCTCCCGCTCTAACTCTCCCTCCTTGTAGATGTTGCGCAGATGGCGAGAAATCACGGACTTGTCGCGACCGAACACCACCGATAGTTGTTGTAGGTTTAGCCAGACCGACTCCCGCTCGGTGTCCTTGGGCATCACGACATAGCTGGCGACATGCTAGGCTTGAGCCATACCGCATCTCGACAGGGAGCCTCCATGCCCTCCGCACAGCAATTGCTCGAAACGCTAGTCAGCCATGCCACCGTCTCGCGGGACTCTAACCTCAAGTTGATCGAGTTCATCGAGAACTATCTCGATGAGTACGGCGTGCCCCATACCCGTATCGAGAACGACGATGGCAGCAAGGCCAATCTGCTGGCACGTATCGGTCCCGATGTCGCCGGTGGTGTGGTGCTGTCCGGGCACACCGACGTGGTGCCGGTGGATGGCCAGCCCTGGACGAGCGATCCCTTCACGTTGACCGACAAGGGTGATGACCGCCTCTACGGACGCGGCACCTGCGACATGAAGGGCTTCATCGCCTGCGCCCTTGCTCAGGTGCCGGTCTGGGTCGAGCAGAATCTTGAACGGCCGATCATCCTGGCTTTTTCTTATGACGAGGAAGTCGGTTGCCTGGGGGCGCCGCGTCTGATCGGACGCTTGATGGCAGACTACCCTCGCCCGGGAGCGGTGATCATCGGCGAACCCACGCTGATGGCGCCGGTAGTCGCGCAAAAGGGCATCACCACCCTGCGCACCACGGTCACCGGCCGGGAGGCGCATTCGAGCCAGGTCAACCAGGGGGTCTCGGCGATCCACGTCGCCGCGCGTCTGGTGACGAAGATCGAGGACATCATGAGCGAGCTGCGCGCCGAGGGCCGGGTCGACGACGCCTTCAACGTCGCCCACTCCAGCCTGCACGTGGGCAAGATTCAGGGCGGCACGGCGATCAACATCATGGCTCGGGAGTGCCAGTTCGATTGGGAAATCCGCCACCTGCCCCAGGACGGTTTCGATGAGGTCATCGCAAGCTTCAATGATTTCACAGTGGGCCTGGAACGCGAACTCAAGCAGCGCGCGCCGCAGGTCAGCATCTGTACCGAGAAGCTGATCGAGACCGTGCCGGCGCTGGCGGATCGCGACAACCGCGAGGCGCTGAGCCTGTGCCATGCGCTACTCGGCGAGCGCGTCAGCGAGGCGGTGGCCTACGCCACCGAAGGCGGCCAGTTCCAGCGCGCCGGGCTTTCCACGGTGATCTGCGGTCCCGGCAGCATCAGTCAGGCGCACCAACCGGACGAATACATCGAGGTCAGTCAGCTCGAGGCCGGCACGGACTTCATGCGCCGCCTGGGCGATTACTTGACGGACGAATGAATCTTACCCGAGTAATATCCCGGTTTCGGGTTCTTCTCGCCCGTGTATCAGCCCATGCTTGTTCCTTTTCCAGCGTCTTATCGATTGCGGCTCGAGGGTCCGGTGCTCCGGCGGCCACCTTGCGCCGCTGACGATGCAGATCCCGAGCGGTACTGCCGAGCATGGCGGCAAGAATGATGCCGCCGCCCACGAAGGCAAGCGTCGCCGGCACTTCACCGACCCACCACCACACCAGTAGCGTACCAACCAATGTTTCGAGCAGCATGACCAGGCTGACTTCGGCGCCAGGCAAATAGCGCGCACCGGTCTGAATAAGAAAATACGCCCCTGGCAGGAACACCACGCCCATCAACAACAGACGCTGAAGATCATCCGCCGGAGGCAGCTGCATACCGCCCATCAAGATGGCAGGAACGATCATCACGATGCAGCCTAACGGCAGAATGACCGTGGTATCCGCACCGCGCCGGGTCTGCCCTCGCTGGGCGCTGGCCACGGTGGTATTGACGGCAATTGCCGCAGGAATCGCCAGGGCCACGACCAGCCCAAGCACACTTCCCTTTCCGACTTCACCGGCAGCCATCAGGCTGGCACCGCCGACACAAAGACAGATGACCACCCAGGTCTGAACCCGCAGACGCTGGCTGAAGAAGATCATTCCGATGAGCCCAGCCACCAAAGGGGCCAGATTCTGCATGACCAGCACGTTGCCAGCAGCGGTCAAGCGTGCGGCAACGACGAAGGCCCAGGCACTGGTGGCAAACGCCAGCGGACACCACAAGGCAGCCTGCCCGCAGCCACGCACGACACTCGGCAAACGACGGCCATAGCGCAGAAAGGCCACCAGCGACAACACTAGACCGAGCAGCAGCGCTCGCCAGAACATGAAGGTTTCCACGTTCACATCGGTAGCCTTTACGAACAGTGCATCCGGTGAGAGTAGCAACACCCCTGCCCCGGTAATCAGATAACCGCGCAATCGCCACGGCAAAGACCGCCACATAACCTTCTTTTCTCCTGCTGATCGATTTATCGAATGGTATGAAACGCCAAAGGCCGGAGCGAAATGCCCCGGCCTGTGGCTTTTACAGCTGATGTATCGCGGTGGGCTTAGGCCTGTGAGCGGCGACGAATCGGTGCCTCACCATCACTACGGCGCCGCGGTGCACGCTCCGGTGCACCGCGATCCTCGGCGATTTCCAGGGGACGACCGGCCACGCGAGCCCGCGCCATCTTGGCGATGATGCTGGTCGGCAGACTGTTGGGCAGCTCGACTACCGAGAAGGCGTTGCGAATGTCGATGCGTCCGATACGCGAGCCTTCGATACCGCCTTCGTTAGCCAAGGCACCCACCAGTTGACCCGGCTTGATGCCGTCCTTGTGACCAACAGCCACACGATAACGCGTCATGCCCTCCGACGGACCGCTGTCGCGACGACGCGGCGGCTTGCCATCCCGGGGCGCACGCTCACGATCGTTGCGTGCACCCGGCTTGGGTAGACGACCGATCGGCGTTTCGTCGGCACGCGCCATGGCGGCGAAGGCACAGGCCAGCTCGATGGGGTCATGCCCTTCGGCGACCAGGCGCTCGATCAAGGCACGCTGCTCTTCGGCACCCGCGGTCAGCGTTCCCACGACACGCTCATGGAAGCGCTCGTCGCGATGGGCACGAATCGAGGCCTCGTCGGGCAGCTCGGTATCGGTCAGGGTCTGACCGGTAGCCTGCTCCAGCCAGCGCACCTTGCGGGTCTCGCGCACACCGGCAAAGGTGATGGCGATGCCGGAGCGACCCGCGCGACCGGTACGACCGATACGGTGCGTATAGGCTTCACTGTCCTGAGGCAAATCGTAGTTGATGATGTGGGTGATACGCGGTACGTCGAGGCCGCGCGCGGCCACGTCGGTGGCGACCAGGATATCGATCTTGCCTCGCTTGAGGCGCGCCACGGTGCGTTCACGCAGACTCTGGTCCAGATCGCCGGACAGAGCGGCGGCGTTGAGCCCCCGCGCCGTCAGTTGCTCGACCAGAGTGGTGCAGGCAGCACGAGTACGCACGAAAACGATGGCGGCGTCCACCGGCTCGACCTCGAGGATACGCGACAGGGCTTCAATTTTAGCCCCACCATCGACGCGCACCAGGCGCTGGTCGATGCTGGCGGCGGTATCGGCCTTGGATTCGATGGCCACCTTGACCGGATCGACCAGGTAGCGATTGACGATGCGCTCGATCTCCGCCGGTAGTGTCGCGGAGAAGAACACACGCTGGGCATCGGTCGGTGTATCGGCCACGACGCGCTTGACGTCGTCGATGAAGCCCATGCGCAGCATTTCGTCGGCTTCGTCGAGCACCAATGATGAAAGACCGTCGAGCTTCAGGCTGCCACGGTCGAGATGATCGATCACCCGGCCGGGGGTGCCCACGATGACCTGGGCACCACGGCGCAGAGCGCCAAGCTGCTCACGGTATTCCTGACCGCCGCACAGGCTGGCCACTTCCAGTCCCTTGAGGTTCTGGCCATACTTGGTGAACGAGACCGCCACCTGCTGGGCCAGCTCACGGGTCGGTGCCAGCACCAGCACCTGGGGCTCGCGACGATTCAATTCCAGTTTTGACAGAATCGGCAACGCGAAGGCCGCCGTCTTGCCGGTGCCGGTCTGGGCCTGGCCCAGCATGTCACGACCTTCCAGCAGTGCCGGAATGGTCTGCGCCTGGATCGGCGACGGGGCTTCATAACCCAGGGTTTCGAGAGCGGAAAGCACGGCAGGTAGCAGTGCCAGGTCGCCGAAGCTCGGCGAGGCGACAGAAGTCGAGGTCATTATCACACCTTGAATAGCCGGTAATCACCGGCGGAAAATTGTCGTGGCGCCTTGTCGCTTTCGATCGCGCAACGCTTGAGCATTGGCAACATGACATGGCACCGGGTCGCACCTGCGTCCTGCTCGTTTCATGACTGCCATCGCACAATGCAATGGAAGGCGAGCAGTGTGGCGACCGTCTACGCCGCGCCTACTAGGCGATTGTGGCGTTCCATCTACGCACCCGGCGTTGGTCAGCGGCTCCTCGTGAGCTTGGCTGTACGCCTTGCGAGAGAATCGTCCCTTATGCCATCAGGCAACATCAGAAGGGTCGAATCAACAAGGATGGTGGGGTCAACACATGCGAGGAGGCGGCATACTACCATCGTCGAAAGGCTTTGCCTACCCCCTCCTTTCCGTCACCCTTTCATCACGGTGATGCTCTTCCAACTGTGGTTGGAACGTAACAGGAATGAATTGTGTAGTAAAAAAGCGCCTATTCTTCGTTAAGAAACAACTTCGTAAATGAGAAGATAATAGCAGTCTGATGACTTAGTAAGCTCGACGTAGATAAAGAGATCACGAAAATTATTCTCTGCCGCCGTGCAAATACTTGCCCAGACTTAATGGCTTACGACCTTGCCACCGAATTGCCGCTGCTTGTCGTGATAACGGCTTGAGTGAACTGGCCTGCGTAACAAAAGGTTATGTTGATTATAAGTTTAATGGCTGTACTTATGTACAGGGTAGGAACGATAAGTAGCTTGAGTTAAGGTTTCATCGCCTTTTTCTATTCACCTAACACGTTACTGGGCCTATATGCTGCGAATTCTTCACTCACTGCCTCGCACGCACAAATTGATTATTCTTCCTGTCGCCACCATGGTTACCGTGCTGGGCACACACAAGATCATGGCTACGTTCGATAATGCCAACGAGAGTGGTAAATCGTTCGTGCAAATCTCATTGCCTGCGGATTTCAAAGCAAACGCTAGCAGTGAGGCATCTGACACCGTAAAGAGTGCACATTCGGGACGAGTAATGGCTCAGGATGCTACCCGAGGTGCGATTCCCTTGGCTAGCCTGACCGCTCAGGAAATCATCGACATCGACGGTCTACTCGGCGTCAAGGAAGCCGATGCAAGACAACCAGTGCTCGAGGCAAGCACTCAAGGCCTGCCCCTCAAATTCAAACTGGATGCAGCAGCACTCCAGGTTGCAATGCAGTTCTCTGATCCGGAGTACGGGCTGGGCGGTACTTCCTATGAAGATATTTCCGCCGACCCCATGTTTCTCAATGGCGATGGCGTCGCACTCGAGAACGAACTCGCTGCTAAAGAAAACTTCGTCCCTTCTTGGGAGACCTATACCATACAGAAAGGTGACACCTTTGCCGTGATGGCGGAGCGCACTCTGGGCATGGGATTCAGCGAGGTCATGGCACTGCTCGATAAAATGCCCGACAAGAACGTTCTTACCCGCTGGCGTGTAGGCAATAGCTTCGACTTCAAACTTGACGAATCCGGTGACTTGTTGGCACTGCGCATCATGAAGAATGCTCGCAGCGGCTACCTGATCGAACGCGATCCCGAGTCCGAGGCTGGAAGTTTTGAAGTGGCCTCCTTTGACAAGGCATCCGAGGCAACTCAACGACTGTTTGCCGGCACCTTGAGCGGTAGCTTTGCCAAGTCCGCCAGTGCCACTGGTCTCTCGAATGCCGAGATCGCCGAGCTGTCGACATTGCTATCCAAGAAGCTGGATTTCCGCCGCAAGGCACGGCGTGGAGACAAGTTCCAGGTACTCGTCGAAACCGACATGATTGAAGGCCAGTCTGCGGGGTCACGTATCCTGGCGGCCCAATACGAAGGCAAGAAAATGAATCTGACCGTGGTGCGCAATACCTCGGACGATCGTTTCTATACCCCGGAAGGCAACAGCCTCGATCCAGCCTTCGATCGCCACCCTTTCAGCGGTGATTATCGAATCAGTTCACCGTTCAACCTGCGTCGCAAGCATCCGATCACCGGTCGCATCAGCCCGCACCGCGGCACGGATTTCGCCATGCGCAGCGGTACGACCGTGAAATCACCGGCAGATGGTCGCGTCGTCAAGTCGACCCATCAGTCCTTAGCTGGTAATTATGTGGTCATCCAGCATGACAATGGCTATAAGACGCGCTACATGCATCTATCAAAACGGCTAGTGCGTGAGGGTCAGCGTGTAAAGATGGGCCAGAAGATTGCTCTATCCGGTAATACCGGACGCAGTACCGGCCCGCACCTTCACTACGAAGTCATGGTCAACAATCGCCAGGTCGATGCCATGCGCGTCAAGCTGCCGGAAAGCAAGAATCTCTCGGGAAAGGCCTTGGCATCCTTCAAACAAGAGTCCCAGGAACTCTTGGCCAAGCTTGAAAGCGATAGCAACGCAACGGTGGTCGCTAGTCGCTCCGGTCAGCGCTCTCGTCCCGACGACGGTAGTTGATCGCTTTTATCGCAGCATGCTCCCAAGCGCCCCGCTCCAGCGGGGCGCTTTCGTTTTTAGCGGTAAATCGTTTCAGCGACCGGTAATCAACGCCACCACCTCGGCCATCGTCTTGTGGCATTCAAGTGGATGACGAAGCGGCTTGTCCAGGAACAATTGATAGGCATTGCGCCGGCCTACTCGTTCTCGCGCGATGATCTCAGCTTCCTCAAGATCGCTCACGATACGCTGCACCGCACGCTCGGTAATGCCCACCTTGGTAGCGACCTCCCGAAGCGTGCGAGTAGGATCTTCCACCAGACAGATCAATACGTGCGCGTGGTTGCTGAACATGGTCCAACCGTTAGCCCCATTCATGTGCATGCCCCCCAGCACAACAATCAAAACAGAAGAATATTACCAGAAAACAGCGTCTTGCTTGAGCAACATACTTGAATCATCGACCGGTGACCTACCATCCACTTTCAAGCACCAGTTGATTGCCGACAGAATTCCTCAGGGAATAATTGACTTGGAAGCGTAGTGACCGTAGTTTATACGATATAAATGTCGCTAATAAAGGTTCGTCTATGAGGCGTCTCAGCGCAAGGTCCTTTCTGGGTACTGTCCTGTTGCTGGGGCTTGTCTGGTGGGCTCTTAGCGACGGTGCGCCATCATCCTGGATCATTGGAGTACCGACCATCACTGCCGTGACTCTATGGCATTTGAGTCAACAAGCCGCTTCCAAGTCATTGCCTCGCCTACTTGGACTGGCTGGATTCATCCCTTACTTTCTATGGGAATCCTTGCGCGGTGGAATCGATGTCGCCAGGCTTGCCATTGCTACAACCATGCGCATCAGCCCACATTTCACCCGATTCGCTCTGCGCCTGCCCGAGGGACCGGCACGCCGGGTATTCATCAATACCGTGAGCCTCCTGCCGGGCACCTTGAGTGCCGATCTGCAAGGTGATCAGCTGATAGTACATCGCCTGCGTGGGGCCCCGAACGACAATAGCGACCTGAATGACTGCGAACAGCGAGTGGCGCGTCTTTACGGCCTATCGTTGAGCGATAACGATCGTGCTCCGTCTGTACCGGAGGCGCCTTGCTCATGAACCACTATTTGACCGGCCTGGCCGTCATGCTGTTGCTTACACTGCTACTCGGACTAGTGCGCGTATTCCAAGGACCTAGCCGCGCGGATCGAATGCTCGCTGCACAGTTATTCGGCACCACCGGGGTGGCGATCATACTGATTCTTGGCCTTGTCACCGAGATGACGGGCCTGGTCGACGTGGCCCTGGTAATGGCGGTGCTCGCCCCCATCACAGGTGTCGCCTTTGTGCACCTGGCCGGAGACGAGCAGCGATGAACCCGTTCGACCTTGCCAGCCTCTTGCTGGCTAGCGCCGGAGTGGCCTTCTTCTTTGCTGGTGCCTTGGGTCTGCTGCGCTTTCCGGACGTGTTCTGTCGCCTGCACGCTCTGACCAAGGCCGACAACCTGGGGCTAGGACTGATCATCATTGCCGCCATGCTGCAGCTATCGTCTCCCGCTCAATGGCTGAAACTCGGTCTGATCTGGCTACTGGTGATGATTTCTGGCGCCGTTACCTGCCACCTCGTGGCGCGTCGTGCCCGCCGGGTCGATGCTCGCCTCGCCAAAAGGAGTGCGCCTCATGATGCTCATCGTTGATCTACTACTGGTCGCTGGACTCCTGACTTTCGCCACGCTGACGCTGAACGTTCACGACGTCTTCACCAGCATCGTGTTGTTTATAAGCACGGGCTTGATCATCGCCCTGACCTGGGCTCGCCTCGGCGCCCCGGATATCGCCATCGCCGAGGCGGCCATTGGCGCGGGGCTGACCGGCGCTCTGTTTTTGGCGGCCTGGCGACGCCTGCAATCGAATCATGGTAATCAGTTTGAACACGATACTACTGAATCGACTCAATCCGCCGGGGATGGATAATGAGCACTCTTGGTCGAGACTCAGCGCTGCCACGCCCCATCCACATCTCGTTGGCCGTCGTCTTGTTCGTGCTTGGTCTGGTGCTGGCCTGGGCGCTATGGAAAACATCGAATGACCCGACATCTCTGACCGACACTGTCATGCGGAAGCTCCCGCAAAGCGGTGTCAGCAACCCGGTAACTGCCGTGCTGCTCAACTTTCGTGCCTTCGATACCATGCTCGAACTGACCGTACTACTGGTGGTCGCCATCGCGGTAGGCATGCTACGTGTCCAGGACGAAACTCCCCCCGTCGTGAATCAACAAGCAGCGCCGCGTAATTTCTCGCCTTTACTGCGCAGCCTGACGCGAGATCTCACACCGATCATGATACTGGTCAGCGCGTATCTGCTCTGGGTGGGTGCCAAGGAGCCCGGAGGCGCCTTTCAGGCAGGAGCGGTACTGGCTGCAGTCGGCGTGCTCGCTCATACATCAAAGCGCCCCTGGCTCGCGGATCAGGAGGATGGAAGAATCCGGGCGCTTCTCGCCCTGGGTACCGGCGCCTTTCTGATCTCCGCATTGGTCATGATGGCCGTGACCGGCATCTATTTTGGCTATCCTCGGGAATGGGCGGGGGCATGGATACTCGCCATCGAGACCGGCGCCACCCTCTCCATCGCCACCGTATTGTATGTCACCTTCAGCGCCGTCATGCCTGCTCAAGGTCGCCTATGAGCACGTCACTGCTTTTCAGCCTGTGTGGCATCGTGCTCTTCTTGCTCGGCTTGTACGTCGTCTTGACGACGAGCGCGATGCTAAGGCGTGTACTCGCCATCAACATCATGGGCAATGGCGTATTCATGATATTCATCGCCATCGCCTATCGTCGGGGTGAAGGCGGTGTGTTGATCACGGACCCGGTACCTCACGCCCTGGTACTGACGGGTATCGTCGTGGCGGTCAGTGCCACTGCCCTGGCACTGAAGTTGATCTGTCGACTGCACGAGCTGTCGATCCAGTCACACCAGGATCAGCGATGACTGCGCTCTTGGCAGGGCCAGCATTATTGGTTTGGCTGATCAGCCTGTCCCTGCTGGGCGCACTGGCAAGCGTCGTATTCAAGCGCGGCGGCCGATGGTTCGCCCTGACGGCAGTAATCGGCAATCTCGTGCTCGCTGGTCTGCTGCTTGCAGCCGCTCAGAACGGCCCGCTGCGTTATGTTCTAGGGGGGTGGGAAGCCCCGCTTGGCATCGTGCTTTATGCCGATACCCTCAGCGCCATGATGATCGGTATTACCGCCCTGGTGGGCGCCGCCGTCAGCTGGTATAGCCTGGGCTATTTTGTCGTCGGCTCCGCCGCGGAGCGATCGTTCTGGCCGCTCTGGTGTCTGCTGCTGACGGCGCTGAACACCTTGTTCCTCTCTGCAGATGCGTTCAATCTCTACGTCGGTCTGGAAGTGCTGAGCCTGTCGGCGGTCGCCTTGGTCACACTTTCCTCCGGACGTGAGGCGACCCAGGCAGCCTTGCGCTATCTACTTGTCAGCTTGATGGGGTCGCTGTGTTATCTACTGGGAGTGGCACTGCTCTATCACGCCTACGCTACACTGGATTTGGCCTTGCTCGCCAATCTCGCAGGCGATGGCATACTGGAACGCGCATCCCTGGGTCTGATGATCGCCGGACTGTTACTCAAGACCGCCTTGTTTCCGCTCCATTTCTGGCTGCCCCCAGCCCATGCCGGGGCGCCCGCGCCGGTCAGCGCTCTACTCTCGGCGCTGGTACTCAAGGCCACCTTCTATCTGATTCTGCGCTTATGGTTCGATACCCTGACGGATGCCACCACTCAGACGGGGGCACTACTTCTGGGACTATTAGGCTGCGCCGCCATTATCTGGGGCTCGCTGCAGGCCCTTCGCGCCTCTCGACTCAAACAATTGGTCGCTTACTCCACGGTCGCTCAGATCGGCTATCTGTTTGCCTTGTTTCCCTTGCTGAACGACGAACGGGTGGCAAGTCTGGCTTTCGATTCGGCGATTTATTTCGTCATTGCCCATGCCTGCGCCAAGGGCGCCATGTTCCTGGCGGCAGGCAATATCCTGACCGCCGCCGGCCATGACCGGCTAGCGGATCTTCGTGCCGTTGATCTGCCTTCTGCCATCACGCTTTTTGCCTTGGCCATTGCCGGCGTGAGCCTGATCGGATTACCTCCCACCGGAGGCTTCATTGCGAAGTGGCTGCTGTTGCAAAGCGCTTTTCAGGTCGGTGCCTGGTGGCTCGCCGGCGTCGTGCTGGTCGGGGGGTTATTGGCAGCGGCCTATGTATTTCGGGTGCTGGCGATCTGTTTCGACGTATCGCCCTCATCGAGCCCAATCGCTCCCCCTGGCAAAGCCGTGACGATTCATCTCGGGCGGCAATGGAGCGCCCTGGCGCTGGCATTGGCGGCATTGGCATTGGGATTTCTGGCCTCGCCGGTGTTGAGCCTTTTCGATGCCACCATGATCACCGGCTGATACGGAGGATTGCCTGTGGAGCCGACATCCATCCTGTTGCCGCTGATTCTGCTCAGCTCGCTGATTCCAGGCATCGCCACTTTCTTCGTGCCGGAACAACGCGCTCGATTGCGTAACACCCTCAATCTGGGGGCGGCCATCGTAAAGACCGCTCTGGTGGTTGCGCTACTGGTCGGCGTGCTGCGGGGCGAGCTATATGAAGTGCGCATTTCCTTGCTACCGGGGGTCGAGTTTCTGCTGCATGCCGATGCCTGGTCGTTGATGTTCATCAGCCTGTCGAGTCTGCTCTGGCTGGTCACGACCCTTTATGCCATCGGTTATCTGGCCCATTATCAACACCGTAGCCGCTTCTTCGGCTTCTTTAGCCTCTGCGTGTTTGCCACGGCGGGTATCGCCCTGTCGGGCAACCTCATCACCTTCCTCATTTTCTATGAGCTGCTGACCCTGGCGACTTACCCGCTGGTGGTGCATAAGGGCACCCCGGAATCGATCAGCGCGGGCAGAAAATACCTGGCCTATACCCTGTTCGGCGGTACCTTGTTCCTGGCCGGAGTGGTATGGCTCACCGCCATCGCCGGCCCCATCGAGTTCAGCGCCACCGGAGTGCTCGCTGGACGCAGCGATCTGTCGCCTGCGTTGCTCCAAGGCATCTTCCTGCTGCTGATCGCCGGTCTCGGCGTCAAGGCGGCACTGGTACCCCTGCATGGTTGGCTGCCGGCGTCGATGGTTGCACCGGCCCCGGTCAGCGCACTGTTGCACGCGGTCGCCGTGGTCAAGGCCGGTGCCTTCGGCATCTCGCGTATTGTCTATGATGTGTATGGCGTAGAATTCGCCGCCGTCCTGGGGGTAACCACGCCCTTGGCCATCGCCGCGGCGATTACCATTCTGTATGGCTCTACCCAAGCGCTGTTCCAGGACGGACTCAAGCGTCGCCTGGCCTTCTCCACCGTCAGTCAGGTCTCCTATATTGCCCTCGGCACTGCCATCGCCGGCCCCATCGCCACTATTGGTGGCATCGTGCATCTGGTGCATCAAGGGCTGATGAAGATCACCCTGTTCTTCTGCGCCGGTAATCTGGACGAAACCCTGGGTATCCATAAGGTGAGCCAGATGAACGGCGTCGGCCGACGCATGCCCTGGACCATGGCGGCATTCACCATCGCCTCCCTGGGGATGATTGGCGTGCCGCCGCTGGCAGGCTTCGTGTCGAAGTGGTATATCGGCTACGGCGCCATCGAAAACGGCGCCTATTGGGTCATCGCCGTGCTGATAGGAAGCAGCCTGCTGAATGCGGCTTACTTTCTACCAATTCTTTATGCTGCCTGGTTTCGTCCGCCGGATCAGGATCGGATGTTCCCCCCCCGAACCGGTCGTTTCGAGACCCACTGGATGCTGTTATTCCCGCCTTTAATCACCGCGGCACTATCGCTGGCCGCGGGGCTGCTGGCGAAGTCCTCTTTCAGTCCCCTGGAATGGGGCAAGCTAATCGCCGCGCGGGAATACGATATGACGGCGATCGCCGAGTTGCCCTTCACCCAGCCGCAGTGG
This sequence comes from Halomonas sp. GXIMD04776, assembly GCF_049808615.1. Lineage (NCBI taxonomy): Bacteria > Pseudomonadati > Pseudomonadota > Gammaproteobacteria > Oceanospirillales > Halomonadaceae > Halomonas > Halomonas sp. GXIMD04776. The sequence goes on along the minus strand of NZ_JBNCAN010000031.1, from coordinate 29,215 downwards.
CTGATCATCGCCACTCTTGCGGTACCCTCGCTGTATGCCGTCTTGACGCTAACCACCGGGCTCAAGCAGAGCGCGCTGCGCCTACTTCCCTGGGCGGCACTCCCGGCGCTGACCCTGGCGCTGTTCCCGACCGACGACGCTAATATCGTTTCTTGGCTGTTTCTAGGCAGCATTCTGCAAGTAGATGAAATCGCTCAACCATTTCTACTGTTCACTGCGTTGTTGTGGCTGACCTGTGGTCTCTATGCCCGAGGCTATCTACGCGACGACCCCCATCGCGGGCGCTTCGCAGGTTTCTTTCTATTGGCAATGACGGGCAACTTTGGACTGATTCTCGCCGTGGATGTGTCGAGCTTTATCGTCTTCTTCACCTTGATGAGCTTCGCAAGCTATGGACTCGTCGTGCATCGCGGCGATGAGCGTTCGCACCGAGCAGGACGGGTCTATATCCGCCTGGTGATCATGGGTGAGATGTGCCTGTTCGCCGCGGTAGTGATGATGGCCAACGAAACGAGCAGCCTGCGTATCGCGGATCTGGCTAAAAATCTGGACAGCCATTGGCTGATGGCGCTATTCGTGATCGGCTTCGGCATCAAGGCAGGTCTCTTGCCGTTGCATGTGTGGTTGCCCTTGGCGCACCCGGTAGCGCCCGCGCCTGCCAGTGCGGTGCTCAGCGGCGCCATGGTGGCCGCGGGGTTACTGGGCTGGCTGCGTTTTCTACCACTGGGGCTGCCTGGTTGGGAGGTCTGGGGCATTCTGCTGACCCTGGTTGGCCTGGTGGGTGTCTTCTACGGCGTCCTGATCGGCGTCCTGCAACAAGAAGCCAAGGTACTACTGGCCTATTCGACCATCAGTCAGATGGGCCTGATGACTAGCGGCATCGGCATGGCCTTATGGCAACCGGATCTGGCGCCCTTGCTGATAGCCGCGCTTACCCTCTATGCCTTGCACCATGGGCTGGCCAAGGCCGCCTTGTTCCTGGCCAGCGCTATCACGCCGACAGCACCGGCTTCCGGTCCGATAAAATGGATAGCCCTGGTGATGCTGTCGATTCCGGCACTGGCCATCGTTGGCGCCCCTTTAACCAGCGGCGCCCTGGCCAAGGCCGCTTTCAAACTGCCTATCACGGATAGTGCAATTAGTCTTCTGCTACCGCTGGTGGCGCTGGGCGCGACCGCCAGCACCTTACTTATGGTGCGCTTTCTCTATCTGGTCTGGCCGGGGCGCGATACCCGACACGCCCCCTGCGCATTGATGTGGCTGAGCTGGTCGATCAGCGTGGTGTTGGTGATCGTAGTTCCCTGGTGGTTACCCGGGTTCGACGAGGCCACCTATAAGGCCTTGGCCGTTGGCGCACTGTGGCCTCAGTCCTGGCCGATCCTTCTGGGATTGGCGCTCGCGTCCCTGGGCTATATGACGCACACCACGGCTCACCGCTGGAGGATTCCTGAGGGAGATATTCTGGCACCCTTGGGACGCTTGATGAGTACGGCAAGCGAGCGCCTCATAGCGCAGAAGCAACGTATGTCTGACCACTTAACCCAGGGGTTTCATTCCAACTTGGCCTTAGCTTGCACCTCTTTTACGCATCTTGCCCAAGAGGCGCTGGGCATTGCCGATCGGCATGGGCAACGCCTGGGCGGTATCGTCTTTGGCATCGTGCTGAGCGGAGTGCTGTTGACCATTCTTTGGTAGCTAGGCATAGCTCGGTTTGCCGACAGAAGGATGGCGTATACTGTCTTCTTTTGCTTAGTCAGGGACACCCATCTTGTCATCGCCGCATGCCCAATCCTACGCCGCCACCGGCAATGGCTCTCTGACCGGTTTCTTCAGTGTCTTTCGTTATAGTCGCCGCGCCCTGGGTTTGGTGTGGGACACTTCTCGCGGTCTCACCATTGGCCTGGTGATCTGCACGTTGGTGGCCGGGGTAATGCCCGCGGTGGCCGCTTGGGTTGGCAAGCTGATCGTCGATGCGGTGGTCGCGGCCATGGCGATCCACAGCCAGGCGGACGGGCCACTTGAACTTGCCACGCTCTGGCCGGTGCTGCGCTACGTGGCTCTGGAAGCCTTGGTCATTGCGCTGATCGCCCTGGCCCAGCGCGGTCTCTCGGCTCAGCAATCCCTGCTACGGGCGCTGCTCGGTCAGAAGGTCAACGTGATGATCCTCGAAAAGGCCGGCACCCTGTCGCTTTCTCAGTTCGAGGATTCGGAGTTCTACGATAAGCTGACCCGCGCCCGCCGCGAGGCCTCGACCCGGCCGCTGGCACTGGTCACCAAGACCTTCGGCCTGTTGCAGAATGCCATTTCGCTTGCCAGCTTCGCGGTGCTGCTTGTGCAGTTCTCGCCCTGGGCGCTACTGATTTTGCTGATCGGCGCCCTGCCGGTGTTCGTCTCCGAGGCCAAGTTCTCCGGGGATGCCTTTCGTCTGTTTCGCTGGCGCTCACCTCAGACGCGCATGCAGATGTATCTGGAGACCGTGCTCGCCCGGGAAGACAGCATCAAGGAGGTCAAGCTGTTCGGTCTGGAGCCATTGTTCTTGAAGCGCTATCGCGACATCTTCGACGGCCTCTATGCCGAGGACCGGCGTCTGACGATTCGCCGCGACACCTGGGGTTTTCTGCTCGGCTTATTAGGCACGCTGGCCTTCTACGGCGCCTATGGCTGGGTGGTGATCGAAACCATCGGCGGACGCCTGACCCTGGGCGATATGACCATGTATCTGATGGTCTTCAAGCAAGGCCAGTCGGCGCTTTCTGCAAGCCTTACCGCCATCAGCGGCATGTACGAGGACAATCTGTACCTTTCCAATCTGTATGAATACCTGGAACAGCCGGTGGCCCCCGCCACGGGCACGCTTACCCAAGGCGCCCTACCCGGCGACGGCATTCGTTTCGAGAGCGTCGGCTTTACCTATCCCGGTACCCAAACGCCCGTGCTGCAAGATATCGACCTTCACCTGCGCCCCGGCGAGAGCCTGGCGCTGGTGGGTCAGAACGGCTCCGGCAAGACCACGCTGATCAAACTGCTGACCCGGCTCTACGACCCCAGCGAGGGGCGAATTCTGCTCGATGGCAACGACTTGAAAGAATGGGATGACAGGACTCTGCGCCGTCGGATCGGGGTGATCTTCCAGGATTTCGAACGTTATCAATTGCAGGTGGGCGAAAACCTCGGCGTCGGTGATGTTGCCGCCTTCACCGACACCCAGCGCTGGGAGCGCGCCGCTCGTCAGGGTATGGCGAACGATTTCATCGAACGCATGGACCGCGGCTACCACACCCAACTGGGGCGCTGGTTCAAGGACGGTCAGGAGCTTTCCGGCGGACAGTGGCAGAAGATCGCCCTGGCCCGGGCCTACATGCGTGAAGAAGCCGACATCCTGGTGCTCGACGAACCCACCGCCGCCATGGACGCCGCCGCCGAGGCCCAGGTATTCGAGCAGTTCCGCCGCCATGCCCGGGAACGCATGACGTTGCTGATCTCGCACCGCTTCTCCACGGTGCGCGCCGCGGACCAGATCGTGGTCATCGACGACGGCCGCATCATCGAGCACGGCTCCCACCAGGAGCTGCTCGTCCAGGAGGGACGCTATGCGCAGCTATTTCGGATGCAGGCGGCGGGGTATCAGTGACGGCGCTTCCGTTGACTGGTACGGCTAGTCCGCGCATACCAGGTTGCTCAAAAGCCACTACACTGAAGTCCTCTCGAAACTCGCTCCCAGGAAGCCGAAATGTCAACGAGTCATGAGTGTCAGGGCAAGTGTCTATGTGGTGCGGTGCGCTTGAGCGTTACGGTCAATAACCATCAGGTCGATGCCTGTCACTGCAACATGTGCCGCAAATGGGGCGGTGGTCCTTTTTTTGCGGTTGAAGCAGACCACGGGGTACACATCCATGGCGAGGAAGACGTTGCGATTTACTCCTCTTCGGACTGGGCGGAACGCGGCTTCTGCCGCCAGTGCGGCACCCACCTCTTCTACCGGCTCAAGCAAGGCGGTCACTATGCCATCCCAGCAGGGCTGATCGATGACGATCCACCCTGGATCTTCGAGCAGCAGATTTTCATCGATGAAAAACCCGATTTCTATGACTTCGCCAATTCGACCCGGAACATGACCGGGCAGGAAGTCTTCGAAGCCTTCGGGGCACCGCCGGAATAACGCCCGGCGAATATTTCATCCCTCAGGTTCTTCCGCTCGCCACTTGCCCAGAGCGATCTGCACGCCCATCATCGACGGGCACTTTTGCTCATTTCAGAAAGGACGCACACATGACTATTTCCGTAGGCGACAAGATTCCCGACGTCACCCTCAAGACCAACGGTGCCAACGGCCCCGAAGATATTTCCACCGGTGAGCTGTTTGCCGGCAAGCGAGTAGTGCTGTTCGCGGTTCCCGGCGCCTTCACTCCGGGCTGCTCGAACACCCACATGCCCGGCTTCGTGATCAAGGCGGACGACATCCTCGCCAAGGGCATCGATACCATCGCCTGCATGGCGGTCAACGACGCCTTTGTAATGGACGCCTGGCAGAAGGACCAGAACGCGCAGCAGATCAAGATGCTCGCCGATGGCAATGCCGAATTCACCCAAGCGCTGGGCCTGGAACTGGACGCCACCGGTGGCGGCATGGGCATTCGCAGCAAGCGCTTCGCGCTGATTGCCAATGACGGCGTGGTGGAATACCTCGGGGTGGATGCCAAGGGCGTGCAGGAAAGCAGCGCCGAGACCGTGCTGGAACAACTCTGAAAAGCGCCATGAAGGAGAACCCAGCCGGCCTGATTGGCTGGGTTCCTGAATCAAGTGAATCGTCATGACGACTGCCGTCTTTTTCATCGTTATTGGTGCAGCACTGCTGCACGCGACATGGAATGCACTGGTAAAAGGGGGCGCTGACGTGCGGGTGAGCATGGGCGCCGTCATACTTGGCAATGTGCCTCTTGCTTTGGTGATCATGCCGTTCGTGCCGCTACCCGCGCCGGAGAGTATTCCTTTCTTGGTCGCAGGGCTCGTCCTGCATATGGGCTATCAGCTGTTCCTGCTGCAATCCTATCGATTGGGCGACCTCACGCAGGTCTACCCTATCGCGCGGGGCTCCGCACCCCTGATCGTTGCGCTGTTTTCCGTGATCGTTCTAGGGGTTTATCTGACCCCGGTTGAACTCATGGCGATCGTCGTGATCGGTGCGGGAATTTTAAGCCTCTCGCTGGTTCGTCGTGCAGACGGTCTGCGCAATGGCCATGCGGCCCTGCTGGCTCTGGTCACGGGAGGGTTCATCGCATCCTATTCACTGGTGGATGGAATGGGTGCGCGACACGCGGGCACATCGCTGGGTTATTATTGCTGGTTGGCAATTGGAAACGGCGTCGTGATGACGCTCTACCTGATGTTCACGTCGCCCACCGCTTTGCGTGATATTGCCGGGAAGGGTCGAAAAACGTTCGTGATCGGTGGCAGCGCAGCATTTATAGCCTACGCACTTGTGACCTGGGCATTTACCCAGGCCCCGATTGCACTGGTCACCGCGCTGCGCGAGACGAGCATCGTCTTCGCGCTGCTGATCGGCGTGTTCTTTCTGAAGGAGCGCCTTGATCTGGGCAAGGTCTTTTCGACCATGACAACGCTCCTGGGCGTGGTATTGCTGCGCTTTTATAAGTATTAGAGTTCGTGAGCAGATTTCTTCGTTTCTCTGACTTTCACTGATATTGATTCAGCCTCCTTCACACCATTTCAGGGCTCCACATTGATCGCAACCCGGAAATACTGAGGCGTTACCGTAGGTTTTATTTGTTTCACCAGTATCTGGTAAGCGTGTTGATCCGAGGGAACACGCGGAAACGTCTGCGGATCCATCGGATCCTGGAGCAAGGCGCTGATATTGTCATCTTCAAGCACCTGCAACGAGACCTGCTGGTCAGCGTCGGTAATCAGCTGATAACAAAGTGTTTGCTCCGGCAGGAGCATATCAGCGATGACGGTGGAGTTCGCTTCTGGCTCGAAATCGACCGGGGTACACTCGTCCTGCGCGAACGCCATGCTGACAAAAGCCAGGGTCAGCACGGGCAACACCACCCCGCGGCGTAAACGTCTCGTCATGCGAACATCTTCCTTATACTCGGCTGGTCATGCCGTGCGGACTAGACAATCTTGACAGCTTGCACTATGCCTGAAGATACGTCATCCAGCGCGCTCATTCGCGGCACCCATCACGAGATCACCTATCGAGTGGGTACGAAGCAGGGATCCTCGTTCGGTAGGGAGACAGTCCATGCGAGACTATTTAAAACAACATACCAATCCCCCTGTTTTCATCATTTCGGCACTGATCATTCTGGCATTCGTAATCTGGGGCGTGACATTGCCCTCTCAGCTCGACGCCATCGCGAAGATGGTCAATGGCTGGATCACTCAGGATTTCGGCTGGTGGTACATGCTGGTCACGACGCTGTTCCTGATCTTCGTCGTGGTGGTAATGTTCAGCAGCTGGGGCAAAATTCGCCTGGGGCCCGACGATAGCCGTCCGGACTGGAGTACCCTGTCCTGGTTCGCGATGCTGTTCACCGCCGGGATGGGCATCGGACTAGTGTTCTTCGGTGTCGCCGAACCGATCTTTCACTTCAATTCCCCACCGGTAGGCGAAGGCGGCGACAGTCAGGCGGCGCTGCGCGCCATGGGCATCACCCTGTTCCACTGGGGCCTGCATCCCTGGGCCGTGTATATCGTAATGGGCATGTCCCTGGGATATTTCTGCTTTCGCAAGGACCTGCCCATGCGGCCCGCATCGGCGCTCTATCCGCTGATCGGCAAGCATATTTATGGCCCTATCGGCAACACTATCGATATTCTTGCGGCATTCGGTACCCTATTCGGCCTTGCGACCTCTCTGGGCTTCGGTGCCACCCAGATCAACACTGGCCTCAACGAGCTGTTCGGCGTGAGCGTCGGCGCCATCCCGCAGGTCATCATCATTGGATTGATCACCGCCGTGGCAGTCACCTCGGTGATGCTGGGTATCGATGCCGGCATTCGCCGCCTGTCGGTCATCAACCTCTTCCTGGCGATAACGCTGGCGGCCTTCGTCTTCGTCGTCGGCCCCACCATCTTCATTCTAGAGTTCATGGTCAGCAGCACCGGCTACTATCTGCAGCACCTGCCGGAACGCAGCTTCCAAATGTACTCCTTTTCCGAAGCCGGCTCCGACTGGCTGGCCAGTTGGACCCTGTTCTACTGGGGCTGGTGGATTTCCTGGTCCCCGTTCGTGGGCATGTTCATCGCCCGGGTCTCTCGCGGCCGCACCATTCGCCAGTTCGTCGGTGGCACGCTGCTGGCGCCGGTGGGCGCTTCCATCGCCTGGTTCGCGATCTTCGGCGGCAGCGCCATCAAAGCGATCCTCGACGATCCCAACAACCCCTTGGCCAACGCCGGCACTACCGACGCCATGTTCATCCTGATGGAGCAACTGCCGGTGCTGCCGATCCTGGGAACCCTGGGATCGCTGCTGGCCATCCTGGTGGTCACGCTATTCTTCGCCACCTCCTCGGATTCCGGCTCGTTGGTGGTGGACATGCTCACCAATGGCGGCGACCCACATCCGGTTTGGCAACAGCGTCTGTTCTGGGCCGTGCTGGAAGGTGTGGTAGCCGCCGTGTTGCTGGCGGCGGGCTGGACCGCCGCCGGCGACGCGGCGAGCGCACTGACCCCATTGCAGACCGCAGCGGTGGCCTCGGGCCTGCCTTTCTCCTTCGTGCTTCTTTTCATGTGCTGGGGGCTAGCACGAGGACTTTCCCAAGAGAGCGCATTGACGGAATCGGGAAGAAGGAAGCACAAGTATCCTTACCCTTCCCAACCACCACGGGAATCCTTGGAAAGGAATTCGCATTCCTAGGAAAGTACAAGCGCTGCGTGAATGAACGCTGGGTATTTTCACGGCCGGCATCAGCAAACAGCCAACAGGGTCGGTGTTGACTCATGCACGGTGCCGCAGGAGTGTTCGTTGCAGCACATATCGGCAATAGCCCTGATCCTCTTGCCCGGATTCGTGTGGCGCCTGCCCTGCACTCTGATCATCAAATCACTCTGGATACCATTCCCTCAGGCGCACATCGATGTCGGGATTCTGCTCGTTCACCAGTGTCTTGAAATGCTGCACATCCTGGCCACGGTAATGGTACGGGTAGACCACTGCCGGGGCGAAATCCAGCACTGCATCCGCGGCCTGCTCGACATCCATCGTGTAGGGCAGATTCATACACACGAACGCCATGTCGATATTCTCGAGTGCGCGCATCTCGTCGATGCTCTCGGTATCACCGGAAATATACACCCGCTTGTCGCCCAGGGTGAGCAGGTAGCCATTGCCGAACCCCCTGGGGTGACGAGGATCGTCATCTTCGGGCAGGTTGTACATGGGCATGGCATGAATTCGCATGCCCTCGAGCTCGACAGCGTCGCCGTTGGCCAGGACGCGCTGGGCCTCGCCGTAGGAATTACCGATCTCGTCGGCCACCGACTGGGGCATGATCACGGTGGCACCCGAGGTGTCGATCGCGTCCAGCGTCTCGGTACTCAAGTGATCGCCGTGCGGGTGCGTAATCAGGATCAGGTCCGCAGTGCCGATACGCTGATAGGGTTCTGCAGTCCCGGTTGGGTCGACATAGATCGTCTGGTCGTTCCACTGCAGTACCAGGCTGCCATGCTCGATGGGAAACAGTGACACGGGGCCCTGAGCGGTCTGAATGGCTGCGCTGTCATTAGTTTGCGCCTGCAACGTGGCGCTGGAGAGACTCAAAAGCACTGCCGAAAGAACAGGAAGGATCATCTTCATTGCACTCACCGATGGCTGGGTATTGTCATGGCTTGCATACGACAAGAAGCCTTGCTCATCTCTGCAGTGTAGACAGCAATCGTTGGAGAAATCCGGAAGTCGCATGCTATTTTATGGCAAGCACCACTATCGCCGCCGCGCCTTTGTCAAAGGTTCGGGCAAGATACGTTCGAGTGCGGCCTGGCGATCGGGAGCACCGCGCGCTGTGATCGTCTGACTTTCCAGCAACGCCTGATCACGAGAACGCACGCGTTCGACGATTTCCATGGCGTCGGTTTCACAATAGCCGAGCGCGGTGAGTGCGTGGGTACCGACGCAAAAGGCGGCATCAATCGTTTCCCGCACCGCACTCTTCACGTCCATATTGATGAGCTTGATCGCGTGAATGCGATCGTAGGCGCGAGCCAGTATGTTCAGGTGATTGAAATCCCGCTGCACCAGCTCAACGATTTGGTCGCACGTATCCGGTTCGTCGACGCACACGATGACCAGCCGAGCCTCCATCGCACCGGCCGCCTGGAGCACATCGCGTCGCGTGCCGTCGCCGAAGTGCACGCGAGAGCCGAAGCGACTCGCCTCGTGTACACGTTCGGCATCGTTGTCGATGATGGTGACGGAGAGGCGCTCCGCCAATAGCGGTTGAGCAACGATCTGACCGAAGCGGCCAAACCCAACGATCAGCACACTGCCGCCCGCATCGCTGAAATCCTCATCAATGGACTGGGACTTGGGCGCTTTGAAGAGCCATCTATCGACACGGTCAAGCAGTGACGAAACCGCCATCGACAGGGTAACGATGGCGACCAGGATCGAGGCCGTTTCGGCATCGAACAGCGCGGCGGATGCCGCCGCCGAGAACAGCACGAAGCCGAATTCGCCGTGTTGGGCGAGCGCCAGCGCCGTGCGTGCCGAGGTCTCCTGGCTTGATCGAAATAACCGCGAGACGCCATAGATCGTAACCCCCTTCAGGGTCATGAACAGTGCCACCGCGACAAGAATCAGCAACCAATTATCGATCACACTAGTTAGATCAAGAGACAGGCCGACCGCGATAAAGAACAGCCCCAGGAACAGGCCGCGAAACGGCTCGATATCGGCCTCGACCTCATGTCGATAGGGCGACTCCGCCAGCATGACGCCGGCGATGAACGCCCCCATGGCGTAGGACATGCCGGCTAGATCCATGAGCAGCGCCGCGGCGATGACCACTCCCAATGCGCTAGCCGTCATGATCTCAGGCATTCGGGTGCGGGCCAGTATGCGGAACATGGGCTCGAGTGCAAAACGACCAACCGCGATCAGTAACCCGATGGCCAGAATTCCGATACCGACAGCCAGAAGGTTATGGCCAAGACTCATCTCTTCGCCAGTAGGGGAAAGCAGCTGCACCAGCAGCAATAGAGGAACAATCGCCAGATCCTCAAACAGCAGAACCGAGAACGAGGCCTGGCCATACTGGCTCCCCCGCTCACCCTTCTCATCAAGCACTTGAACCACCAAGGCCGTCGACGAGAGCGCCAGGCCAAGGCCGATGATCAGACTGGCCTGCCAGCTCAGCCCAAACAAAAGCGGTGCGATGGCCAACACCACACCGCAGGCGAGAACCTTGGCGAGTCCTCGACCGAAGATCGTGCCACGCATTTCCCACAGTCGCGCCGGCCTGAACTCGAGACCGATCACGAACAAAAACAGCACAATGCCGAATTCAGCGAAATGCAGTAGCTCCTCGGGATGCTCGGAGACACTAAGCGGCAACACAAGAGACGCCGCGATACCGGCTACCAGATAACCGATGATCGATCCCAGTCCAAACCGGCGGAACAGCGGCACGAAGATACAAGCCAGCACAATCAGCCCGAGGGCTTCCCAGAAACGCAGCTCCAGGGCGGTGGGATCGAAACTCGGCAAGTGCGGCTCCTCGGGACTCGACTATTGTTTAGCTATCCATTAACTATTACGTGATCATGGATAGTGAACCCCACCCTCGGCGCGTTTGGGCCGGCCCTTGTTCTCGGGCAGCGGGATGAACTCCTCCTCATCACCCGGCACCGTGTCGAAGCGCCCTTTCGCCCACTCCTCCTTCGCCTGTTCGATTCGCTCGGGCCGCGAGGAGACGAAGTTCCACCAGATGTAACGCGGTCCACCCATGGGTTCACCGCCGAAGAGCATGAACAATGCATCCGTCTTGGCAATGACCGTGATGGCATCGCCGGGCCGCAATATGACCAGTTGTGCCGGCTTGAAGGCAGTGCCCGCCACCTCGATTTCGCCGCGTATCGTGTAGAGGGCGCGCTCCTCGTGGGTCGGCTCGATCTGCACCCGAGCGCCGGCATCGAGCTGCAGTTCGGCATACAGCGTCTCGGAGGCAGTGATCAGCGGCGATTGCACACCGAAGGCACTCCCCGCGATCAGCCGGGTCCGCATGCCGTCCGCCTCGACCACGGGCAGCGCGTCAGCGCCATGGTGAATGAAGTCGGGCTCACCCTCCTCCTGATCCACCGGCAACGCCATCCAGGTCTGCAGGCCGAAGAGGTGTTGCCCGGTCCGACGCCGATCTGTTGAGGTGCGTTCGGAATGCACGATACCGCGCCCGGCACGCATCCAGTTCACCGCGCCGGGGGCGATGGTCTGCTCGGTGCCCAGCGAGTCGCGGTGCAGGATCTCGCCCTCGAGAAGATAGGTGACGGTGGCGAGGTTGATATGCGGGTGCGGGCGGACCTCGATGCCCTGATCGGCCCCGAATTGGGCGGGGCCCATCTGATCGAAGAAGATGAACGGGCCGACCATCTGTCGCTTCAGCGACGGCAGCGCGCGCCGCACCTCCATCTCGCCGAGATCCACCGCCCGCGGCACGATGAGCATCTCGATGGCCTCGGTCGAGGCGCGATCGCCGGGAATGGGATCGGGACACGGCGTCCAGCTCATGGCTATTTCCCCCTGACAGGCGACACATCATTGATGCGGCATCGGAGTGCGAGGCCGCTCGGCTATCATGACATCTTTCACAACGTCTCTGGCTAGTTCGGCCGAACCGCCCGCGGTACACGGGGCACGCCGAGATCACATTCGAGCGCCCCTCGATCCCAGCCGCCCGTGTCGGCCGCCGCCGCATAGGTCGATTGCAGGAACTGCATCAGATCGGCTTGTGGATCGGCCGCGCTGCGCACCGCCGCATACGGCAGCAGGAATTCACCCAGGGTGTCATCGAAACGCGCAGCCGCCGGCAGGACCGACTGATTCTTGAAGTCCTCTGGCACAGGATAGGCGTAAGCATAGAACATCGCCTCGTCGATACCGCCACCGCCGGGCCAGAAGCCGGCCGAGGAGACTTCATGGCTATAGGCTTCGCGGGTCACCGCATCCGGCAGATTGGGAAAGCCGCCCGGATGCAGGGATGCCCGGCGACCGGAAAAGCGCGTGACGGCCAGATCGAAGGAGCCCCAGAACAGATGCACCGGGCTGACCTTGCCGAGGAAAGCGGTACGAAAATGCGCAAAGACGCGCTCGATACCGGTCAGCGCCTGATGAAAGCCCTGCACCGCTTCGGCGTCATAGGGCCGAACGTCGGTATCCTTGGCAAAGGGTACGGGGTCGACCACCTCGTTGGGGCGGCCATCGATGTCGAAATGGCCACCCAATGCCGTGACCACTTGGGCGGTACGCTCCAGGAATTGCGCGGTGCTCATCGCCTCCAAGGCAAAACGGCGGTGCTCCCCGCCCTCCGCCTCGGCAAGCAGGCAATGGTCGCAAAAGTCGAAGGTCAGCGTGATGGTGCGCGCGCCATCCGGCACCGGCCCGGTCGTCAGGCCACGCGGCGTCACGTAGAGCGTGGCGTGCCAGGAGTGATTGACCCACGGCGTATGCGCCAGCCGGTACTTGCCGACGATCTGCGACCACAGATGCAGCGCAGTACAGCTCTCGCGCCAGGCGGTGTAGGGAATGTCCGGCCAGGCGGTGGACGCGTTCGCTTGTATCATCACCATGTTCTCCGTCAGGCCAGATCGAAGAGCAGCACCTCGCCGTGCAGGTCCGTGTCGAGTTCGATCCTGGGTTCCTTCATGATCGCCGCGCCGTCGCCCATGCTGTCGCGATGCTCGAGAGCCCCCTCGAGCACATAGGTGATGATCTCCATGTCCGCATGACTGTGGCCAGGGAACCCCGCGCCAGGCGTGACACGGTCGTCATTGATGACGCGCAAGGCGCCAAAGCCCATGTGATTCGGGTCGTGGTAGTCACCGAAGGAGAAGGTATGTTGGCTATCCAGCCAGCCGATTTGCGTCTTGCCCCGGGTGTAGCGGTCTCGGACGATGATCATGGTAGTGCCCCCGCCTTTGTCGGTGGTCATTCATTGGCGTAGCCGCCGAAACGAGAAACCGGTGACCACTCGGGGCTCACCTTAGGTAGCTCCGGCGCCAGGTCGGCGAAGGGCCCCGCACCGTGCACGATATTGCCGCCAGTAACGGTGAGCACGCTCTCGATCTCGGTGATCTCCTCTTCCGGCACGGCGAGGTAATCCGCGCTCAGCACCGCCAGATCCGCGAACTGACCCGGTGCAAGCCGTCCCTTGAGCGCCTCTTCGCCGGAAAACCAGGCGCTGCCGACCGTGTAGAGCGACAGCGCTTCCTCACGACTCAACCGGTGGCGTTCAGCACGGGTTTCGGTGCCACCTACGGTCTTGCCGGTCACCAGCCAGTGCAGCGCTATCCAAGGATTATAGCTGGCCACACGCGTCGCATCGGTGCCCGCGCCAACTGGAATGCCAAGCTCGATCATGTCGCGGATCGGTGGCGCCCGAGCGGCGAGGTCCTGGCCATAGCGCTCGATGAAATACTCCCCGGCATAGGCCATACGCGCCTGGATGGCGACTCCGCCACCGAGGGCCGCAATCCGGCGTAGGTTCTCGACGCTCACCGTTTCGGCGTGCTCGATGGCCCAGCGCACGCCGGCGAATCCCGGTCGACCGGCCTCGCGCTCGGCCGCATGGGCCGCCTCGAACACGTCCAGGATGTGGCCGACGGATTCATCGTAGGTGGCATGAATGCGGATCGGCCAGCGCGCCCGCAACAGGTGCCGAGTGACCGCCATCAGCTCCTGGCGCCAGCCCTCGCGGGTGGTGATATCCGGCATCTCCGCCGTGAAGTTCTCGAAGTCGCCGGCCGCCCAGACGAGGAATTCGCCGCCACCCTCGACGACGAAGCCGTGCGCCAGCGTCTCGGCCAGATTGACATTGACCGCCCAGTTCTCGGTCCAGGTCTTGAAGTCCTCGAGTTCCTCACCCGGGCGTTGCGGGAACAGATAGTTCGAGACGCGCAGCGGCATGGCGCCCTCATCGGCCAGGCGCTGCGAGCCGACATAGTCCGTCGGGAACAGATGCCCGCCACCGCCGGCGTCGACGGCACTGGTGACACCAAAGCGATTGAGCTCGCGATAGAATTGCCGGGTGGAGTTGACCTGATCGGCTTCCGACAGGCCGGGCAAGGCGCCGATGGTCTGATAGAGTATGGTCGGGTTAGGCTCGGCGTGCAGGATGGCGCCCCCATCGGCGGTGATCTCGTAGCGCCCACCCGCCGGAGCCTCGCTCTCCGCGGTAATACCCAGCGCCTCGACACCCGCCCGATTGAGAAACCCCCGACTATAGAGGAAGAGCACGAAGACCGGCGTGTTGGGTGCCGCTTGGGTCAGCTCCGCCGGGGTCGGCATGCGCCGCTCCTCGAACTGGAAAGGCGACCAACCGCCGATGACGCGCACCCATTGGCCATCCGGGGTGTGCGCGGCCTGTTCCGCGACCATCTCGACCGCTCGTGCGAGATTGGACACACCGTCCCAGCGCAGCTCCGTATTATAGAAGCGGCCACCCCGTACCACGTGGGAATGACTGTCGTTGAGGCCGGGGATCACCATCCGCCCAGCAAGGTCGATGACCCGAGTGTCTTCACCCCGCTGCGCGAGAATGGTATCGCTATTCCCGGTGGCGACGATGATGCCCTCATCGATCGCGACCGCTTCGGCGCGGGGCCGCAGCGGATCGAGGGTAACCAGATCGCCGTTGTGCAGGATGAGGTCGACCTCAGCCTCTATCTCGCCGGACTGGGCGAGACTTGGCCCACTCACGGCAAGCGAGGCGATGGCCGTGACAAATATCGCAACACATCGGCTCGTTCGAGCATGCGGGCGCGAGTAGACCCTAGGGGGCAGCGTGTAGCTCATGGCCTCCTCTCCTCTTTTGCGACGTGTACAGAGAGCACGTCATAGGGATGGAAGTCCGGATTCGCGATGGTAAAAGCCTGCATCATCGCGGGCGCGCCGCCGCCCTGTATGGCTTCTACGGCGGCATCGACCGAGGCTTGATCCTTCCATTGGGCGTAAACCACGACATACTCGTTGTCGTGACTCTTGTGAACGGTGGCATTGATAAAGCCAGGCAAATGACTCACCGAGTCTTCGAGCCCTTTTTGAATGGCGGTGGCGACCTCGTCTTGCGTTCCCGAGGTGGGGGTAAAGACATTGATCATGGTGAGATAATCCGGATCAGCTCGCAGGACGGGGGCAGCCGTACTATTCACCTCCTGCGAGAAAACCGGAATGGTCATCGTGGCGGCGATCAAACCGACAAGAGTCGTACGACGAACAGCAGCGAAATTAAGCATGGCAATGACCTCAATATGAATTTGATGGTATCGCCTGATGGTTCGCCAATGGCGCCCAGCACGATTGCAATCAGCGGCCAAACAGGTTATGTAGTGATTGATACATATATCCTCAATCTGAGTCAATGGATTTTGTAGTGAGCGATACAAATAAAGTTAAAACTGCTGGCCGTCCACGCAAATTTTCGGTGAACGAGGGCATTGCCAAGGCGATGGCTCTTTTCCATGCGCGTGGCTATGACGATGTCGGCGTCGCGGAGCTGAGCAGCACGATCGGTATCACCGCGACCAGCCTCTATGCGGCCTACGGTAGCAAGCTGGGCCTTTTTGAACGTGCTTTGGCGAACTACGTCGAATGTAGTGGCACCTTCGTCGGCGAGGCCCTGTCTCGCGCCGGCTCTGCCGAGGAATTGTTGCGTAAGCTGCTGCGCGGTGCGGCAACCGCCTATACCGAATACCCCGGCCGATCTGGCTGCATGGTGCTCGACGGTGAGTTGATGACCAGCGACACTCGGGCTTCTAACCTGATCCGGGAGAATGTTGTCCGGGTCAGGTCGGCGATCGCCGATCGATTGCGAGCGCTCGGAGTGACCGACGCAGAGCGTAAAGCAGATATCGCCATCCTGCTGATGCGAGGTATCTCGGCAAGCGCACGCACGGGATCGTCGCGGGAAAGCTTGCTGGACGCTGCCGATCGGATGGCGCATTTGGCAACCTGACAGACTTCTGCGCAAGACCAGGCCCTCCCTAGTGGCCAAGGCATTGTCGGTAATACAACCCATCGGCGAGGGCGCTATTCACCGCCTGATTCGCAAACCAAGCGTCGTAGGACGAACATAGCCTGAGCGAAACGTAGTTACCTAATGGTGACTGACGCCGCATTCACAAGAGAGTGAAGAGACATGCGAGACGACCCCCACAGTGGCCGCCAAGCGCCTGGGGCTCAGGCGAAACAGGGGCTACCCGCGAACTGCCCGGCCGACAAGTTACTGCGCCTGCTCTGGGGCGAGTGGACCGTGCATATTCTTTGGGTCCTGGGGGAAACGGGGCCGCAGCGTTTCGTCGGGCTGCGAGACCTTCTCGATGGCGTCTCGGCGAAGGTATTGACCGAGCGGCTACGGCGTATGGAAGGCGACGGCCTGATCTGGCGCGACCAGAAGAAGAGCGTGCCGCCGAAGGTCACCTATGGCCTGACCGAGGATGGCATGGAACTGCACAAGGAACTCATGCACTTCGAGCCCCTGGCCGAGCAATGGTATGGCGCAGCGGACAGGCCCAGGCGCTATTGATGCCTGAATCAAGGGTTGAGTTCGGCGCCCTCAAGACACATGCCCAGGTCTTTCACACTCCCTTGCCTGCCAACCCATGATCCCAATGCCGCAACAGGAACAGGGCGATGAAGGCACCCAATACCGGTACCCCGGCGATGAACAGATGGTTCGTCGAGTTGCCCCAGGGGTCGAGCAACAGTCGCCAAGAGACGATCACGCTGACGGCATGCAGCCCGAGCGCCGCGCCGTAGGCAATCGTCTTGAAGCGCCCGATAAACAGGCAGATCGCGATGGCTATCTCGACCGCACCGAACAGATAGCCGAGCGGCTCCGATACATTCAGGCCATAGAAGTACCCCCAGATGGCCGTCGTGTTCTGAGGCACGACGAATTTCTCGACGCCCCATTGCAACAGGAACACCCCGAGGGTGATGCGCAGTACCAGTAATGCGCGTGACACGGTCTGGATCGTCAGTTCATCTTTCATGAGCGCCTCCACGGAGCAGTTGGACACCAGTGATTATTGGTCGCCCACAGCGCCACACCCTTTCACTATTCCTGGAGTTATTTGCCCAGCTCGGCTAGCCGCCGTTCGAGGAACTGCTGCTCCCATTGTTGCTGAGTCAGGCTCAGGGCACGCTGGTAGGCGCCTCGCGCCTCCTCCACCATCTGCCGATAGGCGTCAAGATTGTCCTTCGGAACGGGGACCACGAAGCCACCAACGTACTTGCCCATGTTGGGTCTCCTTCCAGTATTGACCGACATCGTCGCGACTGTGCGTTTCAAACCGCGCGTTCGATCGCTGACGTAGAGTGGGCGTTTGGCGGAGGCCGAGCAGCTGTTCGCTGCGTGCTCGACCCCGCCGGCCCCAGTACCGACTTCACCCATCTTCATGTCGATGATGCTGACGCGATGATGGATAGCGCCGTCAAGGCGGTCTATCTCTCAACGCATGCCAGTCTTCCAGCCAAGGCTGTTCATACCACGGCCCCGAACAGCTTTCCCACCCCAGCGGTGAGCGCCATGGCGAGTGCTCCCCAGAAGGTCACGCGAGTGGCGCCGACCAGGATGCTGGCACCCCCTGCGCGTGCCGCCAGGCTCCCCAAGAGGGCCAGAAACACCAGCGAGCTTCCCGCGGTGGCGACCATGAGGAATCGCGGTGCCATGATCAGCGCCGTCAATAGAGGCAGGGCGGCCCCCACCGCAAAGGCGGCGGCCGACGCTAATGCCGCTTGAAGGGGCCGCGCGGCATACACCTCTGAAAGACCCAGTTCGTCCCGGGCGTGCGCCGCCAGCGGATCGTTTTCCATGAGTTGTTCGGCCACCTGGTCGGCAAGGGAGGCGTCCAACCCTCGTTTGACGTAGATGCCCGCCAGCTCGCGGCGCTCGAACTCGGGATGGGCTTTGAGCTCGAGCCGCTCACGATGCAGATCGGCCTTCTCCGTATCGGCTTGCGAGCTGACCGAGACATACTCGCCTGCTGCCATCGACATGGCACCCGCCACCAGTCCCGCAACACCCGCTATCAGCACGTTTCCCTGCGTGGCACCCGAGGCGGCAACCCCCATGACCAAGCTCGCCGTGGAGACGATGCCATCATTAGCCCCCAAAACCGCTGCACGTAGCCAGCCGCTTCTTTGTGAAAAGTGTCCTTCGTGGTGAGTTCTCAATATATCGACTCCTCACAGACGCGGATTACAAGCCCCTTTACCGCTATCGAGCGCATTGCCCGTTTGCGCAGACAGAAACTGCCAGTTGTATTCATTCTCGGACAGTGTGAGCTTCAGCATACCGTAGGTATCACCGATCAGGCGCTCAGAAAACGCCGCCGGTTCTCTTGAATCATCAGTAGGCGTACCCCCGGTGCCGACTACAAAGGTCACGATGCCATCGTCTGGATCGACCTGACCCTGCGCATCGAGTGGTCGGGTTCGTTCATAAAAATGGTTGTGGCCGTTCAACACCAGCGTTGCCCGCTGACGATAGAGAAGATCGAACAGCCGACGGGCATCTTCACTGTCGTCGCGTTCTTTTGTAGAGAAGGCTGGTTTATGAAAGAAAGCAAGCACACAGGAAGCGTCAGAATTGGTCAATTGCGCCTCAAGCCAGCGTGCCTGATCGGAGTCCTCATCGGCCGATACTTCGCTGTTGAGGGACAGCAGGAGCCAGTCGTTCATGCGCTTTGCATAGTAGCCGCGTCGCTCAGGCCCTGCCTGGACGCCCCAATAATCGTAGTAGGCGTAGGCGTTGAGAGAATGATATTCATGATTGCCGGGCGTGGGATAGGTGCGATCCTTGAAGTGCCCCCAATAGGTGTCGTAACAGAGCCTGAAATCAGCGGGTGCACCGTCAGGATAGGCAAGATCGCCGAGGGCCAGGACCGGTACGCCGGGATAGTCATCGACTAGTTCTGCGGTCTGGTTAGCACCAGCGTCCTTCAAGGGTTCGGCGGCGGCATTGCCAAACGTATACTCGAGATTCCTTATGGTTTTATCAAAGCCCTCTTGAGGCTGACACCGCGCGATATCTCCGGCAGCCAGCAGCACGGAATCCTTATCCCCTGCGTCGTTTCTCGCCGTAACGACCTGATCGCCGGAATCGGCAGAGGCTGCTCCGATCTGGCGTGATTCGACGGCGAGCCACGACGCCACCATGGAAAATATCTGGCCATGGGTGGCCTGGATCGTGATAAGCCCCGCCAAGACCAGGATAGCCGTCACCCCGCCGACGATCTTGAAACGCCTACTCGAGCACTTGGTCACGCTCTACCCTCCCTATGGACATGAATAAGAAGCGACCGGTGCTTCACTATCTCCTTCGTTTCTTAAACTGCCCTTAAGAAAATATCGGAAAACCAGCTTTAAAACGCCTCTCTATTTTTCTTTCGACACCCCTCACAGCTTAAGTATTCGTTAAGTATTGATCGTCATAATGCCTCATTAACTGAAATTAAATTGCTTTTTATTTTAGCCTTAATTAATCGAAATTAATGGAAATGGAGCGGCCTTAATTTGAGCATTAAACGGCTCTGCCAGCTGCTAATTCTGGCCTGGATCAGCTTCTTTATGCTGCTGTTTATCTTTCATTTGCACAACGTGGATTTCGCCGTCGCCGATTGGCTTTATCGATGGGAAGGCAGCGCCTGGACGCTGAAGCATCATCTCATCACCGAGGCGATACTGCATGACGGTGGTCGTGTCGAGAGTCAGACGATGGGAGCCATTGCAATCGCAGGACTCATCATCAGCACGGCATGGCCCTCGCTGCGCACATGGCGTCGCCCATTGGCTTATCTGGTACTCAGCGTACTGCTCTCGACGTTGAGTATTTCGACACTCAAGCAGCTGGTGAGCATGGACTGCCCGTGGGATCTCGCCCGTTACGGCGGCGACTTACCCTTCATCGGTTTGTTCGAGAGCCGCCCTGCAAATTTACCGGATACCGCCTGCTTCCCCGCCGGTCATGCCAGTGCCGGGTACGCCTGGCTCGCCTTGTATTTCTTCTTCGGCGCTATGCTGCCCCGGTGGCGTTGGTTGGGGCTGGCCATCGGACTGGCGATGGGCGTGGCATTCGGTGTCGGCCAGCAACTACGCGGTGCCCACTTCCTTTCCCATGATATCTGGACGCTGATGATCTGCTGGACGATCAGCCTGCTGCTGGCCCACCTCCTACTACGGTCGCCAACTCGTGCCGACACTCGATCTGACTCCCCAGCTGTACCAAGTCCCACTGCGAGCAACTCCCCATGACATTCCGGTTTTCCCGACTCAAGGGCATCCTGTCTGGCGTATGGCATTATCGGCCCCGGATGGAGCCGGAGCGCCTCACTCTGGTGACGGTGCTGGCCTTCACCCTGCTCTACAACT
Organism: Halomonas sp. GXIMD04776; assembly: GCF_049808615.1. Classification (NCBI taxonomy): domain Bacteria; kingdom Pseudomonadati; phylum Pseudomonadota; class Gammaproteobacteria; order Oceanospirillales; family Halomonadaceae; genus Halomonas; species Halomonas sp. GXIMD04776. Next base: position 8,610 of record NZ_JBNCAN010000031.1, on the reverse strand, counting down.
TTCCCTTCTGGAAAGGCGCGCTCAGCGGACATGATCTGATGGCACCTGGTACCTGGGTGCTGGCCACGGGTTACGCGGTGGTGCTGACCAGCCTGCAGTATGTGGTCTTCCTGCTGTTCGTGAGCCGTTGGACGGTCAAGCCGTTACTGGCGCTGCTGATCCTGGTGGCCGCCGCGGTGAGTTACTTCACCAGTCACTATGGCACCTATTTCGACACCACCATGCTGACCAACGTATTGCAGACGGATGCCCAGGAAGCCGGCGAGCTGCTGACCGGTGGATTCCTCCTGCATATGGCAGCCTTCGCGGTGCTGCCGATTCTGTTGCTCTACCGAGTCCATATTCCGGCGGTTTCCTGGCGGCGCGCCCTACTGCGTCGCACGAGCTACCTTTCGCTCAGCACCACCGTGCTGGTCGCCTCGGTATTCCTGACCTACCAGCATCTGTCGCCATTGATGCGTAACCAACCCGAGCTGCGCTATCTGGTGACGCCAGGAAATTACATCGTATCGATGGAGCGCGTACTGGCCGCCAGCGATCAGGTAGCGTCACAAGAGCGGCTGCCGCTCGAAAACGACGCCTCGATCAACGAGCATCCAGGCCAGCAGCCCGCCTTGCTGGTCATCGTGGTCGGCGAAACCGTGCGTGCAGCCAACTGGGGCCTGAACGGGTATTCACGCCAGACGACCCCCGAGCTGGCCCGGCGCGATGTGATCAACTACTCGGACGTTGCCTCCTGCGGTACCAGCACTGCCGTCTCGGTACCCTGCATGTTCTCGCCGCTGGGACATGAAGATTACGACGCGTCCTACATCAAGCGTCACGAATCCCTGCTCGATGTCTTGAAGCACGCCGGCATCGACGTGACCTGGGTGGACAACCAATCCGGGTGCAAGGGGGTCTGCGACGGCGTCGCCTCCACTTCGATCGCCGCCAAGGATTATCCCGCCTTGTGCGACAGCGGGCGCTGCTTCGATGGGGCCTTGGCGGAAGAATTGAAACAACGCGTCGAGCAGAGCACGGGGGATACGGTGATCGTGCTGCATGAGCTGGGCAACCACGGCCCTAGTTACTATCAGCGCTATCCCGACGCGTTTCGTCAGTTCACGCCGACCTGCGACAGCGCCGACTTGAGCCAATGCGACCAGCAGGCGATCGTCAACAGCTACGACAATGCCATCCTTTACAACGACCAGGTGCTCAGCGACATGATCGACTTCCTCGGCCAGCAGCAACGCTTCGCCGCCTCGCTGATCTATCTTTCCGATCACGGCGAGTCGCTGGGTGAAAACGGGGTGTATCTGCATGGCCTGCCCTACATCATCGCCCCGGACGAGCAGACCCAGGTGCCCATGATCTGGTGGCTATCCGACGAGATCCAACGCCGCACAGGGATCGACCCCGCGTGCCTGAAGGCGGATGCCGACCGCCCCCACAGTCAGGCCAATCTGTTCCACACCGCGCTGGGGATGCTGGATGTTGCGACGACGGTTTATAACCCGGCGCTGGATATCAGCCGATCATGCCGATAACGCAATCCGCGAAGGAAGGCATCTACCCGGTTCGGTTTCCACTCGAGCCCTCCTCCGCCTTGATCGCTGCTTTCCTCTCGCCCATACCCTCGCCTATCGACAGCACGAACACCGTCAGGGCCGGCAGGAACGTCAGTGTCACGACGGCAGCGCCGACCAGGCCGAACAAGACGATCGCGCCCACGCCGCGATACAGTTCGGTGCCTTCACCGGGCAGAAACACCAGCGGCGAGAGGCCGCAAAGGGTCGTCAGGGTGGTCATCGCAATCGGTCGCAGGCGAGTTTCAACAGCGCGACTGACTGCGTCGATGGCACCAACCCCCTTCTCCCTCAGGTTTCGGCGGGCCTGATCAACGACCAGAATCGGGTTGTTGACCACCGTTCCCAGCAGGATCAGAAACCCGAGCATGGTGATCATGTCGAACGGCTGCCGCAGTGGCTGCAATCCGATGAGCGGCAGCAGACCGCCTACCAGATTCATGGCCGCAAGCCCGACAATGCCCCCGGCGATGCCCAATGGAATCGCGGTCATGATCAACAGCGGGTACCCCCAGTGGGCAAAGATCGCGACCAGCAGCAGGTACACGATCGACAACGCAATCAGGAAGTTGCCGGTCAAGGCGTCGCGAGTGGCATTGAGCTGGTCGCTGGCACCGGAAATCGTGACATTGATCACCGATGGCAGCGCGCCGCTGTCCCTGAGCGCCATCACCAATTCGCTCCTGACCCGCTCGACCCCAGCTTCCAGCGCCACGTCTGCTGGCGGAATGATATTCAGTGTCACCGTCCGGCGGCCATCGATTCGCCTGACCGTGCTGGTGTCCACCGTTTCCTCGATGGCCGCGATGCTTGAAAGCGGCAGGGTGGCACCCTGGGGCGTGTGCAGCAGCATGCCCGAGAGCCTTGCCAGATCAGGCTCTCCGCCTGCGCTGCCGTAGAGATAGATGTCGATCTTGTCGTCGTCACGGAAGAAGTCGTCCACGTAGGCACCCTCCGTCAAGGACGACACCGTAAAGCCGACCGCTTCGGTATCCAGCCCCAGCTCCGCGATCCGGTCCCAGTCGGGCCGCACCTGTATCAGGGGTTGCGCCAAGGTCAGGGAGCTTGGCTCGGTCTGGATGCGCGGATCGTCGAAAATTTCCTCGGCCCGGCGATAAGCGGCCTCCGCCGCCTGATAGATAGTGGCCAGATCCGCACCGGAGATGTCCAGGTTGATGCTGCGCGTACCCCCGTCATTGCTGGAAATGATAGAACCCTTGGCGGCAAACGCCCGCATGCCGGGGAAACGCTCGTAGTAAGCGGTGAGCGCATCCATCAGGGCTTCGATGTGGGTCGGATCCAGCGTTTCGGAGATCACCCGGATGCCGCTGGGCTCTACCTGCATGTTGAAGTAGGCCATTGGCGGGATGTCGGTTTCACCAGCTTCATAGGCGGAGCCATCGGCTTGCACATGGGGGAGAAAATGGGCCTCCACCAATCGGGAAATCCGCACCATTTCATCGAGATTGTATCCCGGCGGCGCGTTCATGCTGGCGAAGGTCTTGGGCTCTTCACCCTCCGGAAGATATTCCGCGGGTGGCGTCAACAGCAGGATGATCAGGGTGCTGAGCACCAGGGTGATCAGCAGGGTTGCACTTCGACGCAGAGGCCGTTCGATCAGCCAGCGAATCTTGTTCGACAAGGCCTTCACCCAACCACTGGATGCTTCCTGCCCGCCGCTGCAGGTCTCGTCGGAACCAAAATCGAGTCTGGCGCTGAGGGTTGGAATCAGGGTCACCGCCACCAGCATGGACGCCATGATCGCCGCGGAAATGGCGATGGCCACATCGGAGTAGAGCTGCCCGGCTTCTTCCTCGATGAACAGGATCGGCAAGAACACCAGCACCGTGGTCATCGTCGAGGCGAGCACCGCAGGCCAGACTTCCTGCACCCCTTTCAGTGCCGACTCGAAGCGATCCAGGCCGCGTCGTCGCTGACGTTCGATGTTCTCCAGCACCACGATGCTGTTGTCCACCGTCATGCCGATGGCGAAGGCGATGCCCGCCAGGGAGATGACGTTGATGGTACGGCCGGTCATCAGCAGGCCCAGGAAGGCCGCGATGGTACACAGGGGGATGCCTATCACGCCCACCAAGGTGGCCCGGGAGGAGCGCAGGAACAGGTACATCACCAGGGTCGCGAACACCGCCCCGATGCCCAGGTTGGTCCAGACATTGGCAATGGACGCTTCCACATAGCGGGCGTCATCCGAATTCAGCGCCAGCACCAACCCCGCGGGCTCGAGCAGTTCTTCGTTGATCAGCGCCACTTCCTCCATCATCGCCCGCTTGATATCGATGACGTTGGAGCCGCTTTCACGACGCACCTGGAGACCCAGCACTCGCTGGCCGTCGACGATGGATACCTCGCGGATACGGGCGTGGTCCTGCTCGATCCTGGCCACTTCGCCAAGACGCGTGACACTGTCGCCGCGACGGGTCACCACCAGTTGCTGCAACGCCTCGATGTCGTCGAAGCGGCCGACGGTGCGCAGCAGATAGCGGCGCTTGCCGGAATCCACTTCGCCGCCGGAAATGTCCTGGTTGCGCTGCAAGATGGCGTCCCGCAGGTCTATAAGACTCACGCCACGCTGAGCCAGTCGGCGCTCGTCCACGATGATCTGTAGCTGACGATCGGCGCCGCCACCGACGGAGACTTCCGACACTCCGGGGACGCTCTCCATTCTGGGGCGTACCTGATCCTCGACAAAATCCTTCATCCGGTCGATGTCGAGCTCCCGGGGGTTGCCCTCCAGTGTCGACACCCGAAAGTACATGAAAGCATTGGATGAAAAAGAGGCCGCGACGATGCGGGGTTCATCGACGTTGCGCGGGTAATCCGAGACCTGGCTGAGGGCATTGTTCACCTGAATCAGGGTCTCGGTAATGTCGACGCCGAAGGGAAATTCCAGCTCGATTTCCGAGGAGCCGCTGATGGCAGTGGCGGACATTCGATTCAGATTGGGCACATTGCGCAGATAGCGCTCCTGCTCCACCAGGATTTCCTTTTCGATATCCTGGGGGGTCGCGCCGGGCCACTGGGTTTCCACCGTGATGGTGCGTACTTCGAGATCGGGGATCATCTGCACGGGAATGCGCAGCGCCGCTGCCGCGCCCAGGATGGCAATGATCAGGGTCACCACGGCGACCAAGGTGCCGTGTCGAATGATGGCGGCGAGCATCAACGCTCTCCCTGACTGGCAACGTGAACCGTCATGCCCTGGTTCAACGCCTCATTGCCCTTGGAGACCACCCAGAGGCCGGCTTCCAGACCTTCCGTCACCACCACTCGGTCCCGGTAGGCACTACCCAGCCTGATGCGTTTTTCCTCGACCCGGTATTGCTCGTCATCAATGGGCTCGGCGATCCAGACCGTCACCCGGCCATCCGGATAACGGTTGATGGCATCTCTCGGTACGGAGAGGCCCTCGCGGCCGCTAGGGACTCGCAGAAGCGCCGTCAGCGCCATGCCCGGCAATACCTCGAGCCGATCCGGCTTGATGGCGCGCAACAGGAAGGTGCGCGCTTGCGAGTCACTGATCGGCACCAGCACATCGATATCGACCGATACGCTATCGCTGCTGCCGACCTCCTCGACACTGACCTGGACCTTGCCCGACTCGGCGATCAGGCTGTAAAGGCTCTGCGGCACCGGGAAATCAAGACGCAGATTGCTGAGGTCCACCAGTTCCATCAGCGGATCACCCGGTGTCACCCATTCGCCCAGGTCGATATGGCGCGCCTGGATGACGCCCTCGTAGGGCGCCGTGATGCGGTGGCGACGCACTACGCCCGCCTGGCGCTGCTGCTCTGCCTGCAAGCGAAGCAACGCGGCATCTGCGGCCGCCACCTCACTCTCCCGCGCACTCACTTCGGTGGCGGCGATGTTCCTGCCAGGCCCGACTGAACGCGCTTCATTCAACCGGCGCCGGGCCTCCGCAAGCCGGGCTGCGGCTTCCTGCCGCTCGGCCCGGGCAGAATCCAGCGTAAAACCGGCGAGTTCATCGTCCAGTTCTACCAGCACATCGCCTCGGGCCACCCGATCACCGGGCTGAGCGTTGACCACATCGACCAGGCCTTCGACCGAGGCTGACAGCTGCGAGCTCCGCAAGGCGGTGACGGTGCCATTCAGGGTGACTTCTTCGAACACCTCCGACCGCTCGACCTCCGCCAGCTGCACACCCGGACCTTCCTGCACAGCACCAGATGTCGCGGATGCGCTCAGCGCGACGGCCAATACCCAACAACGCCATTGATTGGGATGGTTCACGTCGTCTCCCTGAAAACCGGCTCATAGGGGTTGTCACAGCGGCGCTGTGCAGCTGTCGTTATAATAGCCGGTGAACCTGAGACCCGAGTTATCAGGATCGGTTTCGCCCACGAGTTGGAGCCGGTTGGTCATCCGGACCCAGAGCATCAAACTCAACGAAAGGCGGTTCTAGCCCATCGCATGCGAGGAACGCCGCACGAAAAGCTGAACGATGGCCGCAGAGGCAAGCCGGCTAAGGGTATTGTCGGCGCGGCTGGTCAACATGATGGGCACCCGGGCGCCCAGCACAACCCCCGCCGCATCCGCACCCGCAAGATAGATGAGCTGTTTGGCGATCATATTGCCTGCCTCGAGATCCGGCGCAACGAGGATGTCCGCATCCCCTGCCACCGGCGAACTGAGGCCCTTGGTCTTGACCGCCTCTGGAGAGACCGCATTGTCGAAGGCAAGCGGACCATCGATAATACCGCCACTGATCTGACCGCGATCCGCCATCTTGCACAGTGCCGCCGCCTCGACCGTCGAATTGATCTTGGGCGTCACCGTCTCTACTGCCGATAACAGCGCCACCTTGGGCAGGTCAATACCCAGCGCATGGGCAAGATTGATAGCGTTCTGCACGATATCGCGCTTGTCGTCGAGGGTCGGATAGATGTTGATCGCCGCATCGGTGATGAATAGCGGTTTGGGATAATGAGGCACATCAAGTGCATAGACATGACTCAGGCGCCGCTCGGTCCTGATACCATGAGCGCTGTTGACGACCGCTGCCAACAACTCATCGGTATGCAGCTTGCCCTTCATCAAGGCCTCGACTTTGGCCTGCCGAACCAGGCTGACCGCCATTTCTGCGGCGGCGTGGCTGTGCGGCGTGTCAACGATCTCGATCCCGTCAAGATCACACTCGGCCTCTACAGCAGCCGCTTCGATCTTGGCACGGGGTCCAACGAGTATCGGGATGATCAATCCCTGGCTTGACGCCTCGAGTGCACCGGACAGTGATAATGCATCACAAGGATGCACGATAGCCGTCCGCACCGGCTCGAGATCCTTTGTTGCATCAATGAGCGCCTTGTAGCGGGCCCCTGGCTCGTGTAAATACACTCGTGGTAATGACACTTTAGGCCTGCGTACCTTCTTGGTCGGCGCAATCACCTCCGCCTCGCCCAGGATCACTGTTTCGCCGGCCTGATTGACACATTCGCAATCCAGGATCACCCGCTTTTTCTCGGGATGTTTCTCGCGCACGGTAACGCGCACCGTCAAGGTATCTCCAATCCCGACCGGACGACGAAAGCTCAAGGACTGATTGAGATAGAGGGTGCCGGGACCAGGTAACTCCGTGCCGAGTACTGCAGAGATCAGCGCGCCGCCCCACATGCCTTGCCCGATCACCCGTTGAAAACGACCGGATTGCGCGAATTCCTCGTCCAGGTGAGCGGGATTGACGTCCCCGGACATGATCGCGAAGAGCTCGATATCCTCGCGCCTGAGCGTGCGTACGAGCTGTGCCGACTGACCGATCTCGATCTCGTCGAAGGTGGTGTTCTCGATATGGTGCATGCTGGCTCCCTGTCGTTTCCGCCGAAATCCTATCGGCAAGCCCGATGAACGGTCATGTCCTCGAGGCTACCCCTTTAGACCAGCCTAACAAAAAGCGATAACGTCTTGTGCGACACTGAAGCGTTTCGTAATTCAGGAATACAAGGAGCACGACATGACAACCCAACGACCCAGCGCCACCCCCACGGTACAACTGGACAACGACCACGTGATCGTGACGCGCTGGGACTTCCCACCCGGCGGAGAAACCGGCTGGCATAGGCATGAATACGACTATGTCGTGGTGCCCCTGGCGGATGGCGTCCTGAACCTCGAAACCTCGGAAGGTCCCAAGGAAGCGATCCTGTCCGCGGGCGTGTCTTACACCCGTTCGGCGGGCACCGAACACAACGTCATCAATGGGGGAGAAGAGGCATTTGCCTTTGTGGAGATCGAGCTGAAAGCGTAACTCTGACGACTCGAAGCTTGAAGCGAAAGAATTACTCCCTGCGCAGGCAGTATTGGATGAGTGCCTGACGCAGGCTTTGACGGGTACCCAAGAACAGCATGCCCAGAATACGGCGATCTGCTTCTTCCAGCCGATATATCGCTCGTAGCTGAAGTTGGGCATTCACATAGTCATGATAACGGGTCAAACCAAGATCAGCGGCTTCCTCACACAGAGGAACTCTTTCGAGATGACTGGACACCCGAGACTCGAAATCATCGAGAAAGGCCTCGAGCATGTCTTTGGCGGCTTCCTGCCCAATGTGGCGGGTCAGATAATTGAAATGATCATGAAGCTGGTTTTCAAATGTCTGAGTATACTCAATTTTACTCACGATCACTGTCGCTGCTTCCCAGATTCCGCAAACCATTTCGCAATCCAGCCGACGATACCGTTCTGTCTGCAGCAACGTCTCAAGACAGCGGAGCGAAACGATATAGCCAAATGGACAAGAACTACTGTAACGAATACCCCGACATCATTGTTAGCTTCCTACCTCTCAATGATTGTCAAAAGGGAGTTAGATAGGAAAATTGCGCTAGCGGCTAATGGTATTTGTACTGCGGCACCTACCAAAAAAATGACACGCATGGTCCAGAAGCCTAGCCCGGATATTGCATCGGGCATGAAAAAAGCGGCTGAAAATCGGTTATAATTCAAGCTCCTACACCAGAATCAACCGCATCAGCCGCCATGACAAAATGTACCATGCCCACCGCC
>NZ_JBNCAN010000030.1:0-47602 GCF_049808615.1 Halomonas sp. GXIMD04776 | reverse complement strand
CGCCATGGTTGGTCCTCCCCGGTATGCGTTCAGCGGGTGAGACGGAATCGGCGGTCAGAAAATGCTCGCTGGCGGTGATAGGGGAAGTGTCGACGCCGGCATCACGGATTCAGGAATTATCAAGAATGCAACATTCAGCCGGACACCGAAAAATCAATAGAGAAGAAACCTGCATTGATGCCAATCATTTTAGATACCTAGTCTTGATGAATTATGACTATCTCCAGTTCCTTGATGGCGACATCAACTTGTCAGTCAAGCATTTTAGCCAAGCAGCCTTTATTGAAAAAGACGAGCCAAAATTATCTTTTATCAGTGCAAAGAAATATTTTTTTGAACATTCCCCAAAATCTCACCCCCTGCAATGGCTCAAGGCCAAGTTTGCATGTTATTACGAAAACGAAGAATACCCATCAGTCCTTAACCTAAAAAGCGTGCCGATCTACGCTAAAGAATTGCTGGTCCCACGCGAGGTAATGCTTGACCTAATTAAAAATGAAAAAAAGCCAAATGAATCACTACCACCCGAGCTAACAGAGCATCTTCAGACATGGAAAAGCGAGTTCCTCTGCGCTTTAAACATAGCAGCATACAAGCTGTATTCAAATATCAATAAAAAAGACCTCATAGACTCAAAAGTCAAACCTTCACATATCAAGACAACAATAGAAAAAGAGTTATCCGCGAACAACACCAAAGATCAAAAAACGTCGTTATCTGCAACTCTTCTTCGACATGATCACGATCAGCAAAAAGCCAAGGAATACCTCAAACCAATAGAAACCGAACACTACCCTCACTACTTTAGCCATAAACTAATCTACCTTAACGAAAAGTGTAGAAAATATCTTGATGAGTACTCTCTCGACGAAAAGTCCACGCGTCATACAGCCACCAGCATTGAGAGAGATTTAACTGGAGATGGCATTATCCCTGAAAACACGGCCAGACGGATAGCTAGTGAAATAAAGCCAAAATATCATACGCTATGAGAAATGAATTTCCTTGGCCTCCCTCTACGCATGGTTGGTTTGGAGTCCTTTTGGGCTGAGCGAAACCATAGCCGCTCACCAGGAGCTTCGGCTGCCATGATAAAATCCGTCTTTACCATGTACTCAATCACCAGGTTAACCAAAGCGGAATATTTGGCGTCGTCGTAATAATCAAGCCTTCCAACGCCCAGATATCGGTAGTCATTTTTATGTCGGTTGCAATTATAATATCGCCCCTCACCTTCAGATACTACCTGATTATTCCAGTGTTCGCCCAGCATCCTAGCCAAGGTAATGTCTTCACGATGTTTTGACCCGTCAATGAGCACCACTACATGAAAGTGAAACCCACTGCGCACCCCATACTCCAGCTTGGCAAGATAGCCCAACACTCCGGGGACAGCAACGCCACCCACCAAGTCCTTCCGGAACATCTCCCAATTAAGCTTGACGTCCGCTAATGCCTCCGAGAAATTGTCGAGATCGACGTACTTTCCCTTGCGATAGCTCAAGTCGAGGCGCAGGACCTCCAGCCTGGCATATCTGTCTCGCAGGCCATATATGAGCTTGTGTGCGCCCTCCCTGCGCGCCTTCCTAGCATTATCAAGCTTGCGTAGATACCGCCTCATGGACTTGCTGCGGAGCACTCCACGGATCATCTCAACGGCAGCATTAAGTTTAGCTGTCTGGTCACCAGGATCACACACGCCCAGCGTCTCTAAGCCGAGCTCCTCACACGCTGTGTGGAAGGCTTCAACGTAGGGGTGACTATTGGCGATCGGTTTCTTTTTACATGCATCTTCACAGCCATTTAGGATTAGGGTCTTCAACTTCTTTCCAGAGAGGCTGCATGGCCTGACGCGCAATGCTCCACCTTTGTCTTGGCACGCCTCAAACAGTGCCTCATCCGTTTCAAGCAATCGCTCCACTACTGCTTCCACTTCTTTCAAATGGGACAACAGTCTTTCATCAGATTCCTTTTCCCATTCATCGAAAATAGTATCTACATGGAATTCTATTTGTGGCCACTCTACTGCTTCTTTGTCATAAGGTCGCATGACTGCCTCTCATCGTAGGGCATCCCCTCTGGGAAGGGCCTGCCCATCAGTGTACATGTGAGTAGATGAACCCCTAATAACATATACTCCAGAATTACAACAGACACTCAACTACTCTCAAACGCTATAATCATCGTGCCAAACAGAATATTTGGCTTCAGGAATCACGCTATAAGTTAGTGTCAGTAAATTCGACCCGACCCACCCAATGACATAGCCATTAAATGGTCTACTAGCAACCAAGGCATCACATCCACGCATTCGGTTTTATTAGCCATGTACCTGCAGACCTCTCCGCGAACCTCCAACCTCTCCAAAGTCATATTGAGCTTTTGCGAGCTCCGTAGTGCAGTCGGCACTCGCCTTCGGACATCATTCTTCCTAATATATCGCATTCCTTCTTGACGCTTCTTGTTGATCCAGCCAAGTAGCAACTCCTCCTCTTTCTCTTCTTTTGTTGTATATTTAAATATTTGCAGATGCTGCCCGGCAAAGTACATCCCCAAGTGAAGCGCATGATCGACAGCATCAACGCAAATATAAGAGTCAAGACCATTTTCGAAGCTATCCAAGAGGCATGCAAGACGTAATATCTTATCCGTCAACTTTGAAGCATATTCCTCATGGCCATGAAATATTCCTCCGGGATTCATTTCATGTTCAATGGCATTGCCGATGGAAATCATCTTTTTTTTAGCGTCTTCTGACAGCTTCTTTACCCTCCTTGAACCCTCGTCGGACAAGACATCGAGAAACTTCTCAAGATACCCTTCCAGCCTTTTGCAGTACTCCTCATAGTGGCCTTCTTGATGTTCCATTTCCATATAGTAACGACTCCCCACCTTCGAGGTAGGCATAGCCATAAAACATCGTGCCAAAAAACCCGACGAGTGCAAAATCTCGCCATTTTTCTCCAACAATGCGTAAAACACATCTGGCTGAGCATCTATGCTTATAGTGATCCTCGGCCCAACTACCATACTTGAGCCTGAAGTTTTCCTTGTTTTTTTTAAAGTTTCACCTCCATATCCACTATTAAGCAACGGGTAGTCTCTCATCACAGCGCTTGATAGCACTGAGCCACCTTCTCCTGACGCGATGGCAACATATTTACATCCGCGACTCATGCCATCGATGAAAGCTTCAGATGTAGTGTCAGTGTAAACCAACTGCATTTCACGGGGACACTTTGGCCAGTCCTCAAACAAACCATGCATCTTCCTCTCAGCCTCTTCTGAATCTTCTCCTTTTGCCACACTCCTCCTCAACTCTTTCTTTAACACCTTCTCCTTTTCTTCAAAAACCACCAAATCTCTTTGATAGATACGCATGCGCTCAACATACAACTCATCTAGCTTTTCTTGAAAATCATTAATAGGTTGAAAAACTTTACTCTCCACCCCGCTCTTTCGCTCACCTGACTTTGCAAGGATGATAAAATAGCATGATGATGGAATTATTCTCCCATCAGGTGTTTGCGCATCCAGCAGGGGTTGCAAACAAGTAGAAACAGCCGAAATTATCTTAGCCATTATAAGGCCCCGCGGAGCCTTAATAGTCGCCTCAAGATCGTCTGCCAACTTCTCAATCAGCACACCTCCATATAGACACGGGCCTTCCATGGAATTATATCGTGGAAGTATTGTTCGACTATTTTCTATGTCATTCCTAATGTCGTGATAACCAGTCATATTTCTTCCCTTATCTCCCCTCCCTCATTTTGATCCGAGAATCAATCCACTCCTCTACCTCTTGCTCCACCCAAGCGACTGACATGGCCCCACGGCTAACCTGGCGGGGAAATGTTGGATCGTAGTAAGGTGATTTTATGTCCATCCTGTTATAAACACTCGACCTTGATAGGCCTGTACGTAGCACTACGTCTTTCATCTTCAAAAGCACTAGCGGTCTTTTGCCATCTGTGGAATCGCTCATTGCCTTGCTCCCTGTTGATTCGATGGGGCAAGCATGACCAACGAATCTCTAGGGCGCATCTGTTAACAGGTGTGAGGAGATGTTAGCCCAGCGCCAACAGCTGGAAAAAAACGGGACGAATACGACCGACCCTCATGCTATTCGTGCTACCAGTAGCAGGAGTAGCGGCGTAGCGGCGCTGTCCCAATTTTTTTGAGGCCTATATCACTCCTGAGAGCCCAGCCCTTCCAAGGCTTCTCCCAACACCACAGGAGCTCTGATATGCCCCCACCCTGCTCGCGCTGTGTCTCGCAGCGCGTGATCAATCTCGAGACCGCCCGCAAGTTGGGGACCGCTGCCGGCGCACTGACCGGCTCCCTCAAGGGGGCCTATACGTCGATCTACTCCCCTGGCCATCTACTAATGGCACCTACGCAACTTCCTCTCAATCGGGTCGCTTCGGCTGTCATGGCGGCCGCTACAGGCGGCATTGCCGGAGCCGCCGCCGGGCATCAGATGGTGCAGAACCTGTTTCCGCCTGGAGATGGCACACCCTGGCTTTGCCTGAGCTGCGGCCACGCCTTCCGGCTGACGGCCTGATCCTAAAAGCTATGTTCATCAACTATCTGCCGGCGTATTGCCGGCTTTCTTCGTCTAGGAGATTTCTCATGGCACATCTGATCGAACAAATAGCCTATGTCGGCGATACCCCCTGGCATGGTTTGGGCCAGCAGCTCTCCCGTCACCAACCGCTGGAGGTCTGGCGGCAGCAGGCCGGCATGGACTGGCACATCGAGGAATCCCCGGTGCGCTTCATCACCGATGGGGCCGGCCATCTGGGCAGCATCCACTCCTTCCCGGAGCAGAAGGTGCTCTATCGCTCCGACACCCGGACCCCGCTGTCGGTGGTCTCCCAGCGTTACAAGGTGGTGCAACCGGAGGAGGTGCTGGAGTTCTACCGGGATCTCACGGAATACGCGGGTTATGAGCTCGAGACGGCCGGGGTGCTCAAGGGTGGCCGCAAGTTCTGGGCCCTGGCGAAAAGTGGCCTGGGCGGAGCTCTGAAGGGCCAGGATCAGGTCAACGACTACCTGCTGCTGGCCACGTCTTGCGATGGCTCACTGGCCACGATGGCGACGCCGACCTCGGTCCGGGTGGTCTGCAACAACACCCTGACCATCGCCGTGGATGGCATGTCGCAGGGGGTAAAGGTGCCACACAGTACCGAGTTTCGCCCGCAGCTGGTCAAGCAGCAGCTGGGGATCTCGGTATCCCAGTGGGACGACTTCATGTATCGCCTGAAGACGCTGGCCGAGCGCAAGGTCAGCCAGGAGGAAGCGAGGGCCTACTTCCAGTCTGTGATCTGCAATGCCGAAGCACCGCTGGAAGACCCCTCCAAGCTACCCAACGTTCGTGCCCTGAATCGCGTCCAGAAGCTTTTCCAGGGTGAGGGGCGTGGCTCTCGGCTGTGCACGGCGCAAGGCACCGCTTGGGGGTTGCTCAACGCGGTTACCGAGTACGTGGACCACGAGAAGCGCGCCCGCAGCAACGACTACCGCATGGACTCCGCCTGGTTCGGCCAGGGCGCCGGCCTCAAGGACAAAGCGCTGGAGTCCGCCCTTGCGCTGGTGTCCTGAACGGCGTCCTGCGTTCTCCCATTCCTGTCTTTCCCTTACCACAGCATAGAGCCCGGCCCCGCAAGGCCGGGCGTTCCTATTTCTGGAGGTATCGATGCAATCGCCCATGACTTTCGAGATCTGTCATGCCCTGACCCAGCTGACGCGTCAGCTGCTGGAGGCTGGCGAACAAGCGACCGAGACCCACGTGCTGGCCAAGGGCCAGGTCTATCGCGTGGCCGTGTCCCTGGAGCCGGTCCCGACCGAGGAGCTCCCTGACGTCATCCAACGCTATCGATAAAGGAGGCCACCATGGCAACCCCCATTCATCCCAAGACCGACGAGCAGGCACCGATCGCTCAAACCACCCAGGACAGCACCGCGATCATTCAAGTGATCGAGCGGGCCGCCCTCAACCCCGAGGTCGATATCGACAAGATGGAGCGCCTGCTGCAGATGCAGGAGCGGGTGCTCGACCGCCAGGCGCTGATGGCCTACAGCGCCGCGATGGCGGCCATGCAGACCGAACTGCCGAGCATCGCCGAGCGTGGAAAGACCAACAACGGCCACTACGCCACCTTGGAAGACATCGTCGATACCGTGCGCCCGATCATGAAGAAGCACGGCTTCGCGCTGAGCTTCCGCATTCAGACCCAGGAGCGTGGCATCCAGGTGACCGGCGTGCTGATGCACCAGGACGGCCATCGGGAAGAGACCAGCATGCTGCTGCCGGCCGATACCAGCGGCAGCAAGAACGCCGTCCAGGCGTTCGGCTCCTCCACTAGCTACGGCAAGCGCTACGTGCTCTGTGCCCTGCTCAACATCACCACCCGCGGCCAGGACGACAACGGTCACGCCGCCGCCCCGGTCAAGCTGGTCACCCCCTTCCAGGCTGGACAGATCCGGCAGCTGATTGCCGCTTGTCCCCCGGCGACTCAGGAATGGTTCGCCGGCAAGTACGGCGACGCCGAGCAGGTGCCGCGTGGCGACTTCGACAAGCTGCGTGCCTCCCTGCAGAAGCGGTCACAGCCCAACCATCAACATCACTGACCGGCCGGCGCGGGGCCTCCCCTCGCCGGCTTATGCCGTGTCATCGAGAAGGAGAACGTCATGCAAATCCTGACACTGGACCAAGGCACGCCAGAGTGGCATGCCGCCCGTCTGGGCATCATCACCATGTCCGAACTAAAGACTCTGCTGGTCAAGGGCAAGGGGCCGGGAGGCTTCGGTGCCGGTGCAATGAGCTACATGCACCAGCTGATCGGTGAGCGCATCACCGGCGAGCCCTCCAATACCTTCCAAGGCAATGCTCATACACTGCGCGGCCACGAGCTGGAGCCGGTGGCCCGCGATCTTTACCACGAATCCGCTGGGCTGCCACGCCTGGAGCAGGTCGGCATCATCTTGAACCACGGAGTCGGCTATTCGCCGGATTGCCTGGTAGATGGCAACGGCCTCCTCGAGATAAAAACCAAGCTGCCCAAGTATCAGATCGAGCTGCTGTTAGCAGACGAGCTGCCCCAGGAGCATGTGGCGCAGTGCCAAGGAGGGCTGTGGGTCAGCGAGCGGGAGTGGATCGACTTCGTCAGCTACTGGCCAGGCATGCCGCTGTTCGTGAAGCGTGCCTATCGGGACGAGCGGCTGATCCGCAACATCGCCGAGCGCGTCGAGGCTTTCCACGAGGAGCTGGAGCGCCGCATGGCCATGGTCATGGCGGCCTGAGGAGCAACACCATGAACCACCGCAAGCTGAGTGCCGGCGAGACCGCCGGCACCTATCGCATCACCGACACGGTGACCGAAGCTGAGCTTTTGAGCATCGCCAAAGCATTCGCTCGTCGTCGGCTGGCCAGAGGACGCAAGATCACCCAGCCAGCGCTCGCTTTCGAGTATCTGCAGGTGCTGCTGCAGGACTATGAGCACGAGGTCTTCAGCGCCCTGTTCCTCGACAGCCAGCACCGTGTGATCAGCTTCGAGGAGCTGTTCCGCGGTACCATCGACTCGGCCAGAGTCTACCCGCGTGAAGTAGTCAAACGGGCCCTGGCCTGCAACGCTGCTGCGGTGATCCTGGTTCACAACCACCCCTCGGGTGATCCTGAACCCAGTGATACCGACCGACGCATCACCCAGCGGCTTAAGGAAGCGCTGGGACTGGTAGAGATCCGGGTCATTGACCACATTGTGGTGGGCAGCGAAGGGTGTGGGTCTTTTGCGGAGCTGGGGTATCTCTGATTGCGAGTTGCGTCATAAAGCCGGTGCTGCCCCACAGGGCGGCACCGGATATCGTGCTACTTTTTTCCTTCTCAGAGTCCTTGAGCGAATGGCAGCGCCTCCAGAGCGGCGTCGCCGCATTCACGCTCGACCTCGCCGAAGGCCGCCCCGAGCTCTACCCCGAAACCCCGGTCACGCTGGCAAGATGGAAGCGCGAGATCGACGCCACCGCCTGGCTGATCACCGAGATCAGCCACGACCTCAACGATCGTGCGCTGACCAGCTCGGTGGAGATGGAGGTGAGGCAGTATTAAAAAAATCAGCACCACTCCGTTGGTGTTTGGCCGCTCCTTTTCTACCTTTAAATATAACAAACAAAAATAAGAGGACCTCACAATGAAAACCGCCCCCAATAAGCCAATACTTCGTCGCAAATTCTTACTTGGATTCAGTGCAACTCCCGCGCTACTCATAGCCGCTCAACGCCAAGCCTTTGCGGAATGCATCAGCGATGCAGAGACTTACAACGAAATCAGAAGAATTATCCGAAAAGCAACCATGCAAGGAATAAAGGTTTCACTGCAAGGAACGGACGAAGCAGTAGAATCAACACTGAACCAAAAAAGAAGACTAGAAAAAAGAATATCAAACCTTATTAATGAAAGAATATCACGCAACATAAGCGACTACTTCGCAAATGAAACCTGGACATTAACAAACATTCCTCTTGAGGCGATAACTGACTACAGCAATGGCGAACCAATAATCCTGGGGCCAGACCATTTCGAGTACACCAGAGTCAACAGCGCCCCTCCGCAAGAGCCAGAACATTGTGGTTACGTCATAATCAGCTTCATAGGTGAAATGATTGGACTGAGCTTAGACGGAATTGATGCATTCAGAAGAACATGTGAAGAAAACGGCCTTAAAGACAAATTAGAAGACCTTATTTCAAGCATTCGCAACGGAGAGTTTGCAAGGTCGCGCTCGCTCCTAGAATATATTTTGGAAACATTAAACACCAGCGAAAACATTTCTTCCCTTATGGACATTTTAAGCCGAAATGACGCCCGAAAAATAGCCACTTGGTTTGCGGGAAGATGTGTTCCTTTATTTGGATGGGCACTGGTTCTATGGGACTTCGTCAATGCCTTTATCGAATATAGAGAAAGATTCCAAGAGTGCGAGTTATCGTAAATTAGCACTTCTGCCGACAACTAGCTTGTTCACCACCCATACCGCCTGGCCTGGCTCGCCACCACGCCCCGCAGATCCGACTGCCGGGCCCAGATCAACTCATCAGGCCCGGCAGTGGGCATCAGTCGCATCCGCCCGCCAATCCAGTGGCTGCTGAACAGCCGCTGCACTCTGTCCAGCTCCACCACCAGGTCGGCGTGCTGGGCGGGCTTCTGCTCGTCGACCACCAACAGGTCGCCTTCCATCAGCGGGCCGCCCACGCCGGCGTCCTCGCTCACCTCCACCAGGTAGCAGCTCGGGCGGAAGCGCGAGAGGTCGTAGCCGTCCAGCGCGGGGTGGTCGATGCCCAGACACGCCGGGCCCAGGTAGTTCACTCGCATGTCGTCCCTGCCAATTCGTGATCCTGCCACCAGCCGCGCCATACCGGGCCCGGCCGCCTGCGACCCCGGCGCCTTGTTCATATTAGCGTTTGCCTAAGGGTGTGCTGTTGCCGAATACTGTATAAACGAACAGTCTTTGACAAGAGGCACCGCCATGCGTGATCCCGAGATCCGCCATCCGCACCCGGCACCGCCGTACCGGGCCCTGCCCCATCCGCTGGCTACCATTCGCGCCGGCATCTCCGGCTTCCCCTCGCCGGCGGAGGACTACGTCGGCCGCACGCTCGACCTCAACGAGCGGCTGGTGAAGCGCCCCGCGGCCACGTTCTTCATGACCGTCACCGGCGACAGCATGGTCGAGTTCGGCATCCAGGACGGCGACACCCTGGTGGTGGACCGCTCGATCGACGCCCGCCCCGGGCACATCGTCGTCGCCCTGGTCGACGGCGAGGTGATCGTGAAGCGCTACGAGATGATCGGGAAGCGGCCCTACCTGTGTTCCGGCAACAGCCAGTACGCGCCGATCCCGCTCGCCAACCTCGACTGCCAGGTATGGGGCGTGGTGCGCTCGGTCATCCACGAGTACGCCGTATGATCGGGCTGGTGGACTGCAACAACTTCTACGTCAGCTGCGAGCGCGTCTTCCAGCCGCGGCTCGAGGGCCTGCCGGTGGGCGTGATGTCCAACAACGACGGCTGCGTCATCGCCCGCTCGAACGAGCTCAAGGCCCTGGGCGTGGTGATGGGCACCCCGGCCTTCGAGCTGCAGCGGTGGGCCAACCAGGGCCGCATCCACCTGCTCTCGTCCAACTACGAGCTCTACGGCGACATGAGTGCCCGGGTGCGCGAGGTGCTCGAGGAGTTCTCCGCCGGCGTCGAGCCCTACTCCATCGACGAGATGTTCGTGCGCTTCGACGGCTTTGATGCCGCCGCCACCCAGGCCCTGGCGCGCACGCTCTACCGCAACGTGCGCCAGTTCACCGGCATCCCCGTCTGCGTGGGCGTCGCGCCCACCCGCACCCTGGCCTTATCCGTAGAAACGCAAACTTGACTAAAAGCTCTATCAAGTGTGTGTCCTGACTTGTGCAAGTAGTGATATTCACTAGAACCTCAAGCCCAGCCCCAGCCCGTTCACCAGGCAAAGCAAAACAACTGCGTCACTTCCTTGGTGAAAGTCTGAGCGCTGAGCTTGAGCCCCTCCACTATGGTCTGGTAGGGAAACAGTGATCTTGCTCAGTCGCCATTGCCCACTCGCAGGGCCACGAAGTAGGCACGGCCGTCGCGGTTGAGCAGAACCGGCACCGTTTGGTCGTCCGGCAGGTTGGCCAGCAACTCCGTCAGCTGTTGCGGGCTCTCTATCGACTGCTGGCCTAGGCTGACGAGTACATCGCCGGGGCGGATACCGGCTGCCGCGGCGAGGCCGGTCGGGTCGACCTTTGCAATGCGCACCCCGTGCTCGATACCGAGCCGGCGCTTCTCCATCTCGGTTAAGGGCTGGACCGCGATGCCGAGTCGAACCGAGTCGCCATCGGATTGCTCGGGGCCAGCATCCGGCCACTCGCCGACCTCTAACGTGATGCGCTCTCGCTGGCCATCGCGCAACACTCTGAGGTCGACCTCCTCACCAGGACTCGTCTGACCGACCAGGCGCGGCAGCGTGGTGGAGTGGTCTACTTCCTGACTGTTGACCTCGAGAATGACATCACCTGCCTTGATCCCGCCTTTCGCCGCAGGGCTGCCGGGCTCGACCTGGGCGATCAGGGCACCCTCGGCCTGTTCCATGCCGAAGGACTCCGCCAGGTCCTTTGATACCGGCTGTATGCTGACGCCCAGCCAGCCGCGGCTCACATAGCCCTCTTCGCGGAGCTGGTTGGCCACGTCCAGCGCCACATCAATGGGAATGGCGAAGGAGAGGCCCATGTAGCCGCCGCTGCGGGTCAGGATCTGGGAGTTGATGCCCACAACCTCGCCATCAAGGTTGAACAACGGTCCGCCGGAGTTGCCCGGGTTGATCGCCACGTCGGTCTGGATGAAAGGAACGTAGACGTCCTGGGGCAGGGTGCGGTTGATAGCGCTGATGATGCCGGAGGTCACCGAGTGGTCGAAGCCGAAGGGGGAGCCGATGGCAGCGACCCATTGGCCGACTTGAAGGTCGTCGGAGTTGCCCAGCTCCAGGGTAGGCAGGTTGTCGGTGTCGACCTTGAGCACCGCCACATCAGTCTTCTCGTCGGCCCCCACGAGCTCGGCCTCGAGTTCGCGACGGTCGTTTAGTCGCACCAGGATCTTGTCGGCGCCCTTGACCACGTGGGCGTTGGTCATGATGTAGCCGTCTTCATCGAAGATGAAGCCCGATCCCAGTGACTGACGTGGCTCCTCATTGCGATTGGGCGCACCGCCGGGTGGCATCGGGATGCGGTCACCGAAGAACTCTCGAAAGATCTCCGGCACCTCCTGCCCCCCAAACTGCCGAGAGGACGTCATGGACCTCTCGATCTTCCGTGAGGTGGAGATGTTGACGACGGCTGGCGCGGCCTTGTCGACCAGTTCCGTGAAGTCTGGCAGCCGTGGCTCGGCGAGGACTGGCGTCGACAGCATCAAGAGTAAAGCTAGGCTCATCAGCCAGGTGTGCGAGTGAGGCTTGGGTATCACAATGAGCTCCTTCCGGGGCATGGGAGATGGTAACCATGTCTGGTACAGCGCCCACTATGCAAAGTTCCACCACGCCTAGCCCTGGCTCGGCATTCATTATAATTCGAGCTTGAACCTTGAGTTGGTATAGGTTTTATACTATCGCGTCATCAGGTGACACCACAAGGATGACGCATGGGACATCATCACGATCATCCCCATCTTGACCCCACCTCTGGTGACCGTCGGGTGAGCATTGCCATCTGGGCCAACGGGATATTGACCGTTGCTCAGATTGTTGGGGGTATCCTGGCCGGAAGCCTCGCGCTGATCGCGGATGCGCTGCATAATTTTTCCGACATGGCTGCCCTTGTCATTGCCTTTGCGGCCCGCAAGATCGCGAGGCGACCTCCTGACTCTCAGATGACGTTTGGCTATGGACGAATCGAGATTGTCGCAGCGCTGATCAACTACACGACCCTCATTCTTGTTGGGCTTTATCTAATTTATGAAGGCGTCATGCGCATGATCGATCCGCCAGAGATTCAGGGCTGGATAGTCGTCATCATCGGCATTGTCGCTCTTCTTGTCGACGCGCTAACGGCCTTGCTCACCTGGTCGATGCAAAAACATAGTGTCAACATTCGGGCTCTCTTCCTGCACAACCTGTCTGATGCGTTTGCGTCCATCGCGGTGATCATTGGGGGCTCGCTGATTCTGCTTTACGATATGCGCTGGGTAGACCCCGCGATTACGATCGGTATTGCACTCTATATTCTCTATCTTGCCTTTACGGAGATAGGTACCCCTATCCGGACACTGATGCTGGGCTCGCCACCCGATGTCGATGGTCAATCAGTCATTGATCTCCTGCGCAGCGTCGAAGGGGTTGAGGATGTGCATCATGTTCACCTATGGCAAATGCAGGAGAATACCGCCGCACTTGATTGCCACGTGGTGACGACGGAAGAAGGCTGGCAGCAGCTCGAGGCGATCAAGGCGGATATCAAGGCTCAACTGAAAGCGCGCTTTGACATTGGCCACTCCAGCTTGGAATTCGAGCATATTGATCATGCGCACGAGGGAGCCAATCTTTATGGGCATGGATGATACGCCACTATTCCCCGAATTAGGCACCCATCAGCGGTTGAGACCCACTCAGCAGTCCTCTGGTCGTGCTTTCCGCTTAACCATTTGAATTGGAGAAGTCAATGTACAAAAAAGCGACGTTTATCCTGGTTGGTGCGTTGATGCTGATCGCCCTTATCGTGATCGTAGCGAGACCCTCGCTGTTGGGCATGGGCGCCGAGGCGGCCAGCCAAGATGGCGCTCAGGCCGACAATTCGTTGGTGCGCTCACACTCGCCTGTTCTGGGGCCGGAAGAAGCGCCGGTGACCATCGTGGAGTTCTTCGACCCGGCCTGTGAGGCCTGCCGTGCCTTCTATCCGCTGACCAAGCGCATCCAGGAAGAGTATCCCGACCAAGTGCGGTTGGTGGTGCGCTACACGCCCTTCCACGGAGACGTGTCCGATACCGCCATTCGCGTGCTGGAAGTCGCCAGGCGCCAGGACGTCTTCCAGCCGGTGCTGGAAGCGTTGCTGGCCCGGCAGAGCCAGTGGGCGGCTCATGGCAGCTTCGATGAGGCCGCTATTCTGGATATCGCCAGCGAGGCCGGTCTGGACAGGGCTGCAGCAGAGGAACAACTTGACTCCCCTGAGGTACAAGCGGTCATTGACCAGGACAAGGAAGACGTCAAGGCCAACCAGATCCGCCAGACGCCGACCTTTTTCGTCAATGGTGAGCTGTTGGACCCCTTCGGCATGCAGGAACTGGTCGACGCCGTCAATCGTGAGGTGACCGAGGTCGCTGGCGAGGACGATGCGTCATGACACGGCGCTGGTTGCTGCTAGGATTGGTGGGTCTGGGCCCTCTGCTGGCCGAGGCCCATTGGCAAGAGAACACCTTGCTATCCCCGAGCGAACCGGCATCGGCCAGGGCACAGGCTCTCGCACAGAGGGGCTCAGCGCCCTTGGCCGTTCAGCCACCTGAGAGCGTCGCCCAGGAGCTAACTGTGGCGCCTGGGGATACCCTGAACGCACTGCTGCAGCAGCTTGGCGTGAATGCCGAGACGCGCACCCAAGCGTCGACATCGCTGGCGGAGAGGTTCGACCCAAGACGCTTGCGGCCTGGAGACCGTCTCACTGTCACCTCTCTGACGACCGGACAGCCGGTGTCGGTGGCCATCGAGCGTGACTCGGGTATTCAATACGTCGTTACGCTGGGGGAGCGGCCGTCGACGCGGATTGTCCCGCCTCGTCTCGACACCCTGACTCTGGGCCGTGAAGTGGACATCGAAACGTCCCTCTATGCCGCCTTGGCGACAGAGGGGATACCCACGCGTTTCGCCATGGACCTCGAGGTGCTGCTAGGCGGACTCATGGACACAGCCCGAGATATTTCGGGCGCGGAGCGCCTGCAGTTACTGTGGGAAGAGGATCGCCGAGAGGATGGCACGCGAGTCGGGCCTCCCCGTCTGACCTATATGGGATTGGCTGACCCGTCGGCACGACTGGAGATGGTGTGGCCGAAGGACCAGAGAGCCGCCGTGATGCTCTTCAAGGACGGTAGCCTTGTGGAAACGAAGCGGTTCCCGGTGCTCGGCGCACGCCTGACGTCCGCCTTCGGCAATCGACGCCATCCCGTTTACGGTGGGGTACGTCGTCATGACGGTGTCGACCTTGCCGCCCCTCGCGGCACCACGGTCATGGCGACGGCGCCGGGGCGGGTCTCCTTCGTCGGTCGCCGTGGAGGTTATGGTCGTGTCGTGGAGGTAGAGCACGAGATGGGCACTCTCAGTCGCTATACGCATCTCAGTCGCTTCGCCTCCGGCCTGTCGGTCGGGGACGCCATCAATGCCGGCGACACGCTGGGTGAAGTCGGGGCCTCCGGACTCACCACGGGGCCCAACCTGCACTACGAAGTGAGAGTGGGTGACCGACCTGTCGATCCCCTGGAGGAGGGGCAGCGCATCATTCTGGGGGAGTCACCGACACCCCAGGATTATCGAAGCGCGCTCTTCGAGGCTCGTGGTCGTCTGAAAAAAGCCATCGGTACGTCTGGTCTGGTCGCCTTGGATAATCGATAGGCCGCCAGGCTGGCTTGTTGTATGAGACGCAGCGGTGGCCATGTAATGGCTATCGTCGTGTGACTCAACATTCCCTGCAGTACCAATCCTCCAAAGGGGAAGGGTCTATGGAAGGTGTCTCTCCAGTCACGCTGGGGTTTTTGGGTAGTCTTGCCGCCGGTTCGATGACCGCGATCGGAGCGCTACCTATCCTGATCAGCAAGGCGCCCGATCGTGCCGTTCGCGACCTGGCACTCGGATTCGCCGCCGGTGTCATGCTGGCGGCGTCCTTCTTTTCACTGATCATTCCCTCCCTGGAAGCCTCTGGACTGCGCTATGGCGGTAGCGTCTTGCCTGCCGCCATTGCCTGCGCGTCGATACTGATGGGGATGGGGCTGGTCGCCCTGCTGAATGAGCGACTCCCCCACGAGCATTTCGAGCAGGGGCGTGAAGGGCCACAGGCGGCATCGCTTCGCCGAATCTGGCTGTTCATCATTGCCATCACGATCCACAACCTGCCAGAGGGTCTGGCGGTTGGTGTGGCCTTTGGAGCAGGGGGAAGCGAAGGGGGACTTCCCCTTGCCATCGGTATCGGCCTGCAGAATGCGCCGGAAGGCCTGGCGGTGGCAGTGGCATTGCTGGGTGAAGGCTATTCACGCTGGCGATCCTGGACCATTGCCTCCCTCACCGGGCTGGTAGAGCCGCTGGGTGGCCTGCTAGGTGCGGGAGTCGTCAGCATGTCACAAGTGCTGCTCCCCTGGGGGCTGGCCTTCGCCGCCGGCGCCATGCTCTATGTCATCAGCCATGAGATCATTCCCGAGACCCACCGAAGCGGCCACCAGAACAAGGCAACGCTGGGGCTCTCGGTGGGATTGGTACTCATGCTGTTCCTGGATGTCTCGCTGGGCTAGCATGCCGATCCGTCCAGATGCCTACCCCAGATCGTGAGCGCCTCCGTGGGCCCGGTCGCTGATACAAAGCTGATGATCGCTCAACACTTCGATGATCCGGCAGCTTTCGACCTTCCCCCCGGCACACTGGCTGACCATCCGTTTGAGCTCGTCACGCAGTGCGGAGAGCCGCTGCAACCGCGACTCGACCTCCTCCAGGTGGTGCTTGGCAATGGCGTCGACCTCCTGACACGGCATGTCGGGCTGGTCTGACATGGCCAGCAGTTCACGCACCGCTTCCACCGAGAAGCCGAAGTCCCGGGCATGGCGGATGAAGGTCAGCCGCCTGACGGCTTCCTCTCCGTAGCGGCGTTGACCGCCCTCGGTACGTGTCGCGTCGCTCACCAGCCCGATGCTCTCGTAATAGCGAACCGTTTCGGGCTTGCAGCCGGCACGCCGGGCCAGTTCGCCGATGCCGATATTCCTATCCGGGACGTGGGACGTGTCGACAGAGTTGGTCATGGTGGCATCTCCGTAAAAACCATCAGCGTCTGAACTACCCCAGAGTTGCAAGGGAAGGAAAGAGTCCCACCATGAAACTTGAAAGCTGGGTCATGGTTCCTGTCGCGATCGCAATCCCCATGACGATCACGATCGTGCCCGCCACAGGTCTTGTATAGGCACTCCACCTACCGAGCTTCCGGCTGTTTTGCGTCATGACGTTCAGAAAGATCGTGCTAGCCAAGAAAGGAAGTGCCAGACCAAGCGAATAGCTTGTCAGATAGACCATGCCGGCCTGGGCGCTGACAGCACTGCCGGTCGCCATCAGGATGGCTCCCAGGATGGGACCGATACAGGGTGTCCAGCCAATGGCGAAGGACACGCCAAAGATGGTTGCCGATAGCGGTGAGCCACCCTGGACATTGGGTGAAAACTGCAGCGTTCGTTGCAGCAGTGGCAAGCGAAGTATACCGGTCATGAAGACGCCTAGGAGGATGACCACGCCTCCCGTAATCCAGTTGAACTCGTTCCGATAGCCTCGAAGCAACTGACCTATGCTGCTGGCCCCCAAGCCCAGCATGATAAAGATCATGGTGAACCCCAGGATGAAGAAAGAACTGAGAATCAGGGCTTCCAGTCGCTTGTCCGTTTTCCCGGCGCTTCCTCCCGTGACCACCGACAGGTATGCCGGGAGCAAGGGCAGGGTACAGGGGGAAAAGAATGAGACTAGGCCACCCGCGAAGGCGCCCAGCAAGCCAATGGACGACAAGGATTCCAAAGCACCCTCCCTCCCAGAGAACAGCCCGTTGGGATGGAACCGACGGGGCTTGAAGCTATAGCTGCTACAGAGTTTATACTTTTGAAGAGTACATCATCTTACGGAGCCACACCATGACGAAATCGACACGCTTTGAGGATTCATCACCCTTTAAGCTCCGCGTTGAGGGCATGGACTGTGGCGGCTGCGAGCGCAAGGTGGTGGCCGCGCTGGGTCGGCTGGAAGGCATCGAGGAGGTGTCGGCCAGCTCGGTGACCGGATCGGTCACCATACACCCCGAACCACACAGGGCTCCGTCTCATCAGTCGATCGAGCGGATCCTTAACGAGCTTGGCTACCGGCTTGCCGCCGATACCGAGAAGGATGGGTCAGATACCCCTCCAGCGCCCTGGTGGCAGACCGCCAAGGGACGCCTGGTCCTCGTCACGGGGGGCCTGCTGGCTCTGGCCTTGGTCCTTCGCATGACCTGGCCGGTCCTGGGGGGCTGGCCCTTCGTCGCCGCCACCCTGGTGGGCCTGGTGCCCATCGCACAGGGCGCCTGGGGCGCTCTGAAGATGCGCAACCCCTTCACCATCGAGATGCTGATGACCATTGCCGCCCTGGGCGCCCTGGCCATCGATGCCGCGGCCGAGGCGGCGGTGGTGGTCTTCCTGTTTGCCGTGGGCGAACTGCTGGAGGGCGTGGCCGCCTCACGGGCGCGACGCAGCATCTCGGCCCTGGCCGACCTGACGCCCTCCACCGCGAGGCTGTTGGAGGAGGGTGAGACCCGGGAGGTCCCGGCCGCCACGCTCACGCCCGGTCAGCGGGTGCAGGTGCGACCGGGCGATCGCGTGCCCTGCGATGGACGCATCCTGGTCGGCGAGTCCGATCTAGATGAGTCACCGATCAACGGTGAGTCGGTGCCCCGCTCGCGTGCCCCGGGTGACGACGTCTTCGCCGGCACGGTCAACCTCGATGCCGCCCTGGAGGTGGAGGTCACCCGCGGCGCCGAGGACAACACCATCGCGCGGGTCATCCGCCTGGTGGAGGAGGCCCAGGCCGCCAAGGCACCGGTGGCCCGCTTCATCGATCGCTTCGCTTTCTACTACATGCCGGCGGTGGTGGGGCTCGCCCTGCTGATGGCGGTGGTGCCGCCGCTGGTCTCGACCATGGCCTGGTCGGAATCGGTCTATCGCGCCCTGGCCCTGCTGTTGATCGCCTGCCCCTGTGCCCTGGTGATCTCGACCCCCGCGGCAATCGCTGCCGGCCTCTCGGCGGGCGCCCGGCGGGGCCTGCTGATCAAGGGCGGCGCGGTGCTCGAACAGCTGGGCAAGCTGCGCACGGTGGCGTTGGACAAGACCGGCACCCTCACCGCCGGCACTCCCCAGGTCACCGACGTGGAGGACTGGGCTACCGGCCAGGGCGAAAACGAGATCCTGAGACTGGCAGCCGCGATGGAACGTGATTCTAGCCATCCCATCGCGACGGCCATCTTCTCGCATGCACAGAAACTGGGCCTTTCCATCCCCCAGACGAACGGTAACCGCGCCCTTTCGGGGCGTGGCGTCGCCGGCTGGATCGAGGGACGTGAGCTGAGCCTGGTCGCCCCTCGGCACCTGACAGCGCCGACTGCTCTCGATGATGGTCTGCGTGCCCGAATCGCCGAGCTGGAACATGCCGGCAAGAGTCTCGCCCTGCTGGTCGAGAATGAGCGTCCCTTGGGGCTGATCGCCGTACGCGATGAGCCGCGTGAGGACGCCCGGGAGGGGCTGACGGCGCTGTCACGCCTGGGTGTGCAGGCAGTGATGCTCAGCGGTGACAATGCGCGTACCGCCGCTGCCATCGGTGACAGCCTGGGCATCGAGGCGCATGGCGAGCTGATGCCCGAGGACAAGGCGCAGCGCGTTCGTGACTGGCAGGCCGACGGCCGAGGCCCCGTCGGCAAGGTGGGTGACGGGATCAACGATGCCCCGGCATTGGCGGCAGCCGATGTCGGCATCGCCATGGGCGGCGGCACCGACGTGGCACTGGAAACGGCGGATGCGGCGCTGCTCAAGAACCGCGTCGGCGGCATCGCCGAGCTGATCGACCTGTCCCGGGCCACGCTGCGCAACGTCAAGACCAACGTCGCCCTGGCGCTGGGCCTGAAGGCCATCTTCCTGGTGACCACGGCATTGGGCATCACCGGCATGTGGATCGCGGTGATGGCGGATACCGGCGCCACCGTGCTGGTGACCCTGAACGCCATGCGGCTGCTGGGATATCGCTTCTCCCCAGGCAATGCCACGACTGGCTCGGCAAGCCCGCGCTACCAGGCAGCCACGTCATGAGAACGAAACGGATAGCGATGGCGCCGCAGAGCCGCTACTGGTTGGCACTGGCCGTTATGGTCGGCCTGGCCGACCAGGTCATCAAGGGGCTGGTGCAGGCGCTGATGCCTTATGGCCAGACCATCCCGCTGACCCCATTCTTCAACTGGGGTCACTGGTGGAACACGGGGGCGGCCTTCAGTTTCCTCGCCGACTCAGGTGGCTGGCAGCGCTACCTCTTCCTGTGCCTGACAGGAATGGCGGCTATCGTGCTGACGTTCCTGTTGTGCAGGCCCAAGCCCCGCCTGGAGGCGCTGGGGTACAGCTTGATGCTGGGTGGCGCGCTGGGTAATGGTATCGACCGCCTGGCGCGAGGGTATGTGGTGGACTACCTGGACATCTACTGGCGAGAGTGGCACTGGCCCGCCTTCAACCTGGCGGATATCGCCCTGTTCCTGGGTGTCATCGCCTTTGCGATGGCGGCCTTGCATGAACGTCCCTCCCCCAGATTGTCTGAGTGACGGCATGGATGCACAGAACCCGCCAGTCCGGGACATGACGCCTGTCGGACGGCTCTCTCCGGTCCTCGGCTGTTTGTTGGCCCTGACCGCCGGAGGGTTGACCACCCTTAGCGCCGCGCCCTTCACGCTGTGGTGGCTGGGCCCGATAGCGGTGGCTCTGGTCTATGTCAGCATCCATGCCCTGACATCTGCTCAGGCCGCCCTCCGCGGCTGGTGCTATGGCGTGGGCCTGTTCGGCTCGGGGACCTCCTGGGTCTTTGTCGCAATCCACGACTATGGTGATACCGGGGTCCCCCTGGCGCTCTTCCTCACTGGTCTGTTCGTGGCCGGCCTGGCGCTGTTCTATGCCGTGCCCTTCTGGCTCTATCGCCGCGTCGCGGGCCCACGCCTGGCCTTCCTCAGCTTCGCCGGCGCCTGGGTACTCAGCGAGTGGCTGCGCACCTGGCTGTTTACCGGGTTTCCCTGGCTGCTGCTGGGCACCTCTCAGGTGGACTCGCCGCTGGCGGCCTGGGCCCCGGTGGGCGGCGTCTATCTGCTGTCGCTGATCACCGCCCTGACCGGCACCCTGGGCGTGGAGCTCCTGCGCCGCCGCTGGTGGGCCGCGGCGCCCATCGCCGCTCTCTGGCTGACTCCCTTGGCCCTGCCGTCCCAGTGGACCTCGCCGGCCGGCGAGCCGCTGCGGGTCGCCCTGCTGCAGGGCAACCTGGCTCAGTCGATCAAGTGGAAGCCCGAAGGCCAGCGCGAGGCGGTCAACATCTACACGTCGTTAACACGGAAGCAGCCCGACGACCTCGACCTGATGGTCTGGCCCGAGGCGGCCCTGCCGATGTTCGAGGAGAACGCGCGGCCCATACTGGAGCGGGTACAGTCCAACCTGTCGCCCGACACCGCCCTGCTCACCGGCATCCTGCAGCGCGACGGCGGCGACAACTACAACGGCGTGATCGGCCTGGGTAACGCCGAGGGCCAGTATCGTAAGGTGCGTCTGGTGCCTTTCGGCGAGTACCTGCCGCTGAAGCGCCTGCTCGCCGACACCATCGCCTTCTTCGACCTGCCCATGCCGACCATGACCCCCGGGGCCGAGGCTCAGGGGCCGATCCACGCCGCCGGAACCACCATCGGTAACGCCATCTGCTACGAGATCATCTATGCCGATCGTGTCGCCGAGCAGGCGCGCGATGCCGAGCTGTTGCTGACGGTCTCCAACGACACCTGGTTCGGC
The DNA here is from genome assembly GCF_049808615.1 of Halomonas sp. GXIMD04776. Lineage (NCBI taxonomy): Bacteria > Pseudomonadati > Pseudomonadota > Gammaproteobacteria > Oceanospirillales > Halomonadaceae > Halomonas > Halomonas sp. GXIMD04776. Next base: position 26,284 of record NZ_JBNCAN010000030.1, on the reverse strand, counting down.
CGCTCCATCGGCCCCCTGCAGCATCTGCAGATGGCCCGCCTGCGTGCGCTGGAGAACGGCCGGTACCTGATCCGCGCCACCAGCAACGGCGTGACCGCCATCGTCGATCCTCAGGGCCGTCTCATGGCCCGTGCACCACAGTTCCAGGCGACGAGCCTTCGCGGCGAGGTGCTGCCCATGGTGGGAAACACGCCGTTCACCCGAATTGGTAGCTGGCCCACCTGGCTGTTGGCCGCCTTACTGGTGCTGCCTGGATGGCGATTCAACACACGTCGGTCTGGATGATAAGGGTCCAGCCGAAAAGGGAGAGAATGATGGCGTTATCCGAATCCCACTCTGGCACAGCGAGGAAATCTCCATGCTGGCAGCTTCGAACACGCACGCTGATGGGAGTGCTGGCAGGCTGGCTTGTGTTCATTGGCGTTGCTCAGGCCCAGGAGGAGAACAAGTGGCCACTCGGCCACTATCCGCTGCCTGAAAAAGGCAATGTGATCGGCGACACCTACCGCATAGCGGTGGAGGATCGCGAGGATACCCTGCTCGATATCGCCAGGCGACACAACCTGGGGTACAGGGAGATCGTGCGCGCCAACCCGGACGTGAGCATCTGGATTCCCGGCGAGGGTACCGAGGTGACCATACCCGGGCGCTTCATCCTGCCCGCCGCAGAGCGCACCGGGATCGTCATCAACATCGCCGAGCTGCGCCTTTATTACTATCCCGAGGTGGATGACGACGAGACATCACGTGTCGAGACCTATCCTATCGGCATCGGTCGCGAGGGCTTCGATACCCCCCTCGGTGTGACCAAGACCACCATGAACATCAAGAACCCCGCCTGGTATCCACCCGAGTCGGTTCAGCGCGAAGCCAGGGCACGCGGTGAAGAGGCGCCCAGTGTGGTGCCCCCAGGCCCGGACAATCCGCTGGGAGACCATGCCATTATCCTTGGATTCGATGGCTACTTGATCCATGGGACCAACCAGCCGGATGGTATCGGCATGCGTGCCAGTCGTGGCTGTATTCGCATGTTCCCTGGGGACATCGAGTCGATCTTCGACCGCGTGCCCGCCGGCACCCAGGTCCGAATCGTCAACCAGCCCATCAAGATCGGCTGGCATGAAGGGCAACCGCTGGTTCAGGCATTCCCGCCCCTTGAGGGGGAGGGGCACAGCATGTCCACGTTGGTAGAGACCGTCACACGCCTCAACCAGCGCAAGGCCGAGGGCTGGAACTTCGATTATGAACAGCTTCGTGGCCTGTTGGATGACCCCAGCGGTCGCATGGTAGCCCTGAATCCCAAGCCGGAGCCGGATAAAACACCTGACCCTGACTACCAGGGTATCTACGCAGAAATTGCGCTGCGCAGGCCATGACGACGACAACATGTCGGGTCCTGTCAGTCTCGTGATGTTGACTTCAGTCGTGGCTGATACAGGACCTATCGCCCTGTGCAGGGTCACTGGCGGCGCGTTGGCGGTATACCCAACCACTGAACTGGTGCCGTGCCTTGGGGCGCGGCCTTCCTCGCCTCCCAGGCACCGAGGTGCGGGCTCTGACTTCGTCTGCGTTTATAGTCCCACCTTGCCGCATGCCACGGTGGGCTCCTAGTCTCACCGTTGGCATGCCGATTCTGGGGAGGGAAGGGCTATCGACCTCGACGTTGCTCTGGGCTACCTGCTGCCGTGGGAGTTCTCGCTGGCCTGGTCGGGGGCCTGCCTGCTGGCCATCGCGCTCTACCTGCGTGGCCTCCGGCAGCGCCGACGGCGTGGCGAGGCCACCGGCGCAGGCCGAGTCCTTGCCTACCTGCTGGGTGTCGCCACCATCTATGGCGTCACCCAGACCCATTACGACTACCTCGCCCAGTACATGTTCTTTACCCACCGGGCACAGCATCTGGTATTGCATCACGCCGGTCCCTTCCTGATTGCCCTGGCCGCCCCCCTGCCGGTACTGACAGACGGCTTGCCGACCCGAATCAGGCACTTTTCAGGATGGAGGCCGGTCGCGCGCCTGCTGCGCCCCCTATACCTGACGCTTCAGCATCCACTGATCGCTCCCGTACTGTTCGTCGGGCTGATCTATTTCTGGTTGATTCCCGAGGTCCACTTCGATGCGATGCTGAGTACCGACCTGTATCAAGTGATGAACTGGAGCATGGCGCTGGATGGGTTGCTGTTCTGGTGGTTGATTCTGGATCGCCGCACGCCGCAGCAGGGCGGCCTCGGTTACGGCAAGCGCATCGCCATCCTGCTGGTGGTGATTCCGCCGCAGATCGTGCTGGGGGCCTATATCGTCTTCAGCCGGAATGTCATTTTCGATGTCTATGAGGTGTGCGGGCGTGCCTGGCCGCTGGACCCTCTGACTGACCAGCTCCTCGGTGGCCTGTTGACTTGGGTACCGGCCACGATGATGAGTGCCATCGGGGTTCTGATCATTCTCAGCTTTCTGTTCCGTGATGCCCGCAAGGAGGATGCTGCTGATGTCTCTCACGCCACACCCTAGTCTGCCGCGACTAGCGAAACACTGGTGCTCGACCTTCCTGCTGCTGATCGCGACGTCCGGCACGCTGGCGGCTGCCGAACTGGAGGTCAGCGAGGCGCGTCTTAGGCTCCTGCCCGGGGACCTGCCCGCGGCAGGCTACTTCACCCTCACCAATACCAGCGAAAAGGGCGTCACCCTGACAGGAGCGGATAGCTCCGCTTTCGGTAATGTCATGATGCACCGCAGTGTCAATCAGGATGGCGTCACCCGCATGGAGCCCGTCGCCCAGCTGGAGCTGGCGGCTGGGGAGCAGGTCGAATTCGCTCCGGGTGGCTACCATCTCATGCTCATGAAGCGGGCTCGCCCCCTCGTCGTTGGTGACGACGTCGAGGTGAACCTTCATTTCGCCGGCAATCAGCGACAGCGTGTCACGTTCCGCGCCGTGGCGCCGACAGCACAGTAGGGGGAGCAGGATGCGCCGATGCATCATGGCACTATTCGTGACGCTATGGGTTGCGGGCTGCAGCGATCCAGACTGGCAGACCAAGGATATCTCGGGGCTGATGCCGTCCCTGGCGTTCGAACTCATCGACGAGAAGGGGAATACGGTGAGCGCCGATCAGTTCCTCGGCAAGACGACGCTGCTGTTCTTCGGCTTCACCCATTGCCCCGATATCTGTCCGACCACTCTTGCGCGTCTCGACGCGGCCACCCAACGCATGGATGAGACCGCGCGCGATGAAATCCAGGTGCTCTTCGTTTCGGTGGATCCTCGCCGCGATGATGCCGAGACGCTGGATAGCTACACCGACGCCTTCGGCCCCCAGTTCGTCGGCCTCACGGGGGATAAAGCGGCACTCGATAAGCTGACACGCCGCTATCGGGTGACCTACGGGTATGGCGAAGAAGACAGCGAAGGCAACTATGATGTGTCGCACTCCAGCGCTGTCTTCGCCTTCAATGCGCAGGGAGAGGCGCGCCTGCTGATCCGCGACAGCGACCCCATGAAGGCCGTGGTTGCCGACCTTGAAAGGTTGACCGGCGAGGCCTAGGGTGACTGGCTCTCATCTGCAGCAGCTCAGTCCGCGACGAGGCTACCGTTCACATCATGCGCGCCACACTGGAGCAGCATCAGGTCTGGATCTATCTCACCGCGATCCTGGTCGGCCTGGCAATCGGCTGGGGATCGCCGGATACGACCCAGCGTTGGGAGATATGGCTCTGGCCACTGCTTGGCGTGCTGCTCTATACCACCTTTACCCAGGTGCCCCTGCTTCATCTGACCCGGGCATTTCGCGACCGGCGATTCATGATGGCGCTAATGGTGGGCAATTTCCTGCTGGTTCCGCTGGCCGTTGCTGCCTTGTCGCTGCTGTTGCCAGAACAGCCTGCCATTCGACTCGGTGTGCTCCTGGTACTGTTGGTCCCCTGCACGGATTGGTTTATCAGTTTTGCCCATCTGGGTAGAGGAGATAGTGCGCGGGCGATTGCAGCCGCCCCGTTGCTGCTGCTGGTTCAACTGGTGATGCTGCCGCTGTATGTTTGGTGGTTGATAGGCGATCTGGCCATCGAACTGACAGCCGGCAGCCACCTGCTGGCGGCCTTCTCTGGCCTGATTGTCACCCCCCTGATACTAGCCTGGCTGACCGAACGGGTGGCCGAGCGACACATCGTCATCGAGGAAGTCGTCGATGAGCTGGGCTGGCTCCCCATCCCCCTGCTGGCACTGGTGGTGTTCCTGATTGCCGGCTCCCAAGTCAGCCTGGTGGTCGACAACGGCATGCTACTGTGGCGGGTTGTAGCGGTTTTCGTGCTCTACCTGGTGGTCGCGGCGGCCCTCGGCAAGCTGTTGAGCCAGGCGTTCCGGCTTCCTGCTGCCACGGGCCGCACGCTCACCTTCAGCCTCGGCACACGCAACTCCTTCGTCATGCTGCCACTGGCACTCTCCTTGCCTGAGGCCTGGAGCGCAGCAGTCGTTGTGATCGTTTTGCAGTCGCTGGTGGAACTGTTCGGCATGGTGGCCTTCCTGCGCTGGGTGCCGACTAGGCTGATAAAATAGTGCGTAACATCGCGTTGAGCAAAAGCATGAAGTTTTATCATTTCCCAACACTTCCTGGATAGCTAGAAGGCTCTAAACTGTTATATCTATATCTTCTTTAAAAGGATGACTCTAGACCCAGTTTTTCCTGGATGATCCGGTCGCGCAGGACTCCATTCGATTTTTCTGAGCAAGCCAGCTCCCGCTCAACAGCGATAATTCGAACGGCCAGTTCAGCTTTGGTTTGGCGCATCAAATAATGCATACGTCGCCGCTCCGCATCGGTGGGACTTTCCACTTCGCGAGCAAGCGACCGACCAACAGCACGCCGCCGGCGAACGGGTTGGGCGGCTTCTTCGTATAATTGATGGCATTCGGGATTTCGAAGAATAGTGGACTCGGAGATACCCATTCCCGTGTCGGAGAGTTCACGCGATATTCTCGCAATTCGTCCCAGCGTCACGGGACTTCCGATCTCCTGCAACCGACTGATCGCTCGACGCACGATCGTTACGCTTCGATTGCGTCGCTGCTGATGACTGCGCTTCAAACCGGCCATTGCAGCCTCTGGACGCGCCTTATGGGATTGTGGTGTCACCTCTCCTCCCTCCCGATGGTCAGTATGACGGGATCGGCAGCCGCCTGATCAGCTTGTTCCAGCAGTTCCATCTCGGCCAATACATCGTCGCAGCTCGCCATGGCTTCCTTTGCCTTGCGCCCTTCGGCGGGCAGGTTCTGTGCTTCTGCCATCTCCGCCATCTGCGCACAGGCCTGCCGGTAGACAATGACTTGGTCACGCTTGTGCCAGTCGGGCGCATTCCCGGCACAGCCAATGCAGGCGAACTTGATGGGACACTGACTGGCCACGGTGCACCGTCCACCGATAACTGGTATCAGTGCGCCCACCTGCTCCTGTGCGGCTTCGACCTGTCGTCGGATCTGTCCTGGGGATCGCACATGGGTACGAGACAGATCCACACGACTTTCAAAAATCTTTTGTTGCAACTCCATTAGCCGGGCCGGCGTCGGCTGGGAATAGTACTCGGTCACTCGCACATCTCGCTGCTTCATGAGTAGTGCGATCACATCCACGGGCGTGTTTAACGCCCGCATTTCAGTGGCAAAGCCGTGGCGCAGCAGGTGGGACGTGACCCGCACGGCCTCACCGGTAGCAGTTTGCAACGAGATGCCGTGCAACATAATGGACATCGTCGCGTTGACATCCTTATGACTGAAATGCCTTCCGGCATTCTGCCATATGTAGGGCGCCGGACGAAGCTTGTGACGCAAGCTTCTGGTAGGCGGAATAGTCTCAAGGTTCTGCCCCCGCTCACGTTGAAACTTCCACCAGGCGTGTAGCGCCTTCATGCAGCGCTCGTCAATATAATAGGGCTCCTCTTCCCGGCGTCCCTTGGGAATCGCGCGGAAGGCAATCGCTTCACGTTCCTTCGCAAGCAGCACTCGTGATAAATGCTCTGGGCTCAATCTAATCTGCAGGAATTCGTTCATGCGAGCGCCAGTCTTGGTCATGATCTGAATGGCCGCATGCCCGACGAGAGCGGCTAGCCTGAGTGCCTCCAGTGGAATAAAGGTTATGCCAAGGTCCCGCGAGATTCGCTCCAACCAATGGGATGTAGACAGCCCCCAAGTTGATTGTGGTGGAAGTTGGAATGCCCCCTTTGAGTAGCCATTGTGCGTCAGAAAGTCAGAATGGGTAACTTGAGACTTCAGTACATTGGCTTGCAGCAGCTCGATGAACCAGTAGGGCTCTATCAAAGTGGCATCATCGCGAGCATGGCCATCCTCATAGCTTAGGAAGTAACGTGCCTGGTCACCTACCTTCGCACGTATACGCTGGCGTTGATCCTGATGATAATAGAAGTCTTCTGCCACGGGCTCATGCACAGAACGCAATGTTGCGGAATCCCAGAGCCTGAAATGCTGCTGTGTGGGCTGAACTCGACCTGATGTTGATACCATCTCATCGGTGATCGAAAATGACATCGGCAGCGATTCTCCCACTTGCTTATGGTGAGATATGGCATCCAAGAAGGCTGTATGCAGGCGCTCAACCTGAATACACCGACGCTCGGCCACATCACGAAGCAGATAGAATCGATCGTGTACAACGGCGGTCGCGGCCTTACGACGCCTCCTCTGCTCGCTCCTCACGTCTCTGTGGATGGTGGAGCGGTGCCAGAAGTGGTCATCCTTCAGTCCACTGAGACGCCAAGGCGCCACGGCCCGGCGCTGCTCGGGCGTCAATCTGAGTAGATAATCCTCTTGCTTGCGCAGCAAGCGAAAGTAGGTCTGCAGGAACCGACCGCGTTTGGGTGTGCCCTCTTCGGGGAGCACCTCTCCGTCATGGTATCTTCGGTAGAACATGTCGGGATCTAGTGCATCGATATCCGGTAGCTTCAACCGTTTCAGATAACGCGATATGCTGGCAAAAAAGGTGATATCGTTAAGTCGATTTCCGTCGGCGAAGGTCATGACAAAAAATGCCACATCCCGAAGTTTCGGCTGCGAAATGGAGTGGATCATCCGTCTTTGGGATTCATTGAAGGGCCGTCCCATGGTCGGTGATTCCAGAAAGGTCATCGGTAGGTGATGGAGCGCCGGCGATACCCTGTCGAGCACCATCTCTAGCGTGATCTCCTTCCATGCTCGCAGCGGCCTGGCCTGATGCCCCGTTTCTTCTTCCCAACGCCGGATTTCTTGTTTAATGTGACGATCATTGTGCTCGGAAATCCGCAGTACCTCGCTGTAGGCTACCGTATGTCCCTCGCGGTGTAGGTGCTCAATGGTCAGACGTGTGAGCCGCGTGAGCACTTCACGTGAACGCCGCGTATTGGGAAGCGAATAGCGAAAGGTATTGAAGTCCCGACGCCAGCCCTCATAGGCCTCACGACTGTCGACCGGGGCGCTCAAGAGCTCATCGGCCAATGTTGCCACATAGTGGCGCGAATACCCCGACACGGTGGCTACGCTGAATCCTAAGCATCTACTGATGTCGGCCAGCTTGAAGGGAGTGCCGAGCCGGCGACGACGGTCCAGTTCCGCCCTGATCGATTCGTTTCGCTGGTTCAGCGCATGATTTTCGCCCACGAGGAAGGTAGTACCGTAGGTGTCGAGAGATTTCCAGGCAACCGTGCGCGCTACTTGATGGCCGGTCTCCTGCTCCCAGATAACCAGCTCTTCATTCAGTATCCGTCTTCGTCCACCCGTAATGCCTTCAACTGCGTTCACCGTCATCAACGCGTTCTCGCGATGCAGCTGTTCGATGACCAGCCGCGCAAAGCGTCGGAACAGCGCCGGCCCACTCTCCGTGCGTGTGATAAAGGAGCGAAAGGTGCGGTAGTCACGTACCCAGCGTGCATAAGCTTCTTGATTCTCGACTGCCGTGTCCAACAACTCCGCTGCCAGTTCACGGACATAACGCTGGGTAACGCCACTGATCGTCTTGCGATCGTAGCCGGTTACCACCATCACTTCCTGGTTCACGAAAGCCTCACCCAGCTCGCGTCGACGATCAAGCTCGGCACGTATCGTAAGCCGTCGACACTCTGGATCGGCGCGTTGTTGCCGGGCCGACGGCGTCATGGTTTCAGCATCTCATCTAACATTTGCTGGCTCTCGGTTATTGACTCGGGACGAGGATCCGGTTGGGAACGGCGAGCCCTATCCCGCCGGTGCTCACGTTCGATGCGCGCATGAATGTGATGAGCCAACTCCGGCAGGTTATGCCGGCGGATAGCTTGGTCATAGATTGGCAGCATGTCGCTTGTCCAGGCCATGAGCTCACGTAGGGCACCACGCAGGCTCTGCAGTTCCTCGGCGGATCGGGCACGCTGGTGGATGTCATTGAGCGCCTGTGTTACGAACCAGTGGCGGACCTGATGGCAACGCACTTGTAGGCCCGCGGCGTTTAGCGCCGGTGCCCAATAGTCGCGGCGGAAGTGGTCCGGGTTCATTGATGTGCCACGTCGCGTCAGAAACAGTGGAATGCGGTGAAGGGCTTCCACAGGGAGTTCAGCGAGTTCCGACAGCCCATATCCTCGGGGATCTAGCCGAGCACGCTGCTCGTCCACATATCGTCGCAAGACCTTGGCCGTGCGGTCGGTAATGAACAGCCGTTTCACTCGGCGTCCATGACTTCCCTTGCTGATCGCTAGCATCTCTCGCATAAAACCACTCTGTACCCAGTCCGCCACGCTGAGTTGACACGCCTCGTGCACACGGCAGCCGCTATCAAAGAGGATACGTACCAAGGCGGTTTCACGTAGTGTCCACCCCCACTGCTCACCAGCTGACATGACCCTGTTCATCAGGGCTGGTTCATCCAGGATCTCGGGTAACCATTGATTCCCTTTCAGCCGGAAATAACTGGCAGAAAGGCGCATCTCTCGAACGCCGTCTACGCCACTGTCAGCAGGCATGGGCATTCGACCATGGGCATCGACAAACGCTCGGAGTTGCCGGCGGCGCTCCTCTTCGATGTAACGGCGGGCACCGTCGGCATCCATCGGATTGCCATGGTGATAGTGACCGTGCTCATGCAGTACCGTGTAGAACGATCTCAGCGCCGCCAGGAGCCGTTCTAGGCGCCGGCCAGTCTGCCAAGTCGGTTCGATCCGACGGGTTTCGAATCCACCGCGATCTCGACCTAACGCCACGATGCACTTCATTTCCGAAGCCAGGAAAAAAGCCAACAGTGCCCGCACTTGAGCCGGTGGCCCCAGCAACTGCCAACCCTGTCGAATCACGACGGGATGATCTGTCGCCCATGAAGCAAAGGAAACCACTTCCCTCGTGTAGGCTCTTGCCGTCAGCGATGCATGGTGACGCACGGACATGCAGGCATAGAGGGTCAGCTCTGGGTGCGGCAACCCTTCTCGATCTACAACATGAAAGGGAAAGTCCCCTTCGGCACGTAGGACCCGATAAACCGGCATGAGAGAGGTTACCTCATCAGGGAAGGCGTACTAATGCTACCTGCACGTGTCCGATGACTGTGTTATAGCATCATCAGTCAGAAAGAGTCTGCTCTGTAGTATCAAGCAAAGCTGGCCAACCGCGCCGCCAAGAAGCTGCCCGAATTCCAGGGCGTGTGCGTGATGCACGCCGATGGCGACGATACCCGCCGCCTGCTCGAGCGCACCGCCCTGAGTGACGTCTGGGGCGTCGGCCGGCGGCTGGTCGAGCGGCTGGCCCTCCAGGGCATCGAGACCGCCTGGGATCTCCGCCAGGCCGATCCCAAGGCCATCCGCCGGCGCTATTCCGTCACTCTCGAGCGCACCGTGCGCGAGCTACAGGGTACGCCCTGCATCGAGCTCAACGACGCCAGCGAGCCCCGCCAGCGCATCATGACCTCGCGCTCCTTTGGCCGGCTGACCGGCGAGCTGGGCGACCTGCAGGACGCCATCCGCCAGCACGCCCAGCGCGGCGCCGAGAAGCTCCGCCAGCAGAACAGCCATGCCCGGGCCGTGCTCGTGTTCCTCAAGACCAACCGCCACCGGCTGGATCTGGCCCAGTATTCGCCCAGCGTCGTCATCGAGCTCCCCGAGCCCACCGACGACAGCCGACCGATCCTGGCCGCCGCCCAGCAGGGGCTTGAGGCGATCTATCGCCGCGGGTATCGGTTCATGAAGGCCGGCGTGATGCTGCTCGACCTGGTGGACGCCAACCGCGAGCAGCTCTCGCTGCTCGGCACACCCGAGCGGGAAGCCCAGCGCGAGCGCGAGCGCGACCAAAAATTGATGGCCGCCCTGGACGAGCTCAACGGGAAGATGGGCAAGGGCACGGTGCGCCTGGGCGTGCCGCGAAAGAACGCCGCTTGGCACCTGCGCTGCGCGCATCGCACGCCGCGGTGGACGTCACGATGGGACGAATTGCCAACAGTAAGCACTTGACCCGCCAGGTCTAAGCAATGTACTAAGGAAATTTCGACAGCTTGAGATGAAATTGACACGGAGGTCACTTGAAAAAACGGCTTATCACAACTGTCACACTATTGGCAGTATACGCGACTGGCGCACAGGCAGATTTTGACAAGAACGATGCATCTAGGATGGTGCAGAATTTCAGCGAAGCTGTTGCGTGCCAGGTTGAATCACCATTTGATGGAAACTCCCTTCAGTTCAAGGCGATACGCATTCATGACGGCTTTAACAACCCAGGCGGACTAGAGGAAGCATTCGCAGTATTCTGGATAGGCGATTATGGTTGCAGCGGGGGGGAATGGCACTGCACTCCCCCAATTGACACTCATTAAACGAAGTGGGTTTTCGTCTGCTGATCCCGTTATCAAGACAGAGTTTCGCACGCCTTCAGATATGATTATGAAGCGGGTCGATGATTTCTATCCTGGTGAAGAAGAGAATACGTTTCACATTGAGGGTGTTAAGTATGGAGAGAATGATCCTCAAGTAAACCCATCTCAGCATGTGCACTATCTGATCAAAGCCAATTACGATGGGTTTGAAGTGTTGGACACACTGTAAGAAGTAATACAGCAAGAGACATCGCCATGCCTGCCCAACAGGTATGGCAGTCAGTCAACCGGCTCAATCAAGCTCGCGTCGTCGTTGCCCGGCCGGTTGACGCGCGTGCTCACGGCCCAGTGGGTGATCCGCTTAGCAGGCAAGTGGTGGACGACGTGGCGAATCGTCTCGCGATCGGTCAGGTGGAGATCGAGCCAGGGCTCGAGGCTCTCGTCGTCCAGGGCCAGTGGCATGCGCGAGTGGATCTCCGCAGCCACGCCGCGGGCCGGCTCGGTAAGGATCGCGCAGCTGGGCTTGCCGTCCGGCCGATCGCTCCAGATGCCCGCCAGCCAGATCGGCTCGCGATCCTCGCGGCACAGGAAGTGCGGCTGCTTCCTGCCGTCCTCCGGCAGCCACTCGTACCAGCCATCCGCCGGCACCAGGCAGCGGTGATGGGCGAACGCCCCTTTGAAGTAGTTGGAGGTGGCAACCTTCTCGATGGTGGCGTTGATGGGCTCGGGCGCCTTCTCTTTCGCCCAGTGCGGATGGTAGCCCCACCACACCTCGTCCATTACCAGCGGCACGTCATCGCTGGGGTGCCGCAACGCTGAGATCCAGGTGCCCGGCGCCACGTTGTAGCGTGGCGTCAGCTCTCTCGGCTCCAGCGGCAGGCGCAACGCCTGAGAGAGCTTGGGATAGGGGCTATAGAGAGCGAAGCGGCCACACATAGCGATACCACAGAAACACCTAAGTTATTTAATCAGAATAATAACAACATTTTTGAACTTAGCTCCTGCAGTCAAAAAAGACAAAAGCGAAATAATCAGCAATCCGGCAGCCAGTGAAATCGAAAAATTCTTCTGGAAGTCATCAGAAAGAACATGACCACCTATCGAAACGACAATAGTTACAAGCAAGAAGCTGGCTGTTTTAAACAACTGGTTTACAAGCACTTTATAGTGCCCTGTAAGCCTTAAATTTTTTATAAAGTCTCGATCAGAGATAGCCACCAAGATAGACAGCGATGTCATCAGGAAACCAAACAGCGTTGCTGACAACGTTGCGAACGTGGTTGCTGTGAGCCTTACATCTTCATAAGCATCAAGAGCTCCAAATGTAACGTACGCGCCCAAAAATGCTATAAAAAAGCTACCTAAGGCGGCGACCCGGCTGTCCAAAAATTTCATTTATATCCTCCCGCCTCTCATCGTAGGCTTCTTGGAGAGCAGCAAACATTGTATCAGGGACAGGGTATCTACCACGCATTTCAATCTGCTTAGGCTCAAAAATCCTATCAGCAATCAGATCAATGGGGTAATCGACGTTACCATCGGTTACTTTGACACGTGCCACACTTGCTCGACGGCTACGCGCCAGTGCCGCTGCTGACTCCTTTATCCTACCTCTTAAAGTATGCTTTTCTTCGTCAGCAGAACGACGATCAGCTGATAGTGCAACCCTAACACGGGAACCATTAGCAAGATCTGCTAAAACAGCAAGATTTCTGCCCCACTCATCTTCCGGAAAAAAATCAGGATTAGTTGGCGGCGCATAGGAAAGCTCAACACTAACAGGCTTTAAATCATCATTAAGCATTCTCTCGATAGAATCCCGCTGTAGAACCGGATTAAAAACGATCGTTTCACCAGAGAAATTGGTCAGGTATTCAGACAGCCTCTCAACCCTTCCCGCATGCCCGTTCCTTTGAAAAACCACCACATTTTTATCTCTCTTTACGATGAAATGGTTTTTCTCTATCAACCCTTCCCTTTCTTCAAGATCAAGCTCACGCTCATGCCCATCAAGACTACCTGCGTGAGGAAGGTCCGATGTCCTAAATTTCGCCAAAACACCTTTTATAGTATTACCGGCCTGAACTAAATCCCGTAATTGGTAGTCGAATGCACCAAGCTTGTAGTGAGGAGCATTTTCAAGACGGCTGACTTCTTCAAAGACTGAGAAAATACAGAAATCAGGATCATCTGAATGCGATTCACCTGAGAAAAAATCAAGATTAAATGTTTTTAACTCATATCTGGCATCCTGCATAACAACCACCGTAAAAATAATTGTATTAAAACACCCGCCAATCTTAATTTCACACCGCCCCAGGATCTCCATGTCCTGCGGATTGATCAGTTCCTTCTCATAGCGCGGGTTGTCGCTGATCAGCAGCCAGGCGCCGCTCACCTTGCACAAGCAGCAGTAACACTCCCTCCTAGTGCGGGTCGCGGCTGCTGCGATCCACCAGCACTTAGTCGCCATTGCAAACCGGCGCGAAGGGCATGATGGCCCCTGCATTGATGCTGTCGCTGCATTGTCGCTGATCCATCAACTCGGCACCCCACCATTGGCAATCCACGTAGTACGACAGTATCGAAAGCCTGCACTGCTGTCATGCCTGAATTAGGAAACAGCAGGCCAAGGTGGGAATGGAATAAAGGTAGGGCAAGCGCTCAGGAAGGGCAGTAATCCAAGAGCGTCCTGAAGGAGCCTATGGAAGCCAGGTGCTAGGTGTGGGTCAAAGTGTGGGTCAAAAAGATACAGGAAAAGAAAAAGCCGCTGGAATCAGCGGCTTAATCAGAACTCTTGGCGGAGGGGGAGGGATTCGAACCCTCGAAGCCTTTCGACTTACACACTTTCCAGGCGTGCTCCTTCGACCACTCGGACACCCCTCCGCATTTTGATTCTGTTTGGAGCGTTTACCGCTCCTCAAGAACGGCGCAAATGGTAGCGAGCTAAGCCCGCGATTGCAAGCCACTTTTCGGGTTCAGGATGCAGGTGACTCGGGAAGAACGGCATAGTCGCTTTCAGCTTCGAGGCATAGTGTGTCGCTGGCATAGAGTCGCTGAATCAAGGCGATGCGCCCTTTTCCCTTGATATCCAGACGTTCCTGCAACTGCTCGGACCCGTCAGCGTCTTTAGGTAGGCATTCCAGGCGATAATCGCCGGTCACAGGGGCCAGAAAGCGCTGGCTGGCAGTGGCCACCACCACATCCTGCAGGCGCCCATGAGCGCGTAACCACAGCGTCGTCCAACACCAGCCGATCAGGGTGGTCTGGGCAGTCAGAGAGCCGCCGAAGCCAGTGCCCTTGTCGTTGAGGTTGGGATCAAGTTCCAGGTTCCAGATCAGCCCATCGCCCTGCCAAGCCATATCGCTCAGCCCCAGGTGGTTGACCATGGGAATGGCTTCCCCCAGCCAATGCTGGAACACGGCGAGATCGTCTTTCTGTCCTGCCGCAGGCAATGGCAAGCGTGGATGCGGTACACCAATCTTGCGCATCATAGTCAGTTCCAGCGTTCGACGAAGTCGCAGGGGTCCCGCTCGGGAAGGGGCTTGTCGCGACCACCGGGGTGTCCGAGGTAAAGAAATCCAACGATTTCGTCATAGGTATCGAGACCCAAGCCTTCGCGAACTGTTTGATTGAAGGCGAAGTGTCCTGTTCGCCACATCGCGCCTAGCCCCTGCGCTTGGGCTGCCAGCAGAATGCCATAGGCGGCGCAGCCGGCTGAAAGCACCTGCTCTTGTTTAGGCACCTTGGGCAGATTCGGGGTGACCTTGGCGATCACGGCGATAACCATAGGCGCACGCAGCGGCTTCTTTCGCACCGCTTCGAGTTTTTTCTCGGGGATATCCGGGTCTTCTCGATGTTCTGCCTCGGCAAAAAGATTACCCAACCGCTCAAGGCCTTCACCAGAGAACTCGATGAAACGCCAGGGGGTGAGCTGCTTATGATCCGGGGCGCGCAAGGCGGCACGGTAAAGCGTATCGAGCTGTTGACGATCCGGCGGCGGCCCCATCAGTTTGCCCATCGAATTACGTTCGTGCAGCAGCGTCAATGCATCCATAGCGCCTCCTTGAGACGAGAATATTTCTCAATACTTTATCCCGGATCGCTACTGCCGTGCCAGCCGCAGAGGTTCGGGTGGCCGCTCCCCGGGCGTGGCGCGCCAAGGGCTGATATCCAACCCGCCGCGACGCACGTAACGCGCCAGCACCAGCAGCCGCTCAGGCCGGGCGCGCGCCATCAGGTCGGTGAAGATATGCTCGACGCAGTGCTCATGAAAGTCCTGATGCTGACGATAAGAGACCAGATACTTGAGCAGCCCTTCGCGATCGATCTTGGGGCCGCAATAGCGAATCAGCACGCTGCCCCAATCCGGCTGACCGGTGACCGGGCAGTTGGACTTGAGCAGATGCGAATAGAGGCTCTCCTCGACGATCTTGCCGCCGGCCGTCAGCAGTTCGGGGTTGGGCGTGTAATCATGAATCTCCACATCGAGAGCGTCGATGCACTCTCCCGGCAGACGCCGTGGCATCAGCGCCTCATCATCTACATCCAGTAGCGTTACCTCGACATCGTCGCCGGCTGCCTTGGAAAGATCGTGCACGAGCGCCTGGCGCACCTCATCACGGCTGGCAAAGCGGCTCTGGTTGAAGCCGTTGAGATAGAGCTTCCAGGATTTCGATTCGATCAGGTTCGGCGAGCTTGCCGGCAAGCGAAAGCGCGCCACGGCGACAAGCGGCTTGCCCCTGGGATCGAGCCATGAGAGTTCAAAGGCATGCCACTCGTCCTCGCCATCGAACGGCAGGTCGGCATCGTCGATACCTAGGGGCGCGCGATTGGCAGCTCGAGGAATGGCAAACAACAGCGCCGGGTCGTAGCGCTCCGGATACTCGGTCGCATGGCCCAGCGGTGCGTCTTGCAAGTTCATGACCGAATCCCCTTACCGCGCCCGAGCATCCATAACGCCAGCGCGAAGAACACGACGATGAATGCGGCGGTGGCCACTAGCGCCCCAAGCACGGGAATGTCGGAAACCCCGAGTATGCCGTAACGGAAGGCATTGACCATGTACAGGATCGGATTGGCCATCGATACGCCCTGCCAGAACTCCGGCAGCATGTCGATAGAGTAGAACACCCCCCCCAGGTAGGTCAGCGGCGTAAGCACGAAGATCGGCACGATGGAGATATCGTCGAACTTGTTCGCCAGCAGCGCATTGATGAAACCGCCGATGGAAAATAGCGTCGCGGTCATGAGCACCACGCTCAAGGTCACCAGCGGATGATGGACCGTCACATCGGTAAAGAAGAACGACACCCCGGTGACGATCAGGCCCACGCCCAAGCCGCGTGCCATGCCGCCGAGCACGAAGCCAGCCAGGATCACCCAGTTGGGCATCGGCGACACCATTAACTCCTCGACGCTACGTTGGAACTTGTTGGAGAAGAACGACGAGGCAACGTTGGAGTAGCTATTGGTAATCACCGACATCATGATGAGCCCAGGCACGATATAGGCCATGTAGCTGATGCCATCCATCTCGCCGATGCGCGAGCCGATCAGGTTGCCGAAGATGATGAAATACATGGTCATGGTGATGGACGGCGGCAATAGCGTTTGCGGCCAGATGCGAGTGAAGCGCCGCACTTCCTTGACCACCAGGGTCCAGAGAGAAACCAGAATCTGACGAGGGTTCACGATTGCACCTCCGTCGCGGCTTCCCGAGCCCGGGCGTTATCACCCTCGACCATGGACACGAACATCTCCTCGAGTCGGTTGGCACGATTGCGCATCGACACCACGTTGATGTTCTGTTCGGAGAGCTGCTCGAAGACATCGTTGAGGCGCTGCCCCTTCTTGACCGAGAGTGTCAGTTGGGCGCTTTCCGATTGTTCTACCTCAAAACCGTCAATCCGGGGGACACGTTCCAGCGGCTCGGCCAGATCGAGGATGAAGGTTTCCGTATCGAGTTCAGTAAGCAGACTGCGCACCGAGGTGTTCTTGACGATCTCGCCATTGTTGATGATGGCGATGTTACGACACAGGCTTTCGGCTTCCTCGAGATAGTGCGTGGTGAGAATGATCGTAGTGCCTTCTTCGCGGTTGATGCGGCGCATGTACTCCCACATACTGCGGCGCAGTTCGATATCCACCCCAGCGGTAGGCTCGTCGAGAATCAGCAGGCGCGGGCGATGAATCAGGGCGCGGGCGATCATCAAGCGGCGCTTCATGCCACCTGAGAGCATGCGCGCCGGCCCGTTGCGCTTGTCCCACAGCCCGAGATCCTTCAACAGCTGATTACAGCGCGGCTTGGCTTCGCGCAGGGGCATGCCGTAGTAGCCTGCCTGGGCGTGAATGATGTCCTCGACCTTCTCGAACTGGGAAAAATTGAACTCCTGAGGCACCACGCCCAGGTTGTACTTGGCCTTGGCGAAATCGCGATCGATATCGATGCCATAGATCGACACCTTGCCCGCGGTTTTTTGGACCAAGGAACATACCACGCCCAGCGTGGTGGACTTGCCGGCCCCGTTAGGGCCCAGCAAGGCAAAGAAATCGCCTTCAGGCACATCCAGATCGATCCCCTTCAGCGCATGAAAACCGTTGTCGTAGACTTTGGTCAGCCCACGAATGGACAGTGCCGGGTCGGCCATGGGCAATCCTTGTCACAAATTAATGAATAATGAGCCTGATAACATCAGGGCAAAATGTAAAAATTCAAGCTGCTGGCTAACTAGCTAGTAATGAAGTATTGAAATAGCCAACGGTTGCGCTTGGATGAACGCATGGGAGGCAAACTCCCATCCGTCAATTGCTTGACCCCGGCACACCATCGCTCTACGCTTGCGCTCATTCCTGGGGGAGTCCGAACGGACTGAGATTCCGCTGCCAGAGGCATGAACATAGGCAGCGGTAACCCTTCGAACCTGATCCGGATCATGCCGGCGAAGGGAAGGAAGTGCCACCTGCCACGCTTCTAACCTAACGCAAATGCGCCTTCATACGGCGTTTGGCATCGTGCCGGACGTTTCTCACGCTATGGAGACGATCATGCTCACGACCGCTCACGCCTTCTGGTGGCTGATTGCCTTTGCGGCATTGTTCGCCGTGCCAGGTATGCTCTATGCCCGTCGGCACCACGAAAGTCTGGAAGATTTCATCATTGCTCGCAACAGTCAGGGTGCCACCGCGACGGTACTGACGTTGATGGCCTCGACCCTTGGCACCTGGATACTGTTTGGCCCCGCCCAGGCGGCCACCTGGGGCGGACTCGCGGCAATCACCGGCTACGCACTGGGGTCGCTGGCCCCGCGCCTGGTGATGATTCCACTGGGCCGGCGCTTGCGCGAGCTTTCCCCCGGCGGGCACTCACTCACCGAGTTCGTCATGAGTCGCTACGGGCGCCCCATGTATGCCTTCACCCTCGTCATCATGCTGTTCTACCTATTCATTTCCCTAGCCGCCGGGATCACCGCAATTGCTCGAATGGTGGAACTGCTCGCGCCGGTGCCACTGTGGGTGACGAGCTCGATCGTCATGCTGGCCACCCTGCTCTATACCCTGTATGGCGGGCTTCGTGCCTCGATCTTTACCGATAAGGTACAGATGGTCGTGATCCTGCCGCTATTGATCGTGCTGCTGATGTTTGGCTGGCAGGCCGCCGGCGGCCTTGCGCCTACCCTGGAAGGGCTCAAGACCCAAGCGCCGCAGCTTCTGAACATTGCCGACCTGGACGGATTCAAGGCCGGCATCACCTTCTTCGTGGCGGTGCTGTTGACCGGACTCTTCTACCAGGGCAACTGGCAGCGCGTCTATGCCGCGAGGGATAACCGGGCCGTGCACCTGGGCTTTCTGCTTGGCGGACTGCTGAGCGCGCCGCTGATTTTCGTGATGGGTCTGTTCGGGCTGGCCTTTGTGGGGCTTGGATTGCCCGGCGACGGCTCAGTGGCACTCTTCAGCGTATTGCTGACCGACATGCCCATCTGGTTTGCCGTGGGGTTGATCTTCCTCGGACTCGCCCTGGTGATGAGCAGCGCCGACACCACCATCAGCGCCGCCTCCAGCATGATCGCGGTCGATGGTGGTCGTCTCGTGCCCCAGGCCAGCGACAGCCAATTGATGCGCCTGTCCCGCTGGCTCATCCTGCTGCTCGCGCTGCCGGTTACCTTCGTGGCTGCCCAGGGCTACAGCGTGCTGTACCTGTTTCTGCTGGCGGATCTGTTCTGCTGTGCGGCGGCGTTTCCGGTGTTCTTTGGGCTATTCAATCGTCGCTTCGACGGGCGTGCCGCGGTACTGGCCACTATCGGTGGCTTGGCGGCGGGCCTCGTCATGTTCCCCGCGCCCGGCGACGCCCTGGATACGCTGATGGAATCCTTCCTGCTCGCCACCTTCGTGCCGGTGATCGTGGCGCTGGTCATGCTTCTGATCCTGCCGGCTCGGGAGCGTTTTGATTTCGCGAGCTTGAAGTCCGGCGTGCGGCACTTTGAGAGTTAAGGGCTATCAACTTGTCCGGGGAGCAGGACTTCGTGAGGGCGCTGTGAACCCCTCCCTAGGCGCTACTTTTGCCATCCATGGCAAAAGACCCTCACTGCGCCTACTCCCCGAACTACTATTTCGGTCAACCCGCCGGACGCTCGAGCCCGAAATGCCCGCGCAGGGTCGTGGTCTCGTATTCCTCGCGGAACAGGCCCCGGCGCTGTAGTTCCGGGATGACATGCTCCACAAAGTCCTCAATGCCAGAAGGCAGTGAGGGCGGCATCAGGTTGAAGCCATCCGCGCCGCCCTCGCGAAACCAGCGCTCCATTTCATCGGCGATGCTTTCCGGCGTACCGATCATGGTGCAGTGACCGCCGCCAGCGGCCAATCGACCCAATAGCTCGCGCAGGGTGGGATTTTCCGTCTCGATAATGCGCAGAATCGTGGAATAGCGCCCCTGAGGACCGGTGAACTCGGTAAGTGGCGGCAATTCCGGCACCGACGCATCCAAGTCCCAATCGCTGCAATCCTGTTCGATGAACAGTCCCAGTTGGCGCAATGACGCCGCCACCGGCAGGCACTCATCCAGGGCGCGCTGCTTGGCCTTGGCTTCTTCCAGGGTGGACCCCACATAGGTGACGAGCCCAGGCAGAATGGGCACCGGAGCGCTGCGCCCCGCGGCCTTCACTCGCGCCTTGATGTCCTGGTAATAGCGCTGGGCGGTGGGCAGATCATAAGCCACCGCGTAAATGGCTTCTGCGTAGCGGGCGGCGAGATCACGGCCCTGCTCCGAGGCGCCGGCTTGCACCAGCACCGGATGCCCCTGGGGCGGACGCGACAGATTTAGCGGCCCATCGACAAGAAAATGCTCGCCATGATGATGGATCTTTCTCACCTTGGCCGGGTCGGCATAGCGGCCCTGACGGTCGCGTTCGATGGCGTCGTCGCTCCAGCTATCCCAAAGCGCCAGCACCGTCTGCACGAACTCCTCGGCACGAGCGTAACGTGTGGCATGATCTGGCATGGTCTCATAGCCGTGATTGCGCGCCTCCGCATCGAACATCGAGGTCACCACGTTCCAGCCCACGCGCCCGCCGGAAATATGATCCAGCGACCCCACCAGCCTTGCGGCGTGGAACGGCGTATAGAAGGTGCTGGAAATGGTGCTGATCAAGCCGATGTGTCGGGTCGCCCGACTCATGGCGGAAAGCGCCGTCAGCGGCTCGAGATGCCAGTGAAAGCCGTCCTCCACGCTGCCGGCACTCATGCCGTCGGCGAAGAACACCGCGTCCAGCTTGCCCCGCTCGGCGGTTTGGGCGAGGGATTCATAATAGGCGATATCCGTCAGCCGCTCGGCGCAAGAATCCGGATGCCGCCAGGCGGCCCGGTGATGGCCGCAGCCCATGATGAACAGATTGAGATGCAGCTTTTTCATGTCGTGACGCATCGTCATCAGCCCTTTACCAGCCCGCCATCGACGATCAGGTTCTGCCCGGTGACCGCCCGCGCCCAAGGCGAGGCGAAGAACAGCGCCGCATCGGCGAATTCCTCCGGGGTAGTCACCCGGCGCAAGGGGGTGTTCTGGGCGATCAAATCGAAGACCGCTTCCGGCGTGGCGCGAGAGGCGTCGGTAGTGCGCAGAAGACCACCGGAAATCATGTTCACGGTGATATTATCCGGCCCCAGATCCTGAGACAGCGTACGAGTCAGCGATAGGAGCGCCGCCTTGCCGGCGGTGTAGTCATGATAAGGCACCACCGGATTCTGGAACAGATTGGTGCCGATATTGATGATGCGTCCGCCACCCTGCTCGCGCATGCCGGACAAGGCTGCCTGGATGGTATTGAGCGCCCCGCGATTCACACCTTCTATCTGCTGATTCATCTGCGCCCAGCTGAGACTGTCTGCCTTTGGCCGCGCCTCGCCGTTAAAGGAGAAATCCGGCAGCGCGTTGTTCACCACGGTTGTGATTGGTGCGCCAAAATGCCTGCGGGCCTTGTCGAAAAGTACCCTTACTGCCTCTTCATCGGTCACATCGGCCTGCACGGCCAGTGCCCGCTCGGAGGCTTCTTGCACCATTGCCTCGGCTGCCTCGCGACTGTCCAAGTAATTGATCACCACCCGAGCGCCCTGGGCGAGAAACGCGCGGGACAGACAGGCACCGAGACCCCGGGCGCCGCCGGTAACTAGCACGATTTGCGTATCGATTGCGGGAAAGGAAAAGGCCATCAGGAGACTCCTGTACGGCGAGGGAAGCCGCAGCGGAGTCGGCCGACATCCCTTCGCCAGTATGAACTGGATCAGGTTCGACGGGTATCATCTCAGCGGCCGCAGCCACACCCCGTGTCCGGTCGACACCATAGCGCATCGGCCCGCGCAATGACAGCCATCGCTCCGAAAGATCGGATCGATGTCATGTGACGTGGAAAGAGTCAAAAAACGGCAAGGAAGTGGCGTCCCGTAGGGGGTTCGAACCCCTGTTACCGCCGTGAAAGGGCGGTGTCCTAGGCCACTAGACGAACGGGACGTAATGACGTAATAAGGCGGGATGAATATCTGGAGCGGGAAACGAGATACGACCGGGCTGGCGCTCCAGCTTGCGACCCTCGCTTACCTTTATAACCAGATGATCCTGGAGCGGGAAACGAGAACGACCGGGCTGGCGCTCCAGCTTGCGACCCTCGCTTACCTTTATAACCAGATGATCCTGGAGCGGGAAACGAGATTCGAACTCGCGACCCTCGCCTTGGCAAGGCGATGCTCTACCACTGAGCTATTCCCGCATATTTCCAAATTTTCAATCACCTGCGAAGAGGAAGTGGCGTCCCATAGGGGGTTCGAACCCCTGTTACCGCCGTGAAAGGGCGGTGTCCTGGACCACTAGACGAATGGGACGCAGTGCCTTGCCTCGTCGAGGTGGCGCGTATATTAATTAGCCATGTGATGGGTGTCAAGCATGAGTGGCTTCGAGTAACGGAGACTGGAAAACCTTCGCCCTCTTGTTGTCTCATGACACTCAGCCAAGCACGAAACCGGAGAACTTCATGAGCGACAAGATCAGCAAGAGCGATGCACAATGGCGTGAACAGCTCACGCCGGAACAGTACAGGATAACACGCGAAAAAGGGACGGAACCGCCCTTCACCGGCGACCATCAGACAAGCGACGAACACGGCATCTACCACTGTGTTTGTTGTGGTGCGGCGCTGTTCGAGAATGAGCGAAAGTTCGAGGCAGGCTGTGGCTGGCCCAGCTTTGATCGGCCCTTGGCCGATGCCGCCGTGGAGGAACATTTCGATGACTCTCATGCCATGCGCCGTGTCGAGGTCGTCTGCTCACGTTGCGACGCCCACCTGGGCCATGTCTTTCCGGATGGCCCTGCTGAGACCACCGGGCTGCGCTACTGCATCAATTCCGTAGCGTTAGACTTCCATCCTGGGGAATAGACTCACCGGCCAATCACACATGGGCGCCAATCTGCTAAGATGGCGCCCATCTCATACGCACTACATAAGGGTTCATTGATGCTTGGCTGGTACCCTGGACACATGAACAAGGCACGCCGCCAGATCAAGGAGGCATTGCCGGAAATCGATGTGGTGCTCGAGGTACTCGATGCCCGCCTCCCCTACTCCAGCGCCAACCCCATGCTCGCCGTACTCACCGAGCACAAGCCGGTGCTCAAGATCCTTTCCCGCGCCGATCTGGCCGACCCTACCCGCACCGAGGAATGGGTCGCCCACTTCGATGCCCAGGAGGCGACTCGCGCCCTGGCGGTGACCACCACCAATGGGCGTGAGCTCAAGCGCATTCCCAAGCTGTGCCATGAGCTGGCCGGCAAGGTACGCGCCGACCGGGACGTGCGGGTCATGGTCATGGGCATTCCCAACGTGGGTAAATCGACACTGATCAATGGACTGGCGGGACGCAAGATCGCCAAGACGGGTAACGAGCCGGCGGTCACCAAGCGCCAGCAGAAGATTCGCATCGAGGGGCGCATCGCCCTCACGGACACTCCCGGTGTGCTGTGGCCGAAGATCGAAGATCAGGCCAGCGCCTATCGCCTGGCGGCCAGCGGTGCGATTCGCGACACCGCCATCGACTATCTCGATGTGGCAATGATTACCGCCGCCGAGCTGGCCAAGCGTTATCCGGATCAGTTGACCGCGCGTTTCAAGCTCAAAGAACTACCGGTTTACACTCCTGCTCCGCAGGTTGGCGAGGCAGAGGTCGATGGTCCACGCAAGCCCGATCTGCTGGCATTGGCGGGCTTCGATGGGCAGGCCATCATCAAGGAGATCGCCAGTAAACGCGGCGGTCTGCGGCCCGGTGGCGAGGTCGATCTGCATCGCGGCGCCGAGGTGTTGCTGCACGAATTACGCGACGGCAAGCTGGGTCGCCTGACCCTGGAAACCCCTGCCGATATTCCAATGCCCCATGTGGATGAAGTCACCACGGAATAGGCTCGGTCTCGCGCCCTATTGATGCTTTGGCGATATTGCCGCATCGAGTATGCTGAGCGAGACCCGTACCCTCGTTAACGGAACCCCCATGTCTATCCAAACACCCCTTGGCCAAGCGCCTGTTGGGCACACCCTCATCAGGAAATCCCATAAGCTCGACAATGTCTGCTATGACATTCGCGGCCCGGTATTGGAGCATGCCAAACAGCTCGAGGATGAAGGTCACCGCATCCTCAAGCTGAACATCGGTAACCCTGCGCCGTTCGGCTTCGAGGCGCCGGAAGAGATCCTTCAGGATGTGATGCGTAACCTGTCAACCGCCCAAGGCTATTGCGATTCCAAGGGGCTCTACTCAGCGCGCAAGGCGATCATGCAGGAATGCCAACGTAAAGATATTTCCGGTGTCGGCATCGAGGATATCTACATTGGCAACGGTGTCTCGGAACTGATCGTGATGGCCATGCAGGCCTTGCTCAACGACGGCGACGAAGTCCTGATTCCGGCGCCGGACTACCCGCTCTGGACCGCCGCGGCCAATCTTTCCGGCGGCCGGGCGGTGCACTATCTATGCGATGAGCAGGCGGACTGGGCACCGGATATCGCTGATCTCCGCGACAAGGTAACCAGCCATACGCGTGCCCTGGTGCTGATCAACCCCAACAATCCCACCGGTGCCGTCTACCCACCGGAGGTGGTCAAGGAACTGCTGGCGATCGCCCGGGAACATCGCTTGGTGGTGTTTTCCGACGAGATCTACGACAAGATCCTTTATGACGACGTGGAGCATGTCTCCACCGGCGCCCTGGCGGATGACGATCAGCTGGTGGTGACGCTCAACGGTCTGTCGAAGAGCTATCGCTGTGCCGGTTTTCGCTCTGGCTGGATGATCTTCTCGGGCAATGCCGCCAAACAGCAGGCCCAGGATTTCATCCAAGGGGTCAACATGCTGGCCTCGATGCGCCTGTGCGCCAACGTACCGGCTCAGCACGCCATACAAACGGCTTTGGGCGGCTATCAGTCGATCAACGACCTGATCCTGCCTGGAGGTCGTCTGAGGGCCCAGCGCGATATAACCTTTGAAAGACTCAACGCCATTCCAGGTGTGTCCTGCGTCAGGGCCAAGGGGGCGCTATACGCCTTCCCACGACTCGACCCCAAGGTATTCAACATTCACGACGATGAAAAACTGGTGCTGGATCTGTTGTTGCAGGAGAAGATCCTGCTGGTACAGGGCACCGCATTCAACTGGCCGAGCCCGGATCATGTGCGCATCGTCACCCTGCCCTGGGCCGACCAGCTCGAGGATGCGCTGGATCGTTTTGCGCGCTTTCTTTCTCGCTATCGTCAATGAGTTCGCTTGGCGAGTCTTGAAACTCAAACCGGCAGGACGCATCTAACAGGCCAATAACGAAAAAAATGTCATGTCTTATGCGACATAATTCTTGATAAGCGAGGGCAGCAATCCATGATGCGTATCATTTTGTTTCTGGCCACCAATCTGGCGGTGGTGCTAGTGGCCAGTGTCACTCTGCGCCTGCTTGGCGTTGAACCTTATCTGAACGCCAATGGGCTGAACATGAACAGCCTGCTGATATTCTGTTTCGTGTTCGGTATGGCGGGTTCGCTGGTCTCGCTGTTCATTTCCAAATGGATGGCCAAGCGCAGCACCGGCACCCAGGTCATCGACACGCCGCGTAACGAGTCGGAAAAATGGCTGCTCGATACCGTTGCCGAACTGGCTCAGCAAGCCGGCATCAAGATGCCCGAGGTCGGCATCTTCCCCGCCCAGCAATCCAACGCCTTCGCCACCGGCTGGAACAAGGACGACGCCCTGGTCGCGGTCTCGGCGGGCCTGCTTAATCGCATGCGCCCCGAGGAGGTACGTGCTGTCCTGGCCCACGAGATCGGCCACGTCGCCAATGGCGACATGGTGACCCTGGCGCTGATTCAGGGCGTGCTCAACACCTTCGTGATGTTCTTCGCCCGAATCGTTGCGCAACTGGTGGATAGTTTCCTGCGTCGCGATGACAGCGGCGGCGGCCTGGGCTTCATGGGGTATTTCGCGGTGGTCATCGTTGCCGAGATCGTCTTCGGCCTGCTCGCCTCGGTGATCGTCGCCTGGTTCTCGCGCTTTCGCGAGTACCGCGCCGATGCCGCCGGCGCCAAGCTGGCCGGAAGCGGTGCGATGATCAACGCCCTTGCACGGCTCAAGGCCGAGACCCAGATGCCGGATCAAATGCCGGACACACTGACTGCTTTTGCCATCACCACCGGTCAGAGCCGCAAAATCATGGAGCGGCTGTTCGCCAGTCACCCGCCGTTGGATGAACGCATTCGCGCCTTGAAAGAATCCGCTTACCGCGAATGAGCACGAGCATATAACGAAAAAGCTCCGGCCTTCGCGTCGGAGCTTTTTTATGAAAGCGAAAACAATTACCTGAATCCGTGAGACCGGCCCCCAGGAATGCTTCTAACCTACTGAACTGCATGGCAATATAGCGAATATCGCCATTCACCCAGACAGTGCCATGCCCAACGTCAAGTTCCGCGCCA
>NZ_JBNCAN010000029.1:0-49825 GCF_049808615.1 Halomonas sp. GXIMD04776 | reverse complement strand
ACCCAGACGCCACTGCCCAGCAATATAAGCAGGGCGACGAGCAATGTCAGAACAAGCGTCAGCATCACGGTTTTCCTAGGTCATTCATCTGGACTGGCGTCGTCGATATGAAACTCGCCGGGTTTGGTGGCGGCGATCACGGCGGTGGTGAGCCAGGCTTCGGTCAGGGCCAGGGTCAGCAGCAGGATTCCCAACAGCATGACGCTCTGTGGAATCCACAGCGGCACCGGTACCATGCCGTAGGAGACCTCATTGAATTCGATGCTGTCGAGCATCAGCACGCCGGTGTACCAGGCGAGATAACCGCACAGGCCCAGGGCGATGCTCAGGCACCACAGCTCGACGAAGACGCGTACTTTGGGCGGCAATTGCCCGGTCACCAGCGTCACGCGGATATGGCCGCCATGCACGAAGGTATAGGCCAGCCCCAGAAAGCTGGCGCCGACCAGCAGGAAGCCGGAGATTTCCGCAAGCCCTGGAATCGTGAGGTTCAGACTCCCGGTACCGACCGCCGTCAATAGCTTGTCGAGCAGGCGGCCGATCACCTGAAAGGCGATCATGGCGCAGATGACGCATAGACAGACCGCTGCCGCGTAGCCGCCCAGGGTATAAAGTGCGCGAAGTCGAAAATGCATGGACAATCCCGGCTTGTTATTAATGAATGCTACTGCTGAAGCTGCTCGTAGTTATCCAGGATCTGCTGGCCCTGTTCACCGGCACGCTCGCTCCACTCCTCGGTCATGGTGTTGCCGATCTCCTCGAGGGATGCAGCCAGTTCCTCGCTAGGCTCGCTGACGGTGATGCCGTTGTCGCGCAGTACCTTGAGCGCTTCCTCGGTCTCCTGGCGGCTCATCTCCCAGCCGCGTTCCTGTGCTTTCTCTGCTGCGTCCAGTACCGCCTGCTGGGTTTCATCGTCCAGGTGGCCAAAGGCGCGTTCACTGACGATGACCATGTTCTTGGGCAACCATAGCTGGGCATGATTGAAGTGGTTGAGATAGTCCCAGGCCTTGGTGTCAGCGCCGGTGGCCGGGGAGGTGACCATGGCATCCACGCGACCGGTGCTGAAGGCGGTGGGAATGTCCGGCACCTCGATCTGGGTGGGCACTGCGCCGGCCAGTTGGGCCAGACGCTCGCTGGACTTGTTGTAGGCCCGCATTTTGAGGTTCTCGAGATCGTCGATGGTCTCGATCTTGTCCTGGGTATAGATGCCTTGAGGCGGCCAGGGCACGGTGAACAACAGGCGTAGCTGCTGCTTGGCGAGCTCCTCGCCGATGGTCTCTTTGGAGGCTTCCCAGAGGGTGCGGGCCTGCTCGTAGCTCGAGGCCAGATAAGGCACTGAATCCACCTCGAAGATCGCGTTTTCATTGGCCAGGCGTGACATGATCACCTCGCCGAGAGGCACGATGCCGCGACGTACCGAGTTCTTGATCTCCGGGTGGGCGATCAGCGAGCCGTTGGCGTGCACGGTGATGTCCAGCTCGCCGTTGGTCTTCTCGCGCACATCGTCGGCGAATTCGCGAATATTGACGGTATGGAAGGTGCGGTCACCGTAGGGCGTGGGCATATCCCACTCGGTGGCTGCCTGAGCGGTCGTGCTCAAGGCGATGGCGAGCCCGGTGGCGACTAAAGACAGACTGACGAACCTGCGGCCGAGTTTATGACCGAATCTGTAAAGAGGCATGTGCGATTCCTTCTTGTTGTCGAAAAATGTGCTGTGTCCTGAGTATCAGCATCGCCCGGTAAACCGGGCTCCTACCCAAACAGAGCTTGTCGCTCAGGACGGTTACAGCTTCAATGAGCATAGAACAGAACCTGGGTGAAACGTACCGAGACCGTCCATTGTAGGGGTTCCCATGTCCAATGTTGCCGCCGCCTATCGCGCTACAGAAGGCTCGATTCTCGATATCGACCGTGACTTCTATCGTCGGCTTGCGCAAGAGCAGGATGATCGCAAACTGATCACGCACCACACGGTGCCCATCCGCGACGGCCTCGCCTGGAAGGTGCCGGCGGGGCACGTCTTTCGCCTCAAGGTGATCGAAGGCCCTCAGGTCGGCGATCTCAATCTCTGGAGCTTACACAATCCTCGAGAGCGCTTCTGGGCCTCCCGCACCCGCCAACTGCAGCGCGCCCATGTTTCCACCTTCGATCGGCTCTGGTCGACGCTGCCCTATCTACGCCCCATGGCGACCATCATCGATGACAGCCTGGCGGATTACGGCATGGACGATGAAGGCGGGCGGGTACACGATCTGCTCGGTACCCGCTGCGACCCTTACGTGAACCGGCTGCTCAGCGGTGAGGATTTCGATTTTCACTGCCACTCCAACCTGGTGCGGGCAGTGCTTCCCTATGGTCTCGATGAACGGGACGTCCATGACGTACTCAACGTCTTTCAATGCACCGGCCTGAATGACGACGACCAGTACTTCATGAAGGCCTGCCCTGCGAGAAAGGGTGACTACCTGGAGTTCTTCGCCGAGATCGATCTGCTCTGCGCCATGTCCTGCTGCCCCGGGGGCGATCTCTCCGTGGATCTTTGGGGCCCGGAGGCCGCGGATCCGCTTCAGACCTGTCACCCCTTGGGCGTGGAGGTCTATGCTGTGAAGAGTGATCTGCTCGAGGGCTGGTCACCCCCGGAGCCCGCTCCCTATAAAGGAGGACATGGCTTGCAGAAACCGCAGATTGATTGGGCGGAAATCAAGGCGAACGACATGAGCAACGGCCAATAAGGGAGGACATCATGCCAACCTTGCTACTCAACGCGGATGTGGGCGAAAGCTTTGGTGCCTGGACGATGGGGTGCGATGAAGAGGTCATGCCCTACATCGATCTGGCCAACGTGGCCTGTGGTTTTCATGCTTCCGATCCGGACACCCTGCGACGCACCGTCCGTTTAGCGGCGGCGAACAAGGTCGCGGTAGGTGCGCACCCCGCCTATCCCGACCTGGTGGGGTTTGGGCGTCGCTCCATGGCCTGCTCGGCGGAGGAGATCGAGAACCTGGTGCTCTATCAGATCGGTGCGCTGTCGGCGATGTGCGAGGCGGAAGGCACCCGGCTGCGCTACGTCAAACCCCATGGCGCGCTCTATAACGACATGATGCGCGACAGCGTCAAGCTCGCCGCGGTGATGCGGGCGGTAGCCGCCTTCGATGCGGCCTTGCCGCTGATGGTCATGGCCACCCGCGATCCCGCGCCAGCACAGGAGTTGGCCGATGGCCATCTTATCACTCTATGGTTCGAGGCCTTCGCGGACCGTGCCTATGACGGTGAAGGCCGATTGGTATCACGGCGTAAACCCGGTGCGGTGCATCATGATCGCGAGACGATCGTCGATCAGGCACTGCGCATCGCCAAGGGGCAGCCACTTACCACCAGCGACGGCAGCGAGCTGGTGCTGGAGGCGCAAACGCTGTGTGTGCATGGGGACAATCCGGAATCCATCGCCGCGGTCAGGGCGATTCGTCGGGCCCTCGCGGACAGCGGGATGAGTGCCCAGATAGAAGCATGAGCAGACTTAGAAGCTATTTCTGAATTTTTCAACATGACGGGCTCGGGGACAAGGTATCGCAAGGGCGCTGTAAACCCGTCCTTGGGCGCTACTTTTGCCATCCATGGCAAAAGACCCTTGCTTTTACCTTGTCCCCGAGGTCCAGTCTGTCTACAGAACCTTGAAAATTGCTCTCATGAACAAAGAGGCCTATTTAATGCAGCTGCCGCGTCTGGAAGTGGCGGGGATCGATGCCTGGCTGGTGCGGCTATTCGACCGCATCGACGATGCTAACATGCCCTGGATCATGGCCTTGCTGCGCCGGTGCGAGGAGAGTTTTGGCAAGGCGTTGATCGATCTGGTGCCGTCCTATACCACCTTGCTGGTGCATTACGATCCCTTGTTGCTTACCCCGGTCGAGGCGCGTTCGCGTTTGGCGACGCTGCTCGCCGATCTCGAACCGGACGAAGACGGCGCACGCGATGAAGGCTCTTCAGGAAAAGCCAAGGAATTACAGGTCTGGTACGACGACAGCGTAGGGCCGGAGCTTGAGCTATTGCAGGAGCGTAGCGGCTTATCGCGGGAGGCGATCATCGAGGCGCACAGTGGGCAGGAATACCATGTCTTTGCTCTGGGGTTTGCGCCGGGATTTGCCTTCATGGGCAGTTTGCCGAAAGAGTTGGTGCTGCCGCGTCTGGACACGCCGCGCAAGCGCGTGCCGGCAGGCAGCGTGGCGGTGGCCAATCGCCAGACGTCGGCCTACCCGCGTATCTCTCCTGGAGGCTGGAATTTGATTGGCCGCACCAGCGCACGGCTGTTCGATCGAGAGCGGGATGGCTTCAGCCTGTTGCGCGTGGGCGATCGGGTGCGCTTTCTGGCGGTCGACCGCGATCGTTTCGAGAAGGCCGGCGGTGACACGACGCCTGTCGAGGAGTGCGGAGCGGACGCAAGCAGGAAAAATTCATGAGCACAGCCGGCGGTAGGGGCGCTAGTGGCGGGAGCAGAGTTCAGTTGCGCGTGGAGCAGGCCGGGCCGCTGGCGCTGTTGCAGGATGCCGGACGCTTCGGCATGCGGCGTCTTGGGGTGACCCAAGGCGGCCCGGTGGATATCCATGCCTGGGTCTGGGCCAATCATCTCTTGGGTAATCAATGGGGCGCGGCAACACTCGAGATTACTTTCGGCGGTTTGAGCCTGATCGCCGAAGGCGAGGCCCAGCTTGCACTAGCCGGGGCGAATCTTGAGGCCACCCTGGACGATGAACCTATCGAGCCCTGGTCGCGTTTTACGATACAGGCGGGCCAGCGTCTGCGTTTTGGTTCGCCGAAAAACGGGTTGCGTGCCTATCTGGCCGTACCGGGCGGTTTTCTTGCCGAACCGGTGCTGGGTAGCATTGCCGGCGTGGTTCGGGAAGGCCTGGGCGGCCACGATGGTCAGGGCGGCAAATTGCAAAAGGACGATACCCTGGTCTTTCAGGAAGACTATCGTGAGGGTCGTGATCTGCCCGATGCACCGTCCGCCGGCGAACGACCGGACTATTCACGGCCAGCGAGACTGGCGCTGGTGCCCGGCGCCCAGATCACCGACTTTGAAGGCAGTAGTCTCTTCGCGGCGTTCAACCGCCCCTGGCAAGTCGACGATCGCGCCGATCGCATGGGCGTGCGTCTCACGGGGCCTTTATTGAAATGTGGCATATCCAGCATGATTTCCGAGGGTATCGGGCTTGGCGCCGTTCAGGTGCCGCCGGATGGTCAACCGATCGTGCTACTCAACGACCGTCAGACCATTGGTGGCTACCCGCGTTTGGGGGCCTTGACGCCGCTTTCTTGCGCGCGACTGGCGCAGTGCCTACCTGGGCATGAGGTTTATTTAAAGGCCCAGGCGTTGAGTGAGGCTCACCAAGAGTATCGACGCTTTCTGCGCTTCTTTCGGACCGATTGACGAGTCGCGCAACAATCAATGACCGACGGTCACCAATTGGCCTTGAGCATCGAGTTCGAGCCTGCGCTGACGCCCCGCCAGCAGCGCGAAGGTGGTGGCCAGCGCGACATAGGTCAATAACACCGAAGCCAGCAGCGCCATGTCCTGGGTATATTCCAGCAGGGTACCGACCATCAATGGCCCGGTGGCGGCCAATACATAGCCAAACCCCTGAGCCATGCTCGACAACTGGCTCGCGAGTGCTGACGTGCCGGTGCGTAGCACGATCAGTGTCAGTGCCATGCTGAAGCAGCCCCCTTGTCCCATTCCCAGAAGAAGTGCTCCCAGCCAGCGCCAGTCCAGTGGCGCCAGGAGCAGCAGGGCGATACCTGCGGCGGTCAGGCTCATCAGCAGAAGGATGGTGGGACGTTGGTCGCGGCCCAGGCGTGCAAGCCAGGGCGCGCCCAGGGCAGTAGCCAGCTGGCAAGTGATCGAGGTGGCCAATAGCCAGCCGGCCTCGCTCTCGTCGAGCCCGCGGTGCTGTAACAGTACCGGCAGCCAGCCAAAGACGATATAGGCAAGCGATGACTGACAGCCCATGTATCCGGTGACCTGCCAGGCCAGCACCGAACGCATCAAGCGCGGTTTGGGATGTTGCACTCGAGTGTGCACCCCGGTGCCGGAGCGGGGGTGCGGCATACTCAAGCGCCAGGCCGTCAGTGCCAGCAAGGCAAGAAGCGCCCAGCTGCCCAGGCCGAAGCGCCAATCACCCAGCCAATTCGACAGCGGCACCGTGAGTCCAGCGCCCAATGCCCCGCCCAGACACAGCGCCATGGTATAGACGCCGGTCACCACATCGGCGCCCTGGGGGAGTTCACGCTTGACCAAGCCGGGCAGCAGGGTGCCGGCGATGCCAATGGCGGCACCGGCCATCAAGGTACCTAGATAGAGCAAGGGAATGTTGCTGCTGGCGCGCAATACCAAGGCGAATGCCAGCAACAGCAAGCCCAGGCTCAAGGCGCGCTCTGCGCCCAATTGCCTCGATAGTCGAAGGGCCAAGGGTGCGAACAATCCCAGACACAGCACCGGTAGGGTGGTCAGCGCGCCGATGGCGGAGGCGGAAAGGCCGAGATCCTGCTGAATGCGTATCAACAAGGGTGCCATCGACGATAATGCAGGGCGCAGATTGAGCGCCACGAGAATCATCAGGGCAACGAAGAGCAGCGGGCGAGGCCGCGACGGTAGCGATGTCATGTGGTGCTATTGCAGGTGTTTTTTCAAATCGCCGCGCACGCTGTCGAGGAAGGTCACGAAGCGAGTGTCATGATCGTCATCGTGACGATCGACACGACAGCCCAGCGACATACTGCGCTTGACCAGAATCTCGTCGTAGATATCCAGGCTGATCTTGCAGGCGGGTTTGGTGCCCGGTTCGATGCTGCCATCTTCGAGAGTGAAGCTTTCCAGCAGAGTGGCGCGCACGCGGGTGGTGCCGCCCTCGGCGAGCACCCGACGCACGAGCAGCCACCCCTCGCAGGCCAACGCTTCAGCCTTGTCTCGGCGGCGCAGGAACAAGGTGCGATAACAAGCGCCTTCCTTGGCCCCTTTGTCCGCCATGCTGCGATAGCCTTCGGTCACCCGGGAGGCCATGGCGTGGGACTCCGCCAACTTGCGCAGGGCGGCATTATGCTCCCGGCTCAACTGGTCCTGGCGGTTGAAGCGTTGCCAGCGGTGATAGTCGTTAAAGAGTCCGGTCGAATCCATGACGATGTCCTTGGAGATCAAGAAAAATGACAGTGCAGCCGATAGTACGAGGAAAGCACCTATTCAGAGGCAGACTATGATGGCTTACCTGTCGATCTCATGCCAGCGATGGCCCTCAAGTTCCCGCGCAGTTTGCCGATACGTCGAATTGAACACCTATCGCCACTCTATTCCAGCGGTGAATCCGTTGTTGGACTGGTAAAAAGGTCATAGATAAAAGAGGGTCATCATGGCGAGTATTTCTTCATTAGGTATCGGTTCTGGCATGGATCTCAACGGGCTGGTCGATCAGCTCGAGTCCGCCGAACGTCAGCAGTTGACGCCGATCGTCCAGCAGCAAAAAAGCTATCAGGCCCAGATTTCGGCCTTCGGTCGGCTCGAGTCGGCATTGGACAAGTTCCAGCAAGCGGCGGCCACACTCAACGATGCGGACTCCTTTCGCAGCGTGAAAAGCAACATGAGCGGTGATGCAATGACCGCCACCGTGGGTACCAAGGCGGTTGCAGGCACCTATGATATTGCCGTCACGGAGCTGGCTCAGGCGCACTCTCTGGCAAGCAGTGGCGTCAGCGACAAGACCGAGAAGCTAGGAGCCGGCAATCTGAGCATCCAGGTCGGCGACGAGAAGATTGATATCGATATCAGTGAGGGCAAAAGCTCTCTTGCCTCGATTCGTGATGCCATCAATGCCAAGGAAGGGGGAGTGACCGCCTCGATCATCAATGATGGAGGAAGTGAACCTTATCGCCTGGTGTTGACCTCAAAGAACACGGGTGTCGACTCGAAGATGACGGTTGCTGCCAGTGGTAATCCACGACTGGAAGCATTGCTGATCCACAATGAGAGCAACAGCACCATGGAGCAGACGGTTGCTCCCAAGAACGCTGCGCTGACGGTCAACGGTATCGCGATTACCAGCCAATCCAATCGGGTCGAGGAGGCCATTCAAGGCGTCACTCTCAATCTCGACAAGGTCACCGGCACTGGCGAAAAGGAACGATTGACGGTTTCCCAGGACAGTGAGGCGATCACCAAGAACGTTCAGGATTTCGTCGACGCCTACAACACCCTGCAGAAGACCATGGATGGCCTGACCTCCTATGACAAGAAGAGCGGTGTGGCGGGGCAGCTTCTGGGTGACAGCACCATGCGCGGAGTGGAGTCACGGCTGCGCAATGTCATGGGCAATCCTTTAGACGGAGACGGTCTCAAGCGATTATTCGATGTCGGTATCGAGCTCAAGCTCGATGGCAAGCTGGAGGTCGATAGCGAAAAGCTCGAAGCACTGGTCGCCGAGAGCCCGGAAAGTCTGAGCCGCTTCTTTGGCGGTAACGATACCCAGGACGGCTTCTCGGACATTCTCGAGACCACGGTCAAGACCATGCTCGACGAGGGTGGCCTGTTGAGTAACGCCACCAGCGGTCTGGAGAAGCGCATCGAGGGATTGGGTGACCGTTATTCCCGTACCGAGGAGCGCATTGATGCAACGGTTGCGCGCTATCGTAAACAGTTCGCGCAGATGGACACCCTGGTCGCTCAGATGAACTCCACCATGAGTTATCTGGGTCAGCAGTTCGATGCCATGAATGCCCAGTTGGGTCGTAAATAACAGTGGAGCTCTCGATGAGTGCAATGCGCGGTGCCAATGCCTACGCCCGGGTGGGCGTGGAAACCGGGGTGATGTCCGCCTCCCCCCATCAATTGATTGTCATGCTGTTCGATGGCGCCCTGGCGGCCATGCGGGCCGCGCGCCTGCACATGCAGCAGGGCAACGTCATGGAAAAGGGCAAGTCGCTATCCAAGGCGATCGATATCGTCAACAATGGCCTGGCGGCAGGGCTGGATCGTGAGCGCGGTGGCGAGATCGCCGAACGCCTGGGGTCGCTCTATGAATACATTGTCAGCTTGTTGCTCAAGGCCAATCTGAAGAATGACGAGCAGCCTCTCGAGGAGGCGTCGCAATTGCTTGAGAACATCGCCTCCGCCTGGCGTGAAATTGCCCCCTGAACGTCAAGTGCACGTGAGCAAGGAATAGATGTCCGATGATGCCGACCAATAAAGTGTTCGCGGCTTACGAAAAGCTTCTCGCGCATTCCACGCGTATGTTGGCCTTCGCTCGAAAAGAGGAATGGTCCCGATTGGCCGAGGAAGAATCCGCTTACGCAGTGGAGGTCGAAGCGCTCAAAGGGTTGGGGACGCCCGAGGAGTACGACAAGAACAGCTTGCGACGCAAGGCCGGTCTGCTCGAGCGTATCCTCGAACAGGATGCGGAAACCCGACGGCATCTTGAGAAACATCGTACCGAAATCGGCGACTTGATGGACGACAGTCGTCGTCGTCGGGATCTCTCCCGAGCTTATCAGACCGCTGGCATCGATGGTGCTTCTGGTCGTCAAGGACTTCAATGAGCGGAGTCATCACGCCGCTACTCGACACGCTACTGCATCAGGTGCTGGGCAAGCGTGTCGATACCTTGGCGTCGAGAGAGCTTCTTGAGCCAGTCAAACCGCTCTCACCGGGGCAGGCTCCGCGCGCACTGCATAGCGATTCACGCCTGCACGCCGAGCGTAGCGCGGTGGCCTTCACAGGGGCGGAGGTAGGCAGTTCGGGGGAGAAGGCGTCGCCAGCATCTTCTCCATCTGTGTCCGCCTCGACGACCACTCATTTTAGTCCGGCGGCGCGCAGCATCGCCGATATTCTGTTCAAATTCCCCGCGCCTCCCTCCGTGATCAAACCTTCCGCGCCACTGTTGACCGGCGATATAGGCCGGGGTGTCATCAATGCACCCGCACTGGCGAGCCGTTTGCAGGGGAGTATCGAATCCAGCGGCCTGTTCTACGAATCCCATCTGGCGCGTTGGTATCGCGGTGACCTTTCTCGCGGGGCGCTGATGCGAGAGCCGCAAATGCAGCTGCTTTCGTCGAGCGATGCTATCGGCAACGCTCCATGGGCAAAATCCGGCCAGCCCGGAGGCGCCGTATCGGCTGGGCAGGTGCTCACTGATAGACGAGTCGCCCTCGCCGGAATGGCGGGTGAGCGCTGGACACTGACGCCGCTGCCAAGTGGGACCTCTTCGCCCTCATTGTTGACGCCTTTGTCCCCCGTCCAAGCGGCGGGAGCGTTTTTGGCGTCTCAAGAAAACGCCCAGCCATTCGTTCAGCGAGGCGAGTTGCCCGTCGATGCAGTGTATCGGACGCAGGTTGGCGTTATGGATGCCTTCGATGAGTCCCTGCAGGGTATCCTGAGGCATCAACTCGAACTGCTGGTGACGCCCACGCTGCGTTGGGAAGGCGATCTCTGGTCCGGCGTCTTCATGGCCCTGGTCATACAGGTGCCCGAGCAATTAGGGAAGCATGCCGAGCAAGAAAAGGATCAGGGCCAAGACGAGAAGGATCAGGAGGCGGTATGGCACAGCCAGCTTAGACTCGAGCTACCCCGGCTGGGCGAGCTGGAGGTGCAGTTGCATCTACGCGACACTTCATTGCGTCTAGTGCTACAAAGTGAAAGTGCGGCCTGCACCGGTTTGCTCAATGATGAGCGTAATGCCTTGAGTGAACGTCTGCAGCGCTGCGGTTTTTCGGATGTGCAGGTCAGCGTACTGACAAGAGTCAATAAGTCGAATGCTGATTCATCAGGCGATCGATCCTCATGACTCAATCGCAACCGCCTCGAAAAGGTCGTCGTCAAGCCGTGGCATTGGCTTACGGTGATGATGGACGCGCACCGAGAGTGCTGGCCAAGGGCTATGGTGAACTCGCGGAACGCATCGCCGCCGAGGCTCGGCGCCAGGGCCTTTACGTGCACGACTCGCCGGAACTCGTCAGCCTGCTGATGCAGGTTGACCTGGATGCCCAAATTCCCCCTGCCTTGTACCAGGTCATAGCCGAGCTGCTGGCTTGGGTAGCCGAGATCGACGCCGGCTCTCGTTAAGATCTTTCATTGTTGTCCTTTCACTGAAAACTCCTTCTGAACGACCCTCCTTCTAGGTTTCCCAGTGTTTTTGCGTTGAAAGCGACTTCGCAAAATCAACGAAAACGCCCGTTTTAACCCATCGATTCTATCCGCAGTATTCGTCTCGAATCAGCGACACCATTAAATACTATTTAAAATCAATTATATAGAGTAAAAAAACGCTGTTGTTTACATTTCAGTAACGCTAAAGTCATTTTTTTGCGACACTCCTATTGCAATGGCTCATAAAAACGTCTCAAAATACGCTTGTTCTTAAGCATTAGAACTCAGTCAAATGTGGCACGGGTTCAATAAAAAATGACCGATAGAGTCATCCACAATTAAGCAAAACTACACAAACGCAGGGAATACAAAATGAATATCGATAGCCTTCTAGAAGACATCCAGGACATCAACCTCTCGTATCTGCTGCTCGTGCAGCGCTTGTTGAACGAGGATCGTGCCACGGCAATGTTTCGTCTCAAGCTGAGCGAATCCATGGCCGATCTGCTTGCCTCCTTGTCCATAAAGCAGTTGGGTCAGCTCTCCCGCACCAATCAGCTTTTGTGCCGTCTGTGCTTCGACAATCCGGAGCAACTGCTCAAGCTGACCAACGACCCACGAGAGCAGGGGCTGGGTCAGACCCATGCCGCGCTGCTGATGGCCTCCGTGCCAACGGCTTCATTTGCACAGGCGAGGGGCTGAACCATGACCCAGAAAAGCCTGGTCACCGAGATGCACCAGGTGCGGATGGCCATCGAGTTGATCGAACTCGGCGCCCGTCTGCAGGTGCTGGAGACCGAAACCGACCTGAGTCGAGCGCGTCTGATCAAGCTCTACAAAGAGGTTCGTGGTATGTCTCCCCCCAAGGGCATGCTGCCATTCTCTACGGACTGGTTCATTACCTGGCTGCCCAACATACATTCGTCGCTGTTCTATAACATCTATCAGCGGCTGGTGGAGGATCATGGTTGTGAGCGCATGGATGCCTTTGTGCGCGCCTACAAGCTTTATCTGGAGCAATTGACGCTGGAAGAGGCAGAGCCGGTTCTCGGTCTGACCCGGGCCTGGACGCTGGTGCGCTTTTTTGAGAGCAATCTTCTCGAGTTGTGTCAATGCACGACCTGTTCGGGTCACTATGTCGTGCATGCTCATACTCCGTCCCGCGATTTTGTCTGCGGTATCTGTCAGCCCCCATCCAGGGCCGGCAAGACCCGCAAGCGTCGTGAAGAAGAAGCGCAGCCGGTGCCCAAGACGGCGATCGACAAGCGTACCAGTCAGCTTTTGGTCAAGCGCCGCGCCTAGATCTCGTCGCCCCCTGACGATTCTATCGACGTGATCCCACCAGCCGCAGTGTCAACACACTGCGGCTTTTTTGTTGTTTGTCACCTGCCTATCAGACAAGTTTTCAATCAGCCGTCTCAAGCTGGATCGTCCTCTGCCGATAACTGGTTACAGGTCCAATCGTTCACGGCAAGGATGTTTTCACGTGCTAATTTTTATCGGTTATCTGGTTGTCCTTGGGTCGGTATTCGGCGGTTACATGCTGATCGGTGGCCATCTTGGTGCGCTTTATCAGCCCGCCGAAATAATCATGATCGCCGGCGCGGCGGTGGGTGCCTTCATTGCCTCGAATAATGGCAAGGCGATCAAGGCCACTCTGCGCACGTTTTCGAAGCTCAAGCGTACCAATAAGTACAACAAGGCCATGTACATGGAACTCATGGCCCTGCAATACAAGCTGCTGGCCAAGGCGCGGCGTGACGGCATGCTGGCCATCGAGCGCGATATCGACGACCCGCAGAACAGCGCACTGTTCGCCGAATATCCCACGCTGTTAAGCGATCCAATGATCATGGGGTTTCTCACCGATTATCTGCGCTTGATGGTCAGTGGGAACATGGACCCCTTCGAGATCGATGCGCTCATGGAGCACGAGATCGAGACCTTCCAGCACGAAGCCGAGGTGCCTGCTCACTCACTGCAATCCGTGGGCGATGGTTTGCCGGCGTTCGGAATCGTCGCGGCGGTCATGGGGGTCGTGCATGCCCTGGGCTCTGCGGATCAGGGCGCCGCGGAGATGGGCATTCTGATCGCCCACGCATTGGTCGGTACCTTTCTGGGGATTCTGATGGCCTATGGTTTCGTCAACCCAGTGGCCGCACGCATCCTGCATCAGGTGGCGGAAGCGGTGAAGATGCTGCAGTGCATTCGCGTCACCCTGATGGCGAGTCTCAATGGCTATGCCCCACAGTTGGCGGTGGAGTTCGGCCGCAAGGCGTTGTACACCGCCGAGCGTCCGACCTTCGATGAGCTCGAGGAGCATGTACGTTCGGCCAAGAATACGGCGGGTGGCTCATGAGTGGTGCTCATCGACCCATCATCGTCAAGCGCAAGAAGGTGGCGAAGGGCGGCCACCATGGAGGCGCCTGGAAGATTGCCTATGCCGATTTCATGACTGCGTTGATGGCCCTGTTTCTGGTGCTGTGGATTCTGGCCCAGGCCGATGAGTCGGAACTCAAGACCATCGCCGAGTATTTCCGCACGCCTTTACCCGTGGCCATGGCCGGTGGCGACAAGAATACCGCCAGTACCAGCGTCATTCCCGGAGGTGGGCCGGACCCTGCCCATATCAATGGTGAGGAGCAGCGGGTCGATCGCCGCCAGGAAACCCGTCCCAGCGACGAGCAGCAGCGCTTGATCAATCTCGAGCGTCGCATCGAAGCCGTCATCGAGAGCAGGCCGAACCTGCGGGACATGCGTCCTCAGATGCGCATGTCGCTGACCTCGGAAGGGCTCAGAATCCAGCTCGTCGACTCCGATCGGCGCCCGATGTTCGAGCGTGGCAGCGATCGTGTCGCCCCCTATATGAGCGACATCCTGCGAGCCATTGCGCCGGTGCTCAATGAGCTGCCCAATCGCATCAGCCTGAGCGGTCATAGCGATAGCGTGCCTTACGTCAATGGTGAAAAAGGCTACAGCAACTGGGAGTTGTCGGCGGATCGTGCCAACGCATCCCGGCGTGAACTGGTGGCTGGCGGCCTCGATTCGGATCGGTTGTTGCGGGTAGCGGGCATGGGCTCGCGGGTGCCGCTCAACGAGACCGAGGCCAATGATGCCGCCAATCGGCGTATCAGTATCGTGGTGTTGGATAAACGCGCTGCCGAGCAGATCGAGCGTCAGAGCATGCGGAGCTGGCCGCAACCCAACACCACGATGACGACGCCGCAAGTGGAAGCAATAGATGTTTTACCGAGTTCGGTATCACCGGCGCCCGTCGTCAGCGATACCCTTTGAGACCCAACTGGACTAGCGCATGGATATCACAGATTTCTATGACACCTTCTTCGAAGAAGCCGAGGAACTTCTGGGCGACATGGAGCGCCTTCTTCTGGAGTTGGATGTAGATGAACCGGATCCTGAGGAGCTCAACGCGATTTTTCGCGCAGCTCACTCCATCAAGGGAGGCGCGGGAACCTTCGGCTTCCTGGTGCTTCAGGAAACCACCCATATTCTCGAGAACCTACTCGACCATACACGACGCGGCGAACTCGCCTTGCGGCGCGACATCGTCGACACCTTTCTGGAAGCCAAGGACATGCTGCACGATCAGTTGAATGCCTATCGTAACGGTACCGAGCCTGATCCGGAGGCCTTCGAGCGTATCTGCAAGACGCTCAAGCAGATGGCGCTGGACGAGCTGGGTAAATCCATGGGTGCCGAGTCGCCTGCTACCAAGGCAAAGTCTGAAACCGCCTCGGCACCTGAGCGGGCCAGCGAGCCCGTAGCCTCGGGGAATGATGCGGAGAATGATGAGAGCGACGACACGGAACAGACAGCGACATTGTGCGTGGCGCTGCTCAACGTTGCCGAGAAGGATCGTGGCTTACTCGTCGAAGAGTTGGCGCAACTGGGCAACGTGGTCGAACAGCATGGTGACGACAAGCGCTATGAAGTGACCCTCGAGACCGCTGAGAGCGGCGAGGACATCGAGGCGGTGATGTGTTTCATCATCGATGCAGAGCAGCTCGAGATCACTGCCGCTAGCGCCTCGAACCAGGCATCGGATGCTTCATCCGCTGGCAAGTCGCCGGACGAGCCCAATAAGGCCTCTGGACCTACCGAAAAGGTGGCGCCGGAGAGCGAAGCGGTGGTCAAAGCCGACGCGCCAGTGACGCCTGAAGCGTCTGCGCCGGCAAAGGCTGCTAAGCCAGCAGACAAGCCTCAAGGTAAGCCCCAGGGCGGCAAGGCCAAGGCCAGTGGCGAATCCTCCCTGCGTGTGCCCGTCGACAAGGTCGATCAGATCATCAACCTGGTCGGCGAGTTGATCATCACCCAATCGATGCTGGACCAGACCGCCAACGAGATCGATGGCGTGACCCATAGCGCCCTGCATAATGGTCTCAACCTGTTGCAGCGCAATGCCCGGGATCTGCAGGAAGCGGTCATGTCGATCCGCATGATGCCCATGGATTATGTGTTCAGCCGCTTCCCGCGCCTGGTGCGCGACCTGGCAGCCAAACTGAACAAGGATGTGGAGCTGGTCACCGAAGGCAAATCCACGGAACTCGACAAGAGCCTGATCGAACGCATCATCGATCCGTTGACCCATCTGGTGCGCAACAGTCTCGATCATGGTATCGAATTGCCGGATGAGCGTGAGGCCAAGGGCAAGCCCCGTGGCGGCAAGCTGACGCTTTCGGCACAGCATCAGGGTGGCAACATTCTCATCGAGGTGATCGATGACGGTGCCGGCCTCAATCGCCAGAAGCTATTGGCCAAGGCCGAGTCGAATGGCCTGGCGGTCTCCGACAACATGAGCGACGACGATGTCTGGCAGCTGATCTTTGCGCCAGGCTTCTCCACTGCGGAGCAGGTCAGCGATGTTTCCGGCCGGGGCGTCGGCATGGACGTGGTCAAGCGCAACATCCAGGCCATGGGCGGGCATGTCGAGATTCTCTCCCGGGAAGGGCAAGGCACCACGACGCGTATCGTCTTGCCGTTGACCCTGGCGATCCTCGATGGCATGTCAATCAAGGTCGGTGAAGAAGTGTTCATTCTGCCCCTGGGTGCCGTACTCGAGTCGCTACAGCCCAGCCGAGACGATCTCTAC
Source organism: Halomonas sp. GXIMD04776 (assembly GCF_049808615.1). Lineage (NCBI taxonomy): Bacteria > Pseudomonadati > Pseudomonadota > Gammaproteobacteria > Oceanospirillales > Halomonadaceae > Halomonas > Halomonas sp. GXIMD04776. The sequence continues at coordinate 33,590 of NZ_JBNCAN010000029.1, read as the reverse complement.
ACCATGGCGGGCAACGATCAACTGCTCAAGGTCCGTGATGAATATCTGCCGGTCATCGCCCTGCATAAAGCGCTCGATATCGATAACGCCCGCACCGAGCTCACCGAATGCATCGTGGTCATCGTGCAGGGAGAAGGGCGCCGCTATGCCTTGATGGTCGATGATCTGATCGGTCAGCAGCAGGTGGTGGTCAAGAACCTGGAAACCAACTATCGCAAGGTGCCGGGAATTTCCGCGGCAACCATTCTTGGCGATGGCAGCGTGGCGCTGATCTTGGATATCGCCGATCTGCATCGTCTAAGCCGGCGCAAGTCCGCGCATTCCACACATAAATCAATCAAGCCCGCTCAGGAGGTGCTTACGTCATGACCGCTGTATCTCAAGCTAATACTCAGCTTCAACAAGCCAATGCTGCCAATCTCGATGCCCATAGCCGTGAGTTCCTGGTGTTCTCGCTGGGCGAGGAGGAGTATGCCGTCGATATTCTCAAGGTGCAGGAAATTCGCGGCTATGAGAATGTCACGCGTATCGCGAATGCCCCGGACTTCATCAAGGGAGTGACCAACCTGCGCGGCGTCATCGTGCCGATCGTCGATCTGCGCATCAAGTTTCATCTCGACAACGTCGAATACGGCGGCCAGACCGTGGTCATCGTGGTCAATGTCGGCGAACGTGTGGTCGGCATCGTCGTCGATGGTGTTTCCGACGTCATGACACTCACCCCGGATCAAATCAAGCCGGCGCCGGAGTTCGGGGTCGCCATGTCCTCGGACTACCTCAGTGGCCTGGGTAGCCTGGAGGATCGGATGCTGGTGCTGGTCGATATCGACAGTCTGCTGACCAGCGAAGAAATGGCCCTGGTCGAACATACGACTCAGTAACGGGACCATTCATTAAATATAAAGGGCGAAGGTGCCATACCTTTGCCCTTTTTTATTACAGGATGAACGTCATCTTCCGCGAAGAGAATATTTATTTTTATGAAATAAGATTTTCAAAGTTTGCCTTTATTCTATTGATTCACCAATCAAACGTAAAGAATTGTCTTTATTCCGCCGATAGAGTTTTCAAATGGCCTTAGCTGGTAATAGTGAGGTATAGCAACGCTATTAGCCAACTTCTGAGTGCTTATTTATGAATTAAATAAAATAAATATAGTGCGCAATATAGTCGATACGTTATAGGGGGGATTATGAATCGATTAAGAAATATGACGGTAAAAACCAGCTGGATGCTAGTCTTGTTGGTATTCACTGGGTTGATAGTGGGGTTGAGTGCCTTGGGTGGCTACGCGGTGCAATACAGCGAACAGGCTTTAAGGGAGCTCAATCAGGTCAATGTCGAACAGAAGTCAGCGCTCAATCGCATCAACAGTCAGTTGTTGAATCTGCGTCTGGCGATCGTGGAAGAGTACGGTCGTTTCAACGGAACAACATGGGGTACTCAGGAGCCGAAGATAGATAGTCTTCCGGGCGTTCTCGAAGATATAAGCCAAACATTTGCACGCTTCAGCGAAATCCCGGTACTCCCTGAGCATGCCACACTGGTTGCCCAGGTCGAAGAGGATTATCACCGTCTGATAGACGAGGCCTTGGCGCCTCAGATTGATGCGTTGATAGATCTGGATCTGACGACTTACAGAGAAAATATCGCTTCGACCCAGCCGCTCAACGACGCATTTCAAACCAGTGTCGATAGTTTTCTTGTTGCCGTCGACGTCAAAGGGGATGCGCTTTATACCGATTTTCTCTCTATCGCAACGATGTTGAAAGTCGCTATTGGTGTGGCCCTGGGCGTATCGTTGATCATGATTCTCGTTATATTGCGCGGCATTACCGTCAATGTAATTCGTCCCTTGAAGCGAATGGTCGAGCATTTCGAGCGGATTGCCCAGGGTGATCTCTCAGCACGTATCGAACGACATGGCAGCAATGAGATCGGCAAGTTGTTTGCAGCGTTGTCACGGATGCAGGAAAGCCTGTCGAACACCGTAGATAAAGTGCGCCACGGCAGCCAGCGTATTCATTCCGGGGCGCAGAGCATTGCCCATGGCAATGGCGATCTTTCCTCGCGTACCGAACAGCAGGCGGCTTCTCTTGAAGAAACTGCCTCAAGTATGGAGCAACTGACCTCCACGGTTTCTCATAATACGGATAACGCGCGGCAAGCCAGCCAACTGGCGCAGGAAGCCTCCCGGACCGCGACGCAAGGCGGCGAGGTGGTCGGTCAGGTGGTGGACACCATGCGTGACATCAGCAGCAGCTCTCACAAGGTCGTGGACATCATCGATGTGATCGATTCCATCGCCTTCCAGACCAATATTCTCGCCCTCAACGCGTCCGTGGAAGCGGCGCGCGCCGGAGAACAGGGGCGTGGCTTCGCCGTGGTAGCCGAGGAGGTGCGTAACCTGGCGGGACGCTCTTCTGATGCTTCGAAGGAGATCCGCGGCCTGATTGAAGCCTCCGTCGCCCGGGTGGACACGGGGTCGAAGCTGGTCGATCAGGCGGGTAGCACCATGAGCGATATCGTCGCTGCGGTACAGCGGGTCAACGACATCATGGATGAGATCGCCTCTGCTTCCCAGGAGCAAAGCAACGGCATTGGTCAGGTCAATGAGGCCATCAGCCAGATGGATCAGGTCACTCAGCAGAATGCTGGGTTGGTTCAACGGGCGGCCTCCTCGGCACAGGCATTGGCGCAAGAGGCCGAAGCGCTGCGTGAAGCCGTCATGTTGTTCCGTCTCGCCGATAGCCACAACGACCGTCAAGCGGTGCACGCAACAACGAATTCAACCCCCGTCGAATCGCCAGTGCCGTCTCCGCGGACGAGCGCTGTGACACCCGTTCGAGCGCCTGCTAAAGCGCATCAGGCGGAACAGGAATGGGAAGAGTTTTAAATAAGAGAACCACCAAAAAAGACGATAACTACGGCCCTAAAAGGGGTTCATAAAAGCAGGGGAAAAGTCTTATGCGTAACAATCAACCCGTTACCCAGCGCGAGTATGTGCTCTCGGACGATCACTATCTGATCTCGCGGACCGACATGAAAGGCCGCATCACCTATGCCAACCCGGCGTTTATCGAGGTCAGTGGCTACAGCCATGACGAATTGATCGGTGCACCGCACAGCATCATCCGTCATCCCGACATGCCCGAAGCCGTATTCGCCAATCTCTGGCAGACCCTCGAGGCAGGAGAGACCTGGAGCGGCCTGGTCAAGAACCGACGCAAGAACGGCGATCATTACTGGGTGCAGGCCAATGTATTGCCCATCATGGAAAGTGGCCAGGTGCAGGGATACGCTTCATTGCGGGTGAAAGCCACGCCTGAAGCTTGCGCGTATGCCGAGCGTATCTACACACAGATGCATGAAGGCCGTGTCCGTGGCGTGCGTTTGAATCATGGCCACATTGAAAGCACAGGCCTGCGCGGTTGGTTAAAACGCGCACAGCTGCGCTCCGTGCAGGGCCGCATGGTGACCATGGTGGTGCTGGCGCTGGTGTTGCTACTGGCCAGTGGTGGGCTTGGCATGGTGTCGCTCGAGTCGGCTGGACAACGACTGGCGGCACTCAATCAGGATGGCCTGGAAGACGTGGCGCGCTTGCAGCGTATCGATCAGCTTGTCACGCATGGGCATCAAAGCTTGTCACGGCCAGAACCTTTGGAGCTCTTGAACGACCGTCAACAGCATGCCGAGGAACTCACGAGCTTAGCCGGTAATCTGGAGAGTCAATGGGCTGATTATACCGGCCGCGCCGTCAATCAAACGACGATGGCCGCCGAATTCGGCAAACGTTTAGAAGGCTATGTACAAGATGGCTTGTTGACGACCGCGGAGGTTTTAGGCGGCGACGATCAGTTCAAGGCGTTTACCGCGAGCAAAGAGCTCATCCCCAAGCTGCAAGCCAGTGGTGGCGAAATTTCCCAGATGATCTCGACCCTGGTCGAAAGCAAACAGGCTTCCGCACAGGTGATGGCGCAACAGGCCCAGGCTCAGCAGCGCAACATGCTGCTCTTTCAGGCAGGGCTTCTGATGATGGGGCTGCTTTGTCTGTGTGTGATGGGGGTGATCACCATTCGCGCCATTCGGCGGCCGATTCGAGAATCGATGCATTTCGCTCAGCAGATTGCCGCCGGCAACCTGGGCGCCACTCTGCCTAGCCAGCGCGATGATGAGCTCGGCCAGTTGATGCAAACCCTCGATGCCATGCGCAAGAGCCTGAGCAGCATCGTCAAGGACGTCAACCACAGCGTCGGTGTGGTGCGTCCCGCCTCCCGGGATATCACCAAGGGCAACGAGGATCTGTCGACCCGCACCGAACAGCAGGCCGCCTCGCTGGAAGAGACTGCGTCGAGCATGGATGAGATGACCGCCACGGTGCGCCAGAACGCGGCCAATGCGGGTCAGGCCAGTGGTTTGGCCAATAGTGCCAGCGATGCCGTGAACGAAAGTGGTGCCGTCATGAAGCAGATGGTCGGCACCATGGACAACATCACCGCCAGTTCGAAGAAGATGACCGAGATCATCGGCGTCATCGATTCCATCGCTTTCCAGACCAATATCCTTGCGCTCAATGCCTCCGTCGAAGCCGCCCGGGCCGGCGAGCAGGGCCGGGGCTTTGCCGTGGTTGCCGGAGAAGTACGCAACCTGGCCGGGCGCTCGGCAGATGCCGCGAGTGAAATTCGCACCTTGATCGACGATTCCGCTAAAGAAATCAACGGTGGGGCCGAATTAGTTAAGCAGGCGGAGGCGTCCATCGAGCAGGTCGTCACGGCGGTACTCAAGGTCAACGACATCATGAAGGATATTTCCATGGCCTCTGATGAGCAGACTCAGGGTATCGAGCAGGTCAATCAGGCGATCGCCCAGATGGATGAGGTCACTCAACAGAATGCCGAGCGCGTGCAATCGACGGCGCGGGCATCCAGCAGTCTGGATGAGCAGGTGACGCTACTGGCCAATGCGATTGCAGTGCTGCGGTTGAGTGGTAGCGGTCAGGAAGCAGTGACCCGCGACACTCGTTTCAAAGCGGCGGCGGCCAGGCGTGAGGGTCAGTCAAGCAACACAAAAACCGCCTCAACGGCACAGGGTGAACGCCATGTGCCCTCGAATAGTGAATGGGAGACTTTCTAAGCATGACAATTCATCGGTCCATCGCCGGGAGCGCCGTCGCCGCAAATGAAGCGAGTCGACAGGGCACCTGGGTAAGTAGCCTCGAGCGCGATCTGGAAATGACCGATGCCGATTTCGAGCGTGTGCGCAAGTTGATCTATCAGCGTGCCGGCATCGTGCTGGCGGAACATAAGCGGGAGATGGTCTACAGTCGGCTGGCGCGTCGTTTGCGCCAGCATCATTTGACTCGCTTTGCCGACTATTTGGCACGTCTGGAGAACAAGTCGGATTCCCAGGAGTGGGAATCCTTCACCAATGCATTGACCACCAACCTCACCGCCTTCTTTCGTGAAGCGCATCATTTTCCACTGCTTGCCAGTCATGTGGCCAAGCGTAGCGGACCCATACGCATCTGGTGCGCGGCAGCCTCGACCGGGGAAGAACCTTACTCCATCGCCATGCAGTTGAGTGAAACCCTGGGATCGAGGGCCAAGGATGCTCGGATCCTTGCCACGGATATCGATACCGATGCCCTGGCCAAGGCCCGGGAGGCGGTCTACCCAATCGATCAGGTAGCCAAGCTCGATGAGGCAAGACGCAAGCAATTCTTTCTGCGTGGCAGCGGTGCACGCTCCGGTCAGGCCAGGATTCGTCCGGAAATAGCCGCCATGGTGGAATTCAAACCACTCAATCTATTGGCACCAAAATGGCCGATAGAAGGCCCCTTCGATGCGATTTTCTGCCGCAATGTCATGATCTATTTCGACAAGGTTACCCAGTCGAAAATACTCGAGGGATTCGTACCTTTTCTCAAATCCGATGGCCTTCTCTTTGCCGGTCATTCCGAGAACTTTTCCTTTATCAGCCAAGCGTTTCGTCTGCGCGGTCAAACGGTTTACGAACTGGCCAATATAGCCTCAAGACAGTCGTCATTCGGCCGATAAACATATTAATGACAGTTACTATACCTGCCTCTTCGAGACAGGTGATGAAAAGGAGAGGGCTCTTGAGCTCACCCAAGATCAAGGTGCTGTGTGTCGACGATTCGGCATTGATTCGTGACCTGATGAGCGAAATCATCAATTCGCAACCAGATATGGAAGTGGTGGCTACGGCCCCGGATCCGCTGGTGGCGCGCGATCTCATCAAACGCACCAATCCCGACGTATTGACGCTGGATGTCGAGATGCCACGTATGGACGGGCTGGATTTTCTCGATCGTCTGATGCGCCTGCGCCCCATGCCTGTGCTGATGGTGTCATCGCTGACCCAGGCTGGCTCCGAGATTACGTTGCGTGCCCTGGAGCTGGGTGCGGTGGACTTCATCGCCAAGCCCCAAATGGGCATCCGCAGCGGCATGCTCGATTACGCCAGCATGATCGCGGACAAGCTGCGTGCTGCCGCGCGATCACGGCCGCGTACCGCCCGTCGCAAGGATGAAGCACCGCCGGCGGCGATCAAGGCGCCACTGATCTCGAGCGAGAAGCTGATCATCATCGGGGCTTCGACGGGAGGCACCGAAGCCATACGCACCGTGCTCGAACCGCTACCGGCCAATAGTCCAGCGATTCTCATTACCCAGCACATGCCCGGCGGTTTCACTCGTTCCTTCGCCGATCGCCTGAATCGGCTGTGCCGAATTACCGTCAAGGAGGCGGAGGAGGGCGAGCGCATTCTGCCGGGCCATGCCTACATCGCCCCGGGGGACACGCATCTGAAGCTGGCCCGTAGCGGTGCCAACTATGTGGCGCGACTGGACGATGGGCCGCCGGTGAATCGACATCGCCCCTCCGTGGACGTGCTGTTTCATTCCGCGGCGCAGTATGCGGGACGTAACGCCATCGGCGTCATTCTCACCGGCATGGGCAAGGATGGTGCATCGGGCTTGCTCGAGATGCGCCATGCCGGCGCCCATACGCTGGCGCAAAGCGAGGCCAGCTGTGTGGTCTATGGCATGCCCCGAGAGGCGGTGACCCTGGGTGGAGCCATGGAGATCGTCGATATCGATCAGATGGCGAGTCAGATCATGCACTGCGTGGCCGCTTCGGGACGTGCGCAACGAGTATGACGAATCACCAAAACGGATCATCGCAGTAACACTCAATTAATAGATAACGAGGAAAGAAAATGGCCGATAAAAATATGAGCATCCTTGTCGTGGATGACTTTCCCACCATGCGCCGCATCGTGCGCAGTCTGCTCAAGGAGTTGGGCTACACCAACGTCGATGAGGCCGAAGATGGACAGGAAGGCTTGAACAAGCTGCGCGGCGGCGGCTTCGAGTTCGTCGTCTCGGATTGGAACATGCCCAACCTCGACGGCCTGGAGATGCTCAAGCAGATTCGTGCCGACGATGCCTTGAAGGCGTTGCCGGTGTTGATGGTCACGGCGGAAGCCAAGAAAGAGAACATTATCGCGGCTGCTCAAGCCGGTGCCAACGGCTATGTGGTCAAGCCCTTCACGGCGGCGACCCTCGAAGAAAAACTCAACAAGATCTTCGAGAAACTGGGTAAATGAGTCTTGAGAAGAATAAGCAATGAGGAGGATAAACCATGAGCGCTGATGCACAGCAGCCCGCACAGTTTCAGTCCGACGACCTCATTCTGAGGATCGGACAATTGACTCGCATGCTTAGGGACAACATGCGGGAGTTGGGTCTTGACAAGGAGATCGAAAAAGCCGCCGAGGCCATTCCCGATGCGAGAGATCGCTTGAGCTATGTGGCAACGATGACCGAGCAGGCCGCCGAACGCGCCCTTAACGCCATCGACCGGGCACAGCCGATCCAGGAAGGATTGGAAGCGCGCGCCAACGAACTCGATGCACGCTGGGCCCAGTGGTTCGCAGAGCCCAAGGAGTTGGACGAGGCCAAGGTGCTGGTCACCGACACGCGGGAGTATCTCGCCTCCGTGCCGGACCAGACCCAAGCGACCAATGCCGAGTTACTGGAAATCATGATGGCTCAGGATTTCCAGGATCTGACCGGCCAGGTCATCAAGAAAATGATGGATGTGATCAAGCAGATCGAGAATCAGTTGGTTCAGGTGCTGCTGGATAGCGTTCCCAGCGATCAGGATCGCAAGGAACTGCGCAAGGCCATGGATCACGAGCGCCAGAATTCCTTGACCAACGGCCCACAAGTCAATCCTGATGCCCCGGATGTGGTCAATAACCAGGATCAAGTGGATGATTTGCTGGATTCCCTAGGGTTTTGAAAAGTCGGCCTGGTTTGCACCTGCTTTTTTAGCGATTTCAGACACAGCCCCTCGTAGCGCTTTTTATCCTCGTGTGACTCCTTCTCGCGCGACAATCGTGGATTAACGCCCGATTCGTCGCGCTTTTTGCGTGATCGCTTCTCTCCTTTGCCGCTCAGAATAGCCAGCGTTTACTCATTCTTTACCGCTGTTCTTTTGCGTGGTGGCCATGGCCGACGATAGTAGCGACGACGATAAGACCGAAGAGCCGACGCCGCGACGCCTCGAAAAGGCGCGGGAGGAAGGCCAGGTTGCCCGTTCGCGAGAACTTTCCACCTTCATGATGTTGATGGCCGGCGTGGCCGGTCTGTGGACCACGGGAACGTTACTTTATGGTCAACTGGGTCTGGTGATGGAGCAGGCGTTCCTGTTCGATCGCAGCATCGCCTTCGACAGCACCCGGATGCTGGCGAAGCTATGGACGCTTGGCACGAATACACTACTGGCGCTGGCGCCGCTTTTCCTGTTACTGACGGTGGTTGCGCTGGTGGCCCCGGCCTTGCTTGGCGGTTGGTTGATCTCCGCCAAATCGCTCAAGCCGCAGGTCTCCAAGCTCAACCCGTTCAAGGGTCTGAAGCGCATGTTCTCCAGCCAGGCGCTGGCGGAGCTGGCCAAGGCAATCTCCAAATCGATTCTTACCGGCAGCGTGGCCGTCGGTTTTTTATGGCTCAAGCGCGGCGAACTGATGGCCTTGATGGATCAGCCACTGCAAATAGCCTTGTTTCATGCCCTCAAGCTGGCAGCGATATGTTGCGGTTTGATCGTGCTGTCTCTAGTGGTGGTCATCCTCATCGATGTGCCTTATCAGCTCTGGAGTCACAACAAGAAGCTGCGCATGACCAAGGATGAGATCAAGAAAGAACACAAGGAGTCCGAGGGAGATCCCCAGGTCAAGGGCCGTATTCGCCAGCAGCAGCAGGCCATGGCCCGGGGGCGCATGATGAGCAAGGTGCCGGAGGCGGATGTCATCGTCACCAACCCGACCCACTATGCCGTTGCCTTGAGCTATCACGATGATATGGGAGCGCCGCGAGTCGTCGCCAAGGGTGCCGATGCGGTCGCCGCGCGCATTCGCGAAGTTGGTGAAGAACACGGTATTCCCCGGCTCGAAGCGCCGCCGCTGGCGAGAGCGCTTTACCGCCATGTGGATCTGGATCGCGAAATACCCGCAACCCTCTATACCGCCGTGGCCGAAGTGCTGGCCTGGGCGTTTCGACTCAAGCAGGTGCGGCGAGAGGGCGGTGACATGCCGGCGACTCCTCGCGATCTGCCTGTACCCGCCGAGCTGGACGATGCCAACCGGCCTGCTTCATCCTCCGAGGATTCACGATGAACCTGTTTGCTACCTTGGGCCGACAGAACTTTCTGGGCGATGCCCGCATGAAGATTCTGGCAGGGCCAATTCTGATCATCATGATTCTATCGATGATGATCCTGCCCTTGCCGCCGTTTGCGCTGGATCTGTTCTTCACCTTCAATATCGCCCTGGGCATCATGGTGCTGCTGGTCAGCATGTTCACCCAGAAACCGCTGGATTTCGCCGCCTTCCCCGCGGTGCTGCTGTTCACTACCTTGCTCAGGCTGTCGCTCAACGTCGCCTCGACCCGAGTGGTGCTGATGAACGGCAACGAAGGCGGCGATGCGGCAGGCAAGGTCATCCAGGCCTTCGGTGAATTCCTGATCGGCGGTAACTTCGCCGTGGGACTGGTGGTGTTTTTGATCCTGGTCATCATCAATTTCATGGTCATCACCAAGGGGGCCGGGCGAATCGCCGAGGTGGGGGCGCGCTTCATGCTCGACTCCATGCCCGGCAAGCAGATGGCCATCGATGCGGATTTGAATGCGGGCCTGATCGGGGAAGAAGACGCCAAGAAGCGTCGCGCCGAAATCTCCCAGGAATCCGATTTCTACGGCTCCATGGACGGTGCCAGCAAGTTCGTGCGCGGCGATGCGGTGGCCGGTCTGATCATCATGGTGGTCAACCTCATCGGTGGGCTGCTGATCGGCGTTCTGCAGCATGACATGAGCTTCGCCAGTGCGGCACGTACCTATACCTTGCTGACCATCGGTGATGGCCTGGTCGCACAGATTCCCGCCCTGGTCATCTCCACCGCCGCCGGTGTCACCGTGTCCCGTGTCAATACCGACCAGGATGTCGGTCAGCAGATGATGGGGCAGCTGTTCACCAATCCCCAGGTGCTGATCCTGGCCGCCTGTGTCATGGGGCTGCTGGGCCTGGTACCGGGCATGCCTAACCTGGTGTTCCTGCTGTTCAGCGTGATGCTGGGCAGCCTGGCCTGGTGGCTGATGCGCCGCAATCAGGACAAGCTCGCCGAGGACACCATCAACGCCGCCGCACCGCCGCCCTCCCAGGAAGCCCCGGAGGCGAGCTGGGACGATGTGCAACTGGTCGACACCCTCGGTCTGGAAGTGGGGCATCGGCTGATTCCGCTGGTCGATCATCGCCAGGATGGCGAACTGCTCGGGCGCATCAAGAGCGTGCGCAAGAAATTCGCCCAGGAAGTCGGTTTCCTGCCGCCGGTGGTGCACATCCGCGACAACCTGGAGCTGGGGCCCAATACCTATGTGATCACCCTCAAGGGCGTCGAGGTGGGGCGTGCCGAGGCCTATCCCGGCAAGTGGCTGGCCATCGATCCGGGTCAGGTGTCGGGTCGTCTCGAGGGCACCACCACCACGGATCCCGCCTTCGGGCTTCCGGCGGTGTGGATCGACGCCTCTCAGCGCGAACATGCTCAGGTATACGGCTACACCGTGGTGGATGCGGGCACCGTGGTGGCTACCCATCTCAATCATTTGCTGCATCACCACGCCGGCGAGATGCTCGGGCGTCACGAAGTGCAGCAGCTGCTCGACAAATTGGGCGACGAGAACAAGGCGCTGGTCGAGGATGTGGTGCCCAAGCTGGTGTCGCTTACCACGCTACAGCGGCTACTGCACAACCTGCTCGAAGAGGATGTTTCGATCCGCGATCTTCGCACCATCCTGGATACCCTGGCGGAGCACGCCACGCCCCAGAGCGATGCCCATGAGCTCACCGCTGTCGTGCGGATGGCGTTGGGTAGAGCCATTACCCAGCACTGCTTCCCCGGCCAGGAGGAACTGCATGTGATTGGTCTGGATGCCAATCTGGAGCAGGTGTTGAGTCAGGCGATGAACGGCGGTGGTGCGCTCGAGCCGGGGCTTGCGGATACCCTGATGCGGGAAGCGGAAGCCGGTGTGGCGCGCCAGGAAACCAGTGGCGAACCCGCGGTGCTGGTGGTTCAGCATGGCTTGCGTCCGTTGCTTTCCCGCTTTCTGCGCCGCCGCATGCCGCATTTGGCGGTGCTGTCCCAGGCCGAGATTCCCGATGATCGGACCCTGCGTGTTACCACTCTGATTGGAGGTCAGTAATGAGCGTCAAACGATTTGTCGGGGCCAATAGCCGCGACGCCATGCGCCAGGTACGCGCCGCCCTGGGCGACGATGCGCTGATTCTCTCCAATCGCAATGTGGCGGAGGGGGTGGAGATACTGGCCCTGGCGGAGGACGCCCATGACCAGATGATCGCTCAGCCTGCGTCGCCAGCGCCTGTACCACCTGCACGGAGGGCTCCCGCACTGGCGACGACCGTCAGTGCGATGAGACCCAGTGCTCCAACGGCATCGAGGATCGCGGAGCGCGCTCAGCAAGGATCAGCGGCGGAGATTGATTTCGCTGCCTTCAGCGAACGCGTCCTGGGTGAAATGCAGGATCTGCGCACCCTCTTGACGGGTCAGGCGCAAAGCGTGCCCAGTGCGTCGCAAGCCGCCGGGGACGGCACTCTGGCACGCCTTAGGCGGCGCTTGCTGGGAGCCGGGTTCGGCGCACGGCTGGTCGCGGAACTCCTCGAGACACCGCCGGTAGAACTGGTGCATGCGTCGGACGATCTGGCGCTGGCCTGGGCCAAGCGTCAACTGGCGTCGCGCCTACTCATACTCGATGACGAAGCGGCTTTGCTGGATCGCGGCGGTGTCTTTGCCCTGATCGGCCCGACCGGCATCGGCAAGACTACGACCACCGCCAAACTCGCTGCCCGCTATGTGATGCGCCACGGCGCCGCCGGAGTGGCGCTGGTGACCACGGACAGTTATCGCATCGGCGCTCATGAGCAACTTCGTATATACGCCAGACTGCTGGGAGTGGAAGTGCATGCCCTGGAAGCGGATGCGCCCTTGGGTGATTTACTCTCCCGACTGACCCATAAGCGCCTGGTCATCATCGATACCGTAGGCATGAGTCAGCGTGATCAGCGTCTGCCTGGCCAGATTGCGATGCTCGGCGATTCTTCGGGGCAGACGTCGGGACAGGCATCATCGCGTCCGATACGGCGTTTGCTGTTGCTCAACGCCGCCAGTCATGGCGATACCCTGGATGAAGTGGTCGAGACGTATCAGCGCGCCTCCCGGGCAGCGGGCGCGCCCCTGTTCGGGGCAATTCTGACCAAGGTCGACGAGGCGCCTCGCCTGGGGGCAGTGCTGGATATCGCCATTCGCCACGGCTTGCGACTGCATTATGTCTCCCACGGTCAGCAGGTGCCCGAGGACTTGAGTCTGGCAGAGAGAAGCGCATTGCTGGATCAGGCGTTGAGCGTTGCGGGGGACTCTTCCTTCGCCGCCGAAGCACCGCAAGCGCCGCGCTCGTCATCTTCACAGCGCATGCAGGCGTTATCCAGAGGATTATTGGGCCAGGGCAGGGCGCTGGTATCGACGCTGACCACGCTGAGGGAGGAGGTTGCCGGCTTCGCGCTACTCGAACGCGCCTGGCCACTGCTGGGTTATCCGCTCGAGCAGCAACAGGCCCATCTTGCCGATCTATTCGATGTGGTAATGCGTCGGCGTCATCTCGATAGTGTCGAGCCGGCTCAGGCCATGCTTTGGACAGGAGCCAAATCCGCAAGCGGTGTCGATTGGACGATGCCGGCGCTGTCCTTGAACGGTGCAGGGCAGATACAGGCATTGCCCTGGCTGATCCATCGCTTGCCGACTGGCGAAGAGGCACGTTTCGAGTGGGCCAGGACGCAGCTTGGCATTCGTTGGCAGCTGTTATCCCGGTGTCCCGGTGCTGTGACGCGCGAATGTTTGGCCGAGAGCGGCTCGACCTGGCTGGCCACGGCCAAGGCCAGTTCACGGGTCGCCTTCGATGGCGGGCGGCATCGATTGAGCCAGCTCGCATCTGTCGCCGATGCCTGGACCGAGCTCACCTGTCGTTATCGTGGCCGAGATGCGCATCTGACCCTGTCGCGCCTGGCCATTGCCCTGCCGGACGGGGAACCGCTGACGGCCTGGTTCGGCACCTTGAGCGAGGCCGAAAACCATCGACAGTTGGCGCAGCGCTATTGGTTGGCGCCACGGGACGGAACACCGGATCAATCCTTTGCCGAGGTGATGGTCGCGCAGTTGGTGCACGACGATTTGCCGCTGTTGACCCGCCGTGCCTGGCAGCGTCTCGAAGAGACCGATCAGACGACCGACCCCGAACTGCGTTTGCTGGTGGCAACGGGGCTGGCGGCAGTGGCCGGTCGGCTCGATCAGGAGCGTAGCGATTGGGCGATGGATGTCAGAGCCCAGTTGATGGGCTTGCTGGGCGGGCGTCGTGGGCGTTCGTCCCAGATGTTGATGGATGCGCTGCTGCATCTGCTCACCGCTCGGGATGTCTTCGTCATGGTGGGTGGCGCTGGATTGAACGCTGAGGTATCCCGGTGAGCCAGATCGATCAAGCGGCTGGGCTGCGGCGCTGGGCCGAGACACAAACGCCTTTGATAGAGTCGCAACCTGAGGCACAAACATCGTTGGCAGAGCAGCAATCCGAGACGAGCACACCAACCCGAGTGCTGGTGACCCTGGGACTTCCCAAGGGGGCCGAGGCGGATGTAACCCCGGTGGCCGAGGCCCTGACACGCTGGCACGCTCAGGGGCAGCGCTGGGTGGGCGATCCCGCCACCTGGCGTATCGTGCCGCTCTCCATGAACAGCCCGCATTTTTCGGCATTGGTGACGCAACAATCACGCTGGGCATTGTGGGTAGGCGACGATCTGGATGGATTTCGGCGTGCCTATGCGATGCTCAAGCGTCTGGCGCAACAAGGAGGGCCCCGGCGCTTGCTGTTGGTGCACCCTCCTTTGCCTTCCCGGGCGGGCCTGCTCAACAACCTGCAGCAGGTTGCCGCGCAGTTTCTAGGTATTCAGCTGTTGGTGATTACGCCGCCGCGATTACGGCAGATCTAACCGTGAGGCCACACGTTCTCCGCGTTGGTTGGATAGCGGGTCTTTTGTACTTGCTGTTGATGGTGACGCCCAGCGCGCAGGCGACACCCGGCAGTTGGGTAGGCACTGCGCCGAGCGTGCGCTTGTTCACCCCCGGACGCCCGGTGCAGTCCGTCTCTATCACGCCGTCTTCCCCGTTATCTTCCGATGCCCGTATCCGCAGCATAAGCTGGCGCTTTGCACCACCTGTCGATCAGCCCCGGCTTGAGGCCTGGCTGTGTCAGCACAAGCGCTGTTTTTCTCTCTCCATGGCCCGTGGCACCAGTCAGGCATTGGCTGGGCTGGACGCCAACCAGGCGTTGTTTTTCGTTTTTCGCCTTCCGGAGGACGCTCGTGCGTCCAAGCCGTTTCGTGTTCAGGGACTGCGGGTCATCGTCGACTACCGGTCGATTCCCTAAAGCCTGAATAGCTCGCAGCTTCCGTGGGTATTTGTCGCTTGGTGGAGACGAAAACAGCGTAATACTACCATCATGGACAGCACCCCAATGACGTCATGGTGCTGTCGTCCTTCGACAGCACGAGGCATGTGGGATGTATACGGCACAAGGCAAAATCGATCAACGCGCAATACTCGATCAGTACCTACCTATCGTGCGACGCCAGGCGCTGTCGCTGCAGGTCAAGCTTCCGGCCAGCGTCGAACTCGACGATCTGATTCAGGCAGGCATGGTAGGACTGCTGGACTGCCTGAGCCGTTACGATTCGGCCCAGGGTGCCAGCTTTACCACCTATGCCAGCCAGCGTATCCGCGGGGCAATGATCGACGAATTGCGTAGCCGTGACTGGGTGCCGCGCAGCGTGCGGCGCAATGCTCGGGAAGTGGACGAAACCCTGCGTCGGCTGGAGCAGGAGCTAGGGCGGCCGGCAGAGGAGCGCGAGATCGCCGACGCTCTGTCGCTGAGTATGGAGGAGTATCGCCAGCGTCTGCTGGATACCAACAATGGGCAATTGCTGGGTTACGAGGATGTGTTTGCCGAAGGCGATGAGCCCGACGCAGGCATTGGCGGGCCCAAGTCGCCTTTCGATGCACTGGTCAGTGGTGAGCAGAGAGAGCGCCTGGTCGCGGCGATCGATCAGCTCCCCCAACGGGAAAAACTGCTGCTGGGTCTTTACTATCAGGAAGAGCTCAACCTCAAGGAGATCGGCGCCGTGCTGGGGGTCAGCGAATCCCGGGTCTGTCAGTTGCATAGCCAGGCCGTCGCACGGCTACGAGTCAAGCTGGCGGATGCCTGAAACGATTACTTCTTGAGCGGGCAGTTGCCGCAATAACTCAGCTCGGGAACCAGATAGCGGATGCAGCACAGACGACGCACTCGCTTGGTGCTCCCGTCCGGGCGTTCCCGGTAGCGCACTGGTAGATAGAAAGGATTGCGTCGTTCGTCTTTCAGCCGAGGCTGCGTGAGAAAGTGCCGTGCGTCGTCGGTCATGTCGGGCCAGGCGGTGGGATGCTGCTCAATCTGGTTCAGGCACTGCTCGAAGGTATTGCCTGCATTGCTCCAGAATACTCGAGGCGATGCACCGGAGACGCCGGCCAGTGTATCGACTATCGGTCTCAGATGATCATCGAGTAATCTGCTGAACACTTTCTCGTCGCTTCCCTGGGATAAGGGGCGTCCGGTGTCTTGCAAGTACAAGCGATCGACGCGATCGTCGAGCGACATCAGCACGTACAGCCGATCCAGCGCCAAGGGGAGTTCTCGCCGCAGGACAAGTATGGCGATGAGTGCCGGTACCAGAATCGCCGTGAAGTACCACTTCGACCATTGCGATGCCACGCCTCTTATGTCGCCAGCGGTGTAGCGGTCACCGAAACGCGCGAGCACTTCCTCTAATGTGCCCGGTATGAACAGATCCACCGCCGGCAGGGCGTCCGGCGGTGGCGATATCGAGAAACGCGGCGGCTTGGCCTCAGCCAATACCCCGCTATACAGCGCGGCTAATGACGCCTCTACCGTGTCGCCCTGTTGCTCGCCTTCATTGGCTGTCATACGAGCCCCTCGACACCATCCTTTGCAATATTCCTCAATAAGCCATGGACCAGTTCAGGCTGTAAGCGCGTCCGCGCCCCTGATAGTCGAACAGATATTCCGGACCGAAATTCGGCGAGTAGAACAGCGCGGCGCGTTGCCCCCACACGGTGGAATAGCGCTTGTCGAGCAGGTTCTCGACCCCCAGGCTGAATTTCCCGAAGCGGGTATTCTGGCCCAGCAGCAGATCCAGGGTGGTATAGCCGTCGATTTCCTGGTCCTGATCATCTTCGAGATCAATAACATGGTTGGCCTGTAGCCGCGCCGAACGCTCGAAATCCGACCAGCCGATGAAGGCGGTAGCGGTGGAGGTGGAAGCATAACGCACATCGCGCTTGTCCCAGTCGCCGTCGATCTTCTGTTCAGAGCGCACCAGGTGCAGGGTGCCACCGGCTTCGAAACCGTTGTCGAAATAGCGCGTCGCAGCACCTTCGAAACCGTAGTCGCGTTTCTTTTCGTCGATGACGGAGACGCTCAGGTCGTCGTTGTTTTCCACCGCCTTGTCCGACCAGGCATAGTAAATGGCAGCTTGGGTCGACCAATTGGCGCCGGCATAGCGCCAGCCCAGCTCCACCTGATCCGTTTCCACCGCGTCCAGCGGGTTTTCGCCGACGCTGATGTCAGGGCTCTTGCCATAATATTTGGCCGGATCGGGCAGTTCGAAGCCCTGGCTGTAACGCAGCCAGCTCTGATGATCGCCGAAGTCATACAGCGCGCTGGCATTGAATAGCGTTGCGTCGTAGTCATTGTCGCCGCCGGGAATCGCAACGCCCTGGCGCACGCCGGTGGTGGGGTCATAGTCGCGCTTGTTGAAATCATCGACCTCGACGTCGGTATGCTGCTGGCGTACCCCGGCGGAGAGCTTCAGGCGCTGCGTGGCCTGCCAGTCACCCTGCAGAAAGCCCGCCAGGGTATCGACGTCGTAGCTCGGGTAGCGTTCCTCGGTGCGGGATTCATTCTGCACCAGACCGCCGGTGGCGTCGGTAGTGGCCACATCGAAGAACATCTGGCTGGCATCGAAGGATTCACGGCTGTAATCCAGGCCATAGGTGAGGCCGATGCTGTCGCTCAGATCCGCATCGAACAACGCCTTGATGCCGCTCAGATCGGTATTCTGTTTGGAGGTGGCGAATTCGGTCGCGAAGCGCCGCTCGCTGGGCAGGGGGCGAGGGTAGGGGAAAGCATTGAAGCTTGCTTCCTCCTCGCGGTGATAAGCCTGCAGATAGAAGTTCTGGTTGAGCAGGTTCTCATGATGATACTGGGCGTTGACCAACTTGCGATCCGTCGCCGGATCGCGATCCGACTCATAGCCATCGCGAATCTCGGCGTCTTCGAGATTGCCCGCCGGCAGCGCATCGACGTTGGGAAAATAGAGTCCCCGGTCGCCCTCGTAGCCCGAGCGATAGATCTGGCCGGTAAGCTGCAGACTCTGCTCCTGGGTCAGGTTGACGTTCAGATTGCCCAGCACGTCGATGCCGCGATTGTCCTGCAGGTCGGTCTGGGTGATGTCCGGAAATATCTCGTTGCCATCACCGTCGTAGGCGCGGCCATTGTCTTCATAAGCCGTGCCCAGATAGCCCTGAACGCGCTCATTGCCGCCGCTGACGGATTGGGCGATGCGCTTGTCGAGATCGTCGCTGTCCTGAAAACCGGATTTGAGCCGGGCTTGTGTGCGCCAATTAGGCTTTTCCGACGGATCGCCTTTGCGAGTAATGATGTTGATGATGCCTCCGGTGGCGCCACCACCATAAAGACTGCTGGCGCCGGAAAGCACCTCGACGCGTTCGATGTTGAACGGATCGATGGAATCGAACTGTCGTGACAGGCCCCGGGAGCTGTTGAGCGAGACACCGTCGATCAATACCTGAGCGCTGCGCCCACGCAGATTCTGACCGAAGTTGGTGCGTCCCTGGGGCGCCAGATCGAACCCTGGCACCAACCGGCCCAGGGCGGTCTTGAGATCGACGCCGGTATCGAGCTGCTGATTCAGTTGCTCGTCATCGATGACCCACACCGCGCCAGGAATCTGGCTGATCTGACTGGGAGTGCGCGAACCGACGACGACCATGGTGTCCTGGGTGTCTTGAGAGCCCTCAGCGCCTTGATAGCCCTCAGCGCCTTGAGAGCCTTGAGCGTACAGGTTCATCGAGGCGGAGCTTGCCACCATGGCAAGGCCGACGGTCATGCGCGTTTTCATGCGGTTGTTCCTTGTAGCGGAGTTCGAGAGAAGAGAAAAATCGTTCGAGAAACGAAAGAGTATCAGGGCTAAACAAAATATCAATGATAATTGTTCGTATTCAATAGTTAGCCTGATGGTGAGCATTCCCATCGGTACGATTACAGCCGACGCAAGCCCCACAGGAAATAGGCGGCGCCCAATAGCGATGCCACCAGCCCGGCGGGAATTTCGTTAGGAAACAACCATTGGCGGCCCAACCAGTCGGCTAGAATCATCAGCAAGGCGCCCATCATCGCCGCACCCAGTAGATGCTCCCGGGCTCGAGTGAGACCGGCCAGGCGAGCCATGTGAGGCGCCAACAGACCCACGAAGCTCAATGGCCCGACGACCAGGGTGGCGCTGGCCGTGAGCAGTGCCACCAGCCCCAGCAGGGTCAGGCGCGAACGGAGCACGGCAACCCCCAGGGCGCTGGCGGTAGAGGCGCCTAGCGGCAATAGATCAAGCCAGCGCGCAAATGGACGCGCGACCCCGGCCAGCAGAATAGCTAAGCTGGCGACAACCAGCGCCGTAGGCAGATCGACGTAATAGGTCGAGCCGGCCATCCAGGCGATGATCTGCTGTCCGCGGGGATCGCCGCCCGCGAGCACGAAGCTGCGCACGGCCTCGAACAGTGAGGTGATTGCCACGCCGCTCAGCAACAGCCGTTCGGGCAGGAACCCACTGCGCTGATTGAGCGCGATCAGTATCCCTAGCGTGACGAGCGCTCCCAGCGTGCCGATACCGATCAGGGTCATCTGGCCGGCTCCCGGCATGAACAGGAGCGCGCCGATCAGGGCGATCGCGGTGCCGGCGCTGATGCCCAACACCTCTGGGCTGGCCATGGGGTTGCCGGTCATGCGTTGAATCAGGGTGCCGGCCACGGCCAGCATGATCCCTGCGCCCCCCGCTGCCAGCATGCGCGGTAGACGCCACTCGGTCATCGCGTCGTCCATGAAGGGCAACTGCCAGTGCCAGCCGTCGGCCCCTTGGCCGATACCCAGGGCAATGACTACGGCACTCACGAGTGCTAACGCTAACCCCGCGATCCAGGGGGCAGGGGCTGATCGACGCTGCCCAAGGCCGGTACTCTGTGCTGACGGCTGGCCCGTCTTCAATTTGAAGCGCGGAATCAACCAGAGCAAGAGTGGCGCGCCCAATGCCGCGGTGGTGGCGCCGGTGGGAATCAGCGTGGGCAAGGCTCCCGAGAGGCGTTGCAATAGCAGGTCCGTGGCGGCCAGCAGCAGGGCGCCCAGGAGGGTCGACCAGATCAAGCGCTGACCCAGACGCCGGGCACCCACCAGGCGCACGATGGCGGGGGCGGCGAGGCCGATGAAACCGATCACACCCACGACGCTGACCACACAGGCGGTGGCGAATACCGCCAGCGATAGACTAGCCAGGCGCAGATATTTGAGCGACACGCCCAGGCTATGCGCATTGGCATCGTCGAGTTCGAGTATCGCCAAGGGTTTGAGCAGCAGCAGGGCGAGCCCGAGACTTAGGGCTAGTCGCGGCCCCAGGAACATCACGCCGTCCCAATTGTTCTGGGCCAGCGAGCCAGCGCCCCAGATCATCAAGCCCTTGAGTTCTTCCTGATGAAACAGCAGTAGCAGCGTGCCGAGCGCGCCGAAATAGAGATTGATCACGAGTCCCGCGAGCACCACGACCATGGGCGCCAACCCGCGACGCCAGGCGAGCAGGAACACCAGCGCCATGGCCAGCCCGCCGCCGATCAGGGCCACCCACTCACGGCCGAAGGCCAGTAGTCCCGGGGCGATCAAGGTCGTCACCAGCAAGGCCAGATTGGCACCGCTGGCCACTCCCAGAGTGGTCGGTGCCGCGAGCGGGTTGCGCAGCACCTGCTGCATCAACACCCCGGCCAGCCCCAGCCCACCGCCGGCGAGCAGGGCAATGCTCAAGCGTGGCCACCAACTGTAATGCGTGACTATCTGATCGATATCGTCGAGCTGCGGCGCGAACAAGGCGCTCAATGCATTCGTGGGATCAAGCTTGGCTTCAAGCGCCAGCCAGGCGAGTCCCAGAATGAGGATGCCCAACACTCCACAGAGGCGGGGGGGCGTTAGCCGAGCGGTGGTATCAGGCATCGGCGGCGCGCTCGGTCCGTGTCAGCGCCTCGACCAACAGTGTGGCGAAGCGTCTCGCGGAGGGAAGGCCGCCGAAGCTCCATACCGGTGGCAGAGTGCTCACCCGTTGCTCACGAACGGCGCTCAGGTTTTGCCATAAGCCGTTTTCGTTCAATTGCGTCTCGACGCCTACCGGCAGTGGCTCGACCACCACCAAATGGGCGTCTAGATTCGCCAGAGCCTCGAGTCCGACCAACGAAAATCCATAGGCGTTGGTGGGTCTCTTCCAGGCATTGTCGAGTCCCAGATGTGCGAGTACGCCTTGATAGAGACTGCGGTCACCGAAGACGCGAACGTGACGGGCATCCATGAACTGCACCAGCAAAAGTGGCGGCAGGTTCTCGGGTAAGTGCCGCTTCGCCTTGGCCAGGTGCGCATTGGTCGTCTTTATGAGTCGTTCGGCGGCCTCGGGGCGATCGACCAATTCACCCAACTCGCGGGTGGCAGCGAGCATGCCGGACCAGGGATCGTCGCCGGAGGCGTAGATGCCAAGCGTGGTCACCGGGGCGATACGCGACAGTCGCGATTCGAGTGCGGCAAATAGCGGCGTGATCAGGATGTGTGCCGGATCGAGACTGGCCAGCAGCTCCAGGTTGGGTTGAGCGCGCAGACCGAGATCCATCACCGATGGCGGTAGAGCCGGGGTGCCGACCCAGTCACGATAGGCATCGATCTGTGCCACGCCCTGGGGCACGACGTCCAGGGCCAGCAGGGTCTCTGCAACCGTCCAGTCGAGGGTGACGATACGAGAATCCGCCGCCTGAGCGGGAAAAATGGTCGCCAGAGATAACAATGTGGTTCCGATCACTCTCCGAAACCCAGCGAAGGGTCTGTACCGGGCGAGGACAAAGGCGGGGCGCGCCGGAAACGTTCTGAAATGCATCGGTGATAGCGATCCGCAGGATGGAAAATCAGTGAAGCACGGCAATGGGAGACTCGCCGGCTGGGTGGGGCATCACGCGCATGGGAATGCCGTAGATGGCTTCCAGGGTGGTGTCGCACATCATCTCGCCGGGTGTGCCCTGGGCCAACAGGCGACCGCTATGCAGGGCAATCAGCCGGTCGCAATAGCGTGCGGCCATGTTGATGTCATGCAGCACGATGACCACGCCCAGCTTCAGTTCGCGGCACAGCTTACGCACCAGGGCCAGCACTTCGACCTGATGGGCGATATCCAACGCCGACAATGGCTCATCGAGCAACAGGTAGCGGCTGCCTTGGGCCAGCAGCATTGCCAGCCACACGCGCTGACGCTCGCCGCCGGAGAGGGTGTCGACCAGCCGCTCGGCAAAGTCCTGGGTCTGGGTCAGGGCAATGGCGCGTTCGACCTGCCGATGATCCTCGCGACCGAACCGACCCAACAGACCGTGCCAGGGGTAGCGGCCGAAGCCGATCAACTCTCGGGCGGTGAGGTTGTCGGCGCTGGGCAGGTGCTGGGCCAGATAAGCTACCTGGCGAGCAAACTCGCGGCTGCCCCAGACCGCCAAAGGGCGATCGTCGAGACGAATTTCGCCCCGACTGGCTGGCTGTTGCCGGGCAAGCAGCTTCAAGAGTGTCGATTTGCCGGAGCCATTGTGACCGATCAGGCCATATACCTGGCCTTCGGCAAAAGCCAGCTCGGTCGGTTGCAGTAGACATTTGTCGCCGACCGTGACGCTGGCGGCATCGACCTTGAACATGGGGTGGAACTCTTTGCTGGGTACAGGCTATGGGTTCGATAATAAGGGATGATAAATCAAATGCGAATTGTTATCAAAAATAACTAGATTATCGTAGCCTGAACTCCAGGCGCTGCTGGGCACGCCGCAGCTCGCCGGTCGATTCGAATCGCCATTGCGCTACCGCTCGCCGAGCGGCCCTTTCGAAAACGTTGCGGGGCCGGGCGTCTGTCACCTTGATCGAGGAGCGATCCACGCTACCATCCGGGCGGATCAGAAAGGTCATCACGACATGGCCTTCCAGGTTGCGCCGCTGAGCCCGGGCCGGGTATTCCGGGGGCACTTGACTGATCGGTGACGCCTGACCGACGTCCTTAGGCGCCGAATCCGCATTGCCGCCACCAGATGTCTGGGGCTGATTGGCGTCCGGCGCCATGCCGGAGAAGCTCCCGGCGCTCGCGTCCTGAGACGGCTGTGGCGCTGGTTCAGGCGCTGACTGAGGCTCAGGTTCAGGAGCCGGCCGGGGCTCGGGTTCCGGCGCTGGCTGAGGTTCTGTTTCAGGCTTTGATGACTCCTGCTCAGGAACTGCCATATTGCTATCGGCTTCCGGTGCCGATACAGGCGCGGCTTCGGGCGCCGATACAGGCTTCGAAAGCTGCGGCGGTATCTGGGCAGGTGGGGTTGGCAGTGGCGCTGACGACGATTCTGTTGCAGCACTGGCATTCGATGCCGGCATGGGCGCCTGGGGAGCATCGACCATGCTCAGAGGCATGGTTTCCTGCTTCATTTCGATAGGCGCTTCTGGCGGTGCCACCAACAGCGACAGCAGCCAGAACAGCACCAGGGCCAGGGCTGCTCCGCCCAGGGCCGATAAGGGCGCCCTGATCATGAGCCTCTGCGCGTCGCGGCCACCGCCACGTCCTCGACGCCTGCCTCGCGTAAACGGTCCATCACTTCCACCAGCAGCCCCGTGGTCGAAGCCCGATCCGCCTGGATCACCACGCTGCCTTGGTCGCTGACCAGTGCCGCCACCTCGGTGCCGACCCGGTGGGCATCCACCGGCTGGCCGTCGACCCAGACGGCACCCTCGGAGGTCAGCGCCACCATCACCTGGGCATCCGGTTGCGGACTGGCGTCGCTCGATTCGGGGCGTTCGATCTCCACGCCACTCTCCTTGATGAAGCTGGTGGTGACGATGAAGAAGATGAGCATGATGAAGACGACATCCAGCATGGGGGTCAGATTGATCTCGCTGGCCTCGCCGTTATTGGCCTGCAGGCGGCGTCTACGCATGAGGGGTCTCCGCGGCGCGGGCCAGGCGGTCATGCAGCCGCTGGTCTTCGCGCCGGATGATGAATTCCAGTCGGGTAGTGAAAAGCAGCCCCATGACCGCCACGGCCATGCCGGCCAGCGTCGGAAGCGTTGCCCGAGCGACGCCATCGGCCATCGCCCGCGCCTGGCTAGTATCCTGGGCGGCCAGCCCATCGAAGACGGCGATCATGCCGGTCACGGTACCCAGCAGGCCCAGAAGTGGGCATAGCATGACCAGCAGCTTGAGCCAGGGCAGGGGGCGACGCAGCCGCGCAATCAGGTCGCGTGTCCATATCTCGCGCAAGGTCAAGGCACTCCAACTGACATGATCCTGCCGGGCCCTCCACCGATTCACCAAGGCGCGCCGTTCACGACGCCAAGTGAAGCGAAAATACCACCAGCGCTCCAGGCCCAGGGAGAACAGCAGGATTGCCACGCCGAGAATGGCCACCAGCACCGTACCCCCCGCTTCGATCAGTCGAGTGAAGGATTCGAGTGGCGCGGTGAAAACCTCAAGCCAAGGGTGAGGCATGCTCAACCCCATGACGATTGTCGACGGCCATCGGCTGGGCTTCGAGATGTTCTGCCAGCACGGCACTTGCCTGACCTTCCAGCACGCCAATGAGTCGACGGCTGCGACTCGTGAGAGCGGTATGGGCGAACAATAGCGGTACCGCAGTAATCAGGCCCAGCACCGTCGTCACCAGCGCCTGGCTGATGCCGCCGGCCATCAGTTGCGGATCGCCGGTACCGAACACGGTGATGGCTTGAAAGGTGACGATCATGCCGGTCACGGTGCCCAAAAGCCCGAGTAGCGGCGCAATGGCGGCCAGTAGCTTGACCAGGGCCTGGCCCCGCTCGAGTCGCGGTTGTTCGGCGAGCAGCGCTTCGTCGAGACGCGCCTCCAGGGCTTCCGAGGCAAGCCCCTGGCGCACGGCCTGGAATTTGGCGAGTATGCGACCCAAGGGGTTGTCATGGCGTAACCGATCCAGGTGCTTGAGCTGGCGCCGCAAGCGAGCGGTGACACTCAGCAAATAGCCATACTGGATCAGGGCCACCAGCAGGCCGAGGGCACCCAGCGCCACCACCACATAGCCTACCGCGCCGCCCTGATGAAAGCGTTCGAGCAAGGACGGATGCTGGGCCAGGGCGTCGAGGACCTTCCCGCGGGTTGGATCGAGCAGCAGACCCTCGCCCTCTTCGCTGGCGAAGGCCTTGAGATTCTCCTGCGCAGCGGTTGGAGTGTGCTCGATAACCGCCGGGGGCATATCGCCTTTTCCCTGGCGAAGCCAATGATTGTTGCTGAACGCAGCCATGTCACCCAGACGCACGACTTCCTGATCTGTCACCTGGCCCTCGGCATCGGCCACCGGAGTCGTGAGATGCTCAATGCGCCCGGATTCCCTGGTCAGCGCCATGAGCGCATCGGCCACCTTTTCGAGACGTTGCGGGGTCAATGGCGCCTCTGGGGAGCCTCTGGCAGGAAGTGCGAGCTCGCCCAGGGTCAGCCAGCTGTCCGCCAGTTCATCCCGCAGTTCGCCGACATGGCGGTCGAGAACTGCTGCCACGGCCTGTACATCAACGCCATCCTGATCATTGTCGCCGAGCGCATCGCGCTTTGCTGCAAGCTCATCCAGGCGCTTACGCTGTTCGGTTTGTCGGGCTTCCAGCGCGTCGCGACGTTCATTCTCCGTGGTCTGACGTTCCCGAGCGGTTTTCAATGCCTCTTGCAAGGCCTCGCGATCGTCGACCAGCGCGGCCAGGCGCGCCGTATCCTGGGCCTCGGTAGCTTCTCGCTGAGCGCTCAAGGAGGTTTCGGGGGCGTTTTGTTGAGCCCCGGCGAACGATGGCGCGAGCAGTAACAGTACGATGCAGCGGCGAAGCATGCTTCTTCGTTGGATCATGTGTCTGCCTCTTGATCGCTGGCGTTGCGCACGGAGCGAGAAACAGGCAGGTCGAGTAGTTCCGGGGCGCGCTGGTCCCGGGCGATGCGCAGGCCGTTATGCACTTCCCGGCGGGCATCCTCGCCCAAGGGTTGCCATTCACCTTTCCCGGAGCGCCATACGCCTCCCGTACGACCATCCGGGGTCAGGTAATACAACCCGACCCGACCCAGGCGCAGGAAGTCGACTTCGCGCTGTTCATCGAGCATGCCTCGCCAAACATCCAGCTCGCGGCCATAGCTCAGTTCGGTGCGCCAGGCGGAGAGCACCCTGTCCAGGCGTTCGGCATCATCGAGTTCGGGATTGACCAGCATCTGCTCGAGGTTGGCGACCCGTGCCTGGCGTTCCTGGCGCAGGAACGGCATGTCGTGGTTGACCCAGCTATCCAGACGCTGCACCAGCGTGCGCAGCAGCGGGGGAAGCGATTCGTCGATCACCTTGGCTGATGCCAGAGCCTTAGAACGTTGCTCCAGGATGTCAGCCTGATGGGTCACCATCTGTTCGAGCTCGTCGTTGTAGGCTGATAGTCGGCGCGTGTTACCTTCCAGGCGGCGTAACTCGGTCAGCAGCTTGCGCGTTTCGTCGTCTGCGGCATCGATCTTGGCCTGCTGCGCTGCCGGGCTAAGTTGGGTCTGATTGGAAGCATCGCGTGATTCTTCCTGGGCCTGGGTGACGCCAGCCAACAGCAACCAGATCGCGAAACCGAGCGGACCTCGCAAGCGAGTCGTTTTCACGCTGAATCTCCCGTCGCGTTGTGGGTAGGAAGCGGGTCACACCATGCCACCAATGCAAACAATTATCAATGGCGTCATGGGCCCGTATCATTGTCGCGCTGCAGTGAGGTTCTTGATGACATGAAACGAATGCTCGATTGTGATGCGCATGCTGTTCTTGGCCATTCTCAATGCCAGCAGCAGCGTTTTCCTGGGGCTGTCTTGCATTTTCTTGGAGGTACCGCATTTGGCAACTACAAAGCACCGGGAGACCGGGGTATCCTTGTCTTCGTCAAGGTGCTTCCAGATGCCGGGTATCCCCGCATCGCCGTATACTCGCTTATCTTCGTCCCGAACAAGATGGCGGTCATGGTGACAACTGTAACGTTGGCCGAGGTGGCAGTGATGCTATGGTTCAGTCCGGTAACCGGATCGACTCGCGAGACGACTTGGAGATGACACTCAAACGTTACAACTGGCTGTACAATCACCATATCCACCAGAAGGCCTTGCATCATCGGACACCGATCGAGGCTATGAAGCAGTGGCAGCAAGAACGCCCTGAACTATTTTGGAAGCGCGTAATTAATTACGTGGAACCCGAGAGATCGTTGCTAACTGACCGACTCTCAGCCCAGCGGACTGCGAACCCCAGCGAAGCCTTGCCCTAGGACGTGGGTATAGATTTGGGTGGTTCGCAGGTCTGCGTGGCCGAGCAGATCCTGGACCGTGCGGATATCGTTACCGTGTTTTAGCAGTTCCGTGGCGAAAGAGTGCCGGAAGGTGTGACAGCCTGCGGGCTTGCCGATACTCGTTGCTTTTACAGCATTACGCACAGCTCGCTGCACCGACGTAATATGGCGGTGATGGCGGGCGACATTACCGAGATTATCGGTACTCAACGAAGGTGAGGAGAAGAGCCATTGCCATTCCAGGGAGTGGCCAGCGTTGGGGTATTTTCGCGATAGCGCATGGGGCAGACTGACAGGGTGTTGATACTCGGGATCTTCTTGTTTCCAAGCGTTGTAGATGCTATCGGTATGATCCTGTAATGCACTAATGAGTGTTCCCGGCATCAGCGTTGTGCGGTCTTTGGCGCCTTTGCCATCGCGAACGGTCACTATTTGCTGGCTAAAATCCAAGTCTTTAATGCGAAGCCTGCACGCCTCTGTCACCCGAAGCCCCGAACCGTACATGAGTGAAGCGATCAAGTGATCGGGGTGGCGTAGCTCACTGATGATGCGCATAGCCTCGTCGTGAGTGAGCACCACCGGTAGTCTCCGTGGCTTTTTTGAGCGGACAACTTCGCCGATTTCCCCGAGAGGTATGTCGAGTACCTTGTTGTACAAAAACACTAGCGCATTCAGCGCCTGGGCCTGAGTAGCCGCCGCGACATTCCGGTGAACAGCTAGCCACGTCAGAAACTCGTTAACCTCTCGTGGTCCCATATAGCGTGGGTGTTTCATTTGCTGGAAGCGGATAAAATAGCGAATCCAGTACCAGTAGGTTTTTTCCGTGCGGATGCTGTAATGATTGACGCGAATGACAGCACGAACCTGATCGCGTAACCGAAGCGGCTTCCCATGCATGGACTAGACCCCATAAAACTATATTTTTATACAGTATTATTATGTAAGCAAATCACAGAAGTCAAATGATTACGCGGCAGCCAGCAGAGTGGTCGGCTAAGCTATTGTTTTATAATATCTTAGGTAGGCGTTCTTGGGAATCAGAAACCGTAATCATGAAGCGGTCAGATTTCCGCAATATCGAAGCTGTCTGCCTAATTGCTGTTATGCACCTATGGGAGGCAAGCATGGAAAAGTGTACAAACGAAAGCTGCAAGAAGGATTTCTACGTCTCTAAGATTGGGGGCGGTGTTCCTGGTGGCAAGGAGAGAGAGCCAGTTATCTGTCCATATTGCGGTACGACTGTAAGAACTGAAATGACCTCCGCTACGTTCTCAACCCGCCGAATCGAAGACGTCAAAAAGTAAGAGGATCTGTTCATGAGCGACGAACACAAAAAGAAAATAGGTATCCCAGACGCACACGACCTTGTTCAAACAGATACCAAATGGGAGCAGCGCAAGGGGAGGGATACCGATTACTACTTCTATGATGAGGTAGATGCTGACGGTAACGTGGTCGGCAAGTATGAAGTATCGGAATCGATGTCAATCTATCCGCCTTTTGGCACTACCGTGAGCTGGAAGAAGTTGTCGTAAATGCATAACCAATCGCTCAAGTTCGTTCCCGGCCTGACGGCCGTCCACCGGACGTCCCTGACGGGCCGCCGCTTAGCTTTGCGTTAAATGTCATCAAGGACTGGGAATGGTGCTCAGCAACATAGAGCAAGAAGAAACATGGCTGCAAGGCTGGGATGTTCTTGACGACCTTATAGAGAGAAATCCCGGTGGTTATCTTCTGCTCCCAGACTACAAAGAGGTATCCCTCGGTGAAGCAAGAGATTGGATCCAAGCTGCTGCTTATGAAAACAATAAAACGGTATTCGACACAGAGTATTATAAGGGTAAAAAATCAATATTAATAAACAAGGTGCCAGCGTAGTGGCCGCATCATTTAACAAGGCGGTCAACCGGACACCAAAAGCTTACTGCTTTTGGTTCCCTTCGCTGCGCTCCGGTGCCGGTTACCTTCAGCGTTCGGCCGCACATGTCTTGCAGGAGAGTTAGTATGGATCGATATACAGGCGGGTGCCTTTGCGGCAACGTTCGTATCGTGGCGTTGGGGCACCCATACCGAGTCGGCCTGTGTCACTGTCTAGACTGTCGCAAGCACCATGGTGCCCTTTTTCACGCTTCGGCGATATTCCCATTAAACGCCGTGACGATCGGGGGCGAAACACGTGACTATGCTGGTAGGTACTTCTGTCCCCACTGTGGCTCGTCGGTATTCGGACGCTCTGGCGACGAAATTGAAGTGAATCTAGGTTCTCTGGATGCGCCCAACCAAATGCAGCCAACCTACGAACTTTGGACGGTCCGTCGCGAGTCTTGGTTGCCCTCATTCGCGCTCACGAGACGATACGAACGAGATCGCGACGCAACCAATCGCCAGGAGGAATAGGCAGATGCAGCCGAACAAGTCAATCCAGCGGACGCGGTACCCGCGCCGCTGATTTCGAGCGTAACCCTTTTCGACACCAATCTTGCAAAACTCCGTCAATGACGTATATTGGTTGTCATGCTTACCATTATCGAAACCCCTACATTTGAAGCGGACGCCAGAAAAATCTGGACTGAGGAAGAGCGAAGCGCTTTCTTTGCTTGGCTGGCAGCCAGTCCAGAAATTGGCGACCCCATCTCAGGTAGCGGAGGGTGTAGAAAGGTTCGTTGGTCGGTAGCGGGTTCAGGGAAGCGTGGTGGGGTGCGAGTTATTTACTTCACCAAGCTGGCAAATGGTGAGATCTGGTTGTTGGTGATCTACAAAAAGGCCGTCAGGGGCAACATACCCGCGCATATCCTGAAGTCGATTCGTGAGGTATTGGAAAATGAGTAACGAGATTCTGAGTGCTGAGGAGCTTGGCAACAAGCTACTCCAGTCCGTCAAAGAAATGAAAGCGGGTAAAGCCGCACGAACCAGTCGTGTAGAACCTAATGAGGTGGCGGAAGCACGGGGTAAAACTGGTCTGACCCAGATCGAGTTTGCTGAGGTATTGCATATTTCTGCGCGTACTTTGCAGGAATGGGAGCAAGGTCGACGTAAACCCTCTGGGCCAGCAAAAGCGCTCATCGAGATTGCTTCCCGCCATCCCGAGGTCATCCGGGAAGACCTCGAACTCCGGGGTTAACAAGCGGCTGTTGTCGGACGCGCCTGCGCTGCGCTCCGGCACGCCGCAAAGCCGAGCGTTAGGTGGCCAAATTCACTGTGCCACTACATATCGGGAACAGCATATTCAGGACGACCGCGTCAGTAATATCGGTCGAGTGCTTTCTGCATTTCCCAACAAGAAAAAAGACCGTAATTTCTTCGCCTGACGTCGAGCCGATTTGCCTGGTTGATAGGCTCCACTGCCAGGAGAAGTCTAAACAACATCCGTATGAAAAAGCGCGACCCCAAGGGTCACGCTTTCCATTTCATATCGGCCGATCGCTACCGCGATGACAATCAGGCCTGACGGCTGCGCTGCGGACGCCGACGTCGTGCCGACTTGTTCTCGCTATTGCGGTTTTCACCGCGACTTGGATTGTTAGCGTTGCGAGTCTTCGCGCCGTTATTTCCACCGTTGCCGCGATTATTGTTGCGCCCGCCGCGACGACCATTCTCGATGAGTTCGGGCTTGGCGTTGGGGTCGGGTTCGAAGCCGGGCTCGACATGCTTGGGCAGATCCCGCTTGAGCAGGCGTTCGATACCTTTCAAGAGTCCGTGCTCATCGACGCAGACCAGCGAGACCGCCTGGCCTTCGCTGCCGGCACGGCCGGTGCGACCGATGCGGTGGACATAGTCTTCCGCCACGTTGGGCAGTTCGAAATTCACTACATGCGGCAATTCGCTGATATCCAGACCCCGGGCGGCGATATCCGTCGCGACCAGCACCTGCAGGCTGCCCTCCTTGAAGGCTGCCAAGGCGCGAGTGCGAGCCGACTGACTCTTGTTGCCGTGGATCGCCATGGAGGGAATGTCCTGCTTGCCGAGCTGTTCCGCGAGACGGTTGGCGCCGTGCTTGGTGCGGGTGAACACCAGTACCTGGTACCACTGATGCTGCTTGATCAGATGCGCCAACAGATCACGCTTCTTCTCGCGGTCGACACGATAGATGGCTTGATCGATGCTTTCGGCGGCAGTGTTGCGCCGGGCAACCTCGATGAAGGTAGGGCTGTCCAGCAGGCCGTTGGCCAACTGCTGGATCTCATCGGAAAAGGTCGCCGAGAACAGCAGATTCTGGCGTTTGGCGGGCAGCAGACGCAGCAGCTTCTTGATGTCGTGGATGAAGCCCATGTCGAGCATGCGATCGGCTTCGTCAAGCACCAGGGTCTCGATCTTGGAGAGATCCACATGGCGCTGCTGATGCAGATCGAGCAGTCGCCCGGGAGTGGCGACGAGGATATCGAGCCCGGGGCGAATGGCATCCACCTGGGGCTGCTGACCCACACCGCCAAAGATCACATGGGAGCGTAGCTTCAAGTGACGGCCGTAATCGGCGACGTTCTCGCCGACCTGGGCGGCCAGTTCTCGGGTGGGGGTCAATACCAGGGCGCGAATCTGACGCGGCTGCGGGCGAGGCCCGTCCGCCAGGCGCTGAAGCAGCGGCAGGGTGAAACCGGCGGTCTTGCCGGTGCCGGTCTGGGCACTGGCCAGCAAATCACCGCCCTTGAGTACGGCGGGAATGGCCTTGAGCTGGATCGGGGTAGGGGTGGTATAGCCTTGTTCTTCGACCGCACGTAACAGTTCGGCGCGCAGGCCGAGTTCGGAAAAGCTCATATAATCTCCGGGTCAAACGCACCTGCCGCTCACCAGTCAAAAGGCGTGCGTCCCGGGCCAATGCGTAAAAGGTAAGTAAAGCAGGATGATCGCGCGGCGAAGGGACGAAAGAGCCGCGCGATGCACGATAACAGAAAACATGAGTAAGTGCATCCGACTGGCGGATGAGCACGAGGCTACCGCATGCCCTGAACCGTTCGCATTTAAGAGGCAAGCAGTGCACGTAATGCAAATTGACAGTGCACCCTATGCCAAACACTTATCGCACATACTGCCTATTGTTTGTATGTGCCGGCGCTTTCTCTGGTCGGATGAAAAATAAAAATTAATGGTAGTTCCTCATGAGAGCGCATTTATCAAGCAATGTTTAGTGAGTTTTTCTATGTGACTATATGAAAGTTGAACAATAACAACGGAGCACAAAATGAAAGACAATAATCAAAATGAGGTGTCAGACCTCGATTTTTCCGAACGCCCTGTGCCAGCAGAAGGGCGAATGCCACGAGTTAACCTGATGATGGCCTGGTGGGCCGTCTGTAGCGCGATATTCTATATGGTGGTTGCCGCCGCCATGGCGCGTGCCTACGGCACTGTCAATGCCTTGGTAGGCATTGCCTTAACTGTTGTTGCCTATGGCATTATTAACGGTATTGTCAGTCGCTACTCCATGAAAACGGGATTGACCGTTGCACTTTTCTCCAAGGTGCTGTTTGGCCATGTCGGCGCCATTGTCGCCACGCTGATATTCTTCGCGACCGCACTTTATTATGCCGTTTTTGAAGGCTATGTAATGGCTCTGGTCCTATCGGAGTGGAGTGGCAACCTGTCCATGGCGATGGCTACGGCCATAGTGGTGATCTTTGGCGTCGCATTGATCTTTGGCAGTGTGCAGCATTGGCTGGACAAGTTTAACGGCGTGCTTCTGCCGGTGTATGTGATCGGGATGCTGATCGCGGTGGGGATGGCGGTTGCCGAGTTTGGCTACCCTTCGGGCTGGTTGACGCGTGTGCCTGAAGGTGGTGCGTCACCCTGGGGCTGGTTACATACCTTTGCCTACTATATGGGGGTTTGGGTATTGATGATGTTTACCTTCGACTACGCCCGGTTTGGCCGTGAAAGGGATGCCACCTTTCATGCCCGCATCACCTTCGGCATACCGTTCTATGTCATGACCTTTCTGTTCAGCGCTGTCGTAGGCATCTTGTTGGATTCCATGATCCCGACCGATGGTCTGTCGGAAGCTTCCATCGTGCTAGGGTTGCTTGAATTGATGGGGGTGGGGGGCCTGCTGTTGGTTTGGGTGACCCAAAGCCGTATCAACACGGCCAATTTCTATCTTGCCACCATGGAGTTCCCCCAATAAAATGGACACGCTCCATCAGCTAATCTCTTCGAACTCTAACGGAGTCCGATAGCCCAGGCCACTGTGCAGCCGTTGGCTGTTATAAAAGCCCTCAATATAGTC
>NZ_JBNCAN010000028.1:0-50115 GCF_049808615.1 Halomonas sp. GXIMD04776 | reverse complement strand
CGTTCTGAAACCAAAGAACTGATCAAAAAACCATCAAATTAGAGGCTTGGGCGCGGCAACGGCCCGCGCCCTCGGAATCTGGGCGCTGCTGACCAGCCCGGTGCAATATCCGGGCTAGCCGTGATTCATAAAAGGCGGCATGTGAAGCCAGAAGATATTTTGAGGGAGAGCTAGAGGGCGGGCTCAGTGGTCACATTCAACACCTGACCCATCGGGGGCCATGTCTCAAGAACCGTTTTGCCACTTTTCTATCTGCGCCCGTTCGACATTAATCCGCCATAAAAGCAGCGAATCGCGATACGTGACCAACGACTGGATCAGATAAAAAAACCGACGCCAGGGTTTCTGGCGTCGGAAATGTTCATGATCAATGAACATGAAGCGAACTTACATCGACAGGCTTGGCTTCGAGAGCCACCTTTTTACTGACGATTTCTTAAAACGAGTAGCGCAGGCCGGCAGCAAAGGTATCGGCTTCCATATCGTCCAGATAGTCGGCGGTATCGATGTCGTGGATGCGCTCCCAGCGGCCGTAGGCGGCCACGGTGTCGGTGAACTGGAATGATGCGCCCAGGCCGTAGGTGGCGGTGAAATCGGAGTCGCTGTCGGAGCCACCAATACGCGTCCCGGATCTTGGGACTTCGCCGCGCAGCCCTTCCTCAGCGTGATAATCGGTATCGACGTAGGCGACACCCAGCAGGGCTTCCAGCGAGAAGCTCTCGGTGATCGGCAGGATGCCGACCCCGCGCAAAATCACTGCGTCCGACTCATAGCCGCCGTCGAAGTAGCCAGAGCCATCGACATTGCCTCCGATCGGATCGGTGCCGGCGATGGCTACTTCACTACCGTAGGTAGCTTCACCGAGGTCCTTGTAGGCCAGTTCTGCAGCGAAGTTTTCATGGAAACGGAAGCCGATGCCGATTCCGAAGCCGGAATCGCTGTCGTCAGAAGAATCGTTGCGGGTTCCGGTCAGATCCCCACCGAGATCATTCCCTTCCTGTACCCATCCATCTAGTTCGTTCGCAACAGAATCGGCAATTGCTTCGCCTTCGCTCGATTCGAGTTGAGAGTGATTGTATTCACCAAACACATAGACGCCCTGAGCCTGAGCGGCGGTTGAAACCGAAGCGGCGGTGGCAATGGCGAGGGCGATGGCGATGGCGACTTTCTTCATTTTCTTTTCCTACGCTGCTTGAATAGTGCTGAGATTAAGTGAATGTCCCAAACTAATAACGGCAACGAGAAAATGAACTTTAGAAATTAATTGAAAAAGGCTTGCCCCATTCACGGGGCAAGCCTTTGCCTTAAAAACCCGCTCAACACTTCAGCGCTTACGCCGCGGCTCCTTGGGTTTGCGCATGGCGCGCACCGGGCGGCGCTTGTTCTTGTCGCGGCTCCAGCGGTTCTGTTCCTCCGGGGTCATGTCCGGCACCTTGCGCGGCTCCAGACCCGCCAGATTGGAAAGATCGTCGATCTCGTCCTGGGTGAGTTCGACCCATTCGCCGGCCTTGGCCCGCTTGTCGATGAAGATATTGCCGTAGCGCACCCGCTTCAGGCGGCTGACAGTGAGCCCCTGGGACTCCCACAGCCTACGCACCTCGCGGTTGCGCCCTTCCATGATCACCACGTGAAACCAGGTGTTGATGCCTTCGCCGCCGAACTCCTGCACGTCGGTGAAGCGCGCCGGGCCATCCTCGAGCATCACGCCCTCGACCATGGCCACGACCTGCTCGCGCTTGACCTCGCCCATCACCCGCACGGCGTATTCGCGCTCCACCTGAGTCGAGGGGTGCATCAGGCGGTTGGCCAGTTCGCCGTCGGTGGTGAACAGCAACAGACCACTGGTGTTGATGTCCAGGCGGCCGATGGCGATCCAGCGCTCGCCCTTGAGGCGCGGCAGACGCTCGAACACGGTGCGCCGGCCTTCCGGGTCCTTGCGGGTGCACAGCTCGCCTTCGGGCTTGTTGTACATGATGACCCGGCGCGGCACTTCCTCGGCGCCGCGCAGGTTGAGCGGGCGATCGTCGAAGGTGACCTTGTCCCGCGCCTCGATGCGATCGCCCAGGGTGGCGACCTGGCCGTTGACCTTGACGCGCCCGGCGCTGATGGCGGTTTCCATCTCGCGGCGCGATCCCAGGCCGGCGCGGGCGAGAACCTTCTGCAGTTTTTCGGTGGTGCTGCTGGGGGTAGTCATGAGTCGGACGTTTTCTCGTCTGATGAGTGTTCCACGCCCGCGAGGCCGTCATCGTCGCTTTCGCTCTCGACGGTCTGCTTGGTGCGGGCGCGTTCGGCCAAGCGCGCTTCGAGATCGGCGAAGCTGAGTCTCGGCCGGTCGGACGCCATCCCGGCGTGGGTTTCGTCGTCGGCCGTCCCGGCCGTCGGTTGCTGTTCTTCCAATGGCTGCAGCGTTTCTATGCGCTGTGGCATTCGCTCCTGTTCTTGCTGCTCGTCTTTCCTGGGTTCGTCTTGCCTGGGTTCGTATTGCCCGGCTGCATCTTCCTGCGGCTGCGCTTGCGATTCCCCCGTGTCATCCGCGGGGGTAGTCGCTCTCGCGGCCTGGGCATCGAGTTCGTCCTCGTAGTGTGTCTCTTCGAACATGTCGAAGCCCTTGAGTTCGTGCATCGGCGGCAAGGCGTCCAGGGTCTTCAGGCCGAAGTCGTCGAGGAACTGACGGGTCGTGGCATAGACCGCCGGGCGCCCCGGCACATCGCGATGGCCAACCACGCGAATCCAGCCCCGTTCGCTCAGGGTGCGCATGATCGAGCTACTGACCGCGACGCCGCGCACTTCCTCGATGTCGCCGCGGGTGACCGGCTGGCGATAGGCGATCAGCGCCAGGGTTTCGAGCAGCGCTCGCGAATAACGCTGCGGGCGCTCGTCCCACAACCGCGAGACCCAGGGCGACAGACGCTGACGGATGCGCACCTGGAAGCCGGAGGCGGATTCGATCAACTCCAGCGCCGAGTTCTCCAACCGAGTGGCCAGTTCCGCCAGGGCATCGCGCAACTCGCTGCGGGGAGGGCATTCCCGTTCATCGAACAGTCCTTCCAGACGCTCCACCGGTAGTGGCTCGCCCGCCGCCAATAGCGCCGCTTCGAGAATCTCGTCGAGCCGAACGCTATCGTTCATGCGTCCTCCTCGAAAGCGCTTTCGCCGTCTTGGTCGTCGCCGACCACGATATCATCGAGATCCTCTAATGCCTCCACGGGCTGACGCGCTCGCACATGGATCGACGATAGCGGCGCATTCTGCACGATCTCGATCATCATCTCCTTGGCCAGTTCCAGGATCGCCATGAAGGTCACGATTACTCCGGCGCGCCCTTCCTCGAGGCTGAACAACGACTCGAAGGAGGTGAAGTGTTCGTGATTGAGGCGCTCCATGATGGCCAGCATGCGATCTCGGGTCGAGAGCACCTCGCGGCTAATGGTGTGGGACTGGTTGAGCTCCGCGCGGCGAAGAATACCCGACAGGGCGCTCAGAAGCTCGTCGAGCTCGACCTCCGGATGCACCACGCGGGTTTCCAGCGCCGGCAGCCCCGCACTGGCGCCGAACCAGTCCCGGCCCAGGCGGGGCAGCTCGTCGAGCCCTTCCGCGGCGAGTTTCAAGCGTTCGTATTCTTGCAAGCGCCGAATCAACTCGGCGCGAGGATCCTCTTCACCATCCTCGTGGTCTTCCTTGGGCGGGCGCGGCAGCAGCGTTCGCGACTTGATCTCGGCGAGCATCGCCGCCATCAGCAGATACTCGCCGGCCAGCTCGATCGCCATCGCCTTCATCAACTCGACGTACTCGATGTACTGATGGGTGATGGCGGCGACATCGACAGTGAGGATATCCAGGTTCTGGCGGCGAATCAGATAGAGCAGCAGATCCAGCGGCCCCTCGAAGGTCTCGAGGAAAACCCGTAGCGCCTCCGGCGGAATGTACAGATCCTGGGGCAGCTCGGTGATCGGTTGATCGTGCAGACGCGCCAACACCGCCGCCGTTTCCTGAACGGCGGCCTGATCCGGCGATTCGACGATATCCGACATGTCACTCACGCTTGCAGGCACTCCTGGCTGATTCCGCGCCTGCAGAGTGTAACGAAACTAGACGCTGGGCAGAACGCCGAATTGCCATGCTTTCATGCTTCTTCCCCAGCGGCGGCGGCCTTGCGATAACGCCCTGTGTAATTGAAAAGCTTCTCCCGCACCTGCCAGTGGCGCCCTACCCGACGACCGATGACAAAATCCGGTGCCTTGAGACGCCGCTGCTCGGCGATGACCGCTTCCGGCGAGGTCGGCCGCCAATCCGTTCCGGGTGCCCGCAGATGATGGCGGAGAAAGGCCGCGACGAAGGCACCGCGTTGAGCAGACGTTTCCAGGGCGAACCATTCATT
Organism: Halomonas sp. GXIMD04776; assembly: GCF_049808615.1. Classification (NCBI taxonomy): domain Bacteria; kingdom Pseudomonadati; phylum Pseudomonadota; class Gammaproteobacteria; order Oceanospirillales; family Halomonadaceae; genus Halomonas; species Halomonas sp. GXIMD04776. Next base: position 45,737 of record NZ_JBNCAN010000028.1, on the reverse strand, counting down.
CAGGGTCGCACCGTCCTCGTCATGATAGGTCACCTTGAGTCGAGGCAGACCGCGACCATTCACGGTCGCGTCGAGTTGCATACCGCTGACTCGCAGCACCCGGGCCTCTTTCAGGCGCAGTGCATCCTTCAGCTTGTCGTCCGGGTCCACCAGCCGTTCGCCACAGCCGTGACAGCGACGCGCGGCGATGTCGTTCTCGGCACCGCAGGCCTCGCAGGTCTTGAAGCGAAAGCGGAACGAACATTGCTCTAGCGCAGGCGAAGTCGGTTTTGATTTTGTGCTTTTAGCGCGTGGTCGGGCGCTATCAAAAGCGCGGGGATGGGCGCGATTAGAAAGCACAAGCCCTTGGCAGCGCCGACCATGATGCTCGATGACGATATCACCATCCCGCTTGCCCCAGAACAGGTTGGCATGACCGCAGGCCGGGCATTCCACCTGCACCGGTTCGCTGTCGCTGTCGGGTTTGGGAGCGCCGATCTCCGGGGCATAGAGATCCCAAGGGTTGCCGGCGTAATCGAGGATCAGACAATCCGTCTTGTTCGGTGCCAGGCGCAGTCCACGTCCGACGATCTGCTGATAGAGCCCCACGGATTCCGTGGGCCGCAGGATGGCAATCAGATCGACATGGGGCGCATCGAATCCGGTGGTCAGCACCGAGACATTGACCAGATACTTCAATTGCTGCGCCTTGAACGCCCCGATCAGCCGTTGACGCTCTTTCGAGGATGTTGCTCCTGTGATCAGCGCCGCCTCACCGCCAGGTAGATAACCGAGAATTTCCTCCGCGTGATCCACGGTGGCGGCGAACAGCATCACCCCGCGGCGATCTCGGGCACGAGCGACGATCTCCTCGATGATGGTAGGTGTGGCCCGGTTACCGCGTACCACCCGATTGAGTTCTTCCTCGGCGAACAAGCCCCGCACGTTGGTCGCAAGTTGAGAAAAGTCGTAACGTTCGACCGCTGCATCAATGCGCGTCGGTGGCGCTAGATAACCCTGTTTGACCATCAAGCGTAGGGGCTGTTCGAACACACAGGTCTGGAAGAAGCAGTCCGCCTCGCCTCGTACCATGCCGTGATAATGACGGTGATAGATGAAGCCCTGACCCAGGCGATAAGGGGTGGCGGTCAGGCCGAGAATCTTGAGCCGCGGATTGGCCTGACGCAGATGATCGATGACCTGACGGTAGCTGGCGTCCTCGTCCGGCGACACGCGGTGGCACTCATCGATCACCAGCAGGGTGAAGCCACCGTCATTAAAGGCATCCAGGTTGCGCACCACGGACTGCACGGAACCGAACACCACCTGGCGGCTGGACTCCTTGCGCTTGAGACCCGCGCTGAAGATGTCCGCTTGCAGACCATAGGCCTGGTACTTGGCGTGATTCTGCTCCACCAGTTCGCGCACATGGGCCAGCACCAGCACCCGCCCCCGGGCCAGTCGTGCCAGCTCCGCGATCACCAATGACTTGCCGCTGCCGGTGGGCAACACGACCACCGCCGGGTCGTCGGTCTCGCGGAAATGCTCGATCACCCGCGTCACGGCCTGGTGCTGATAGGGCCGCAACGCAGGCGGTGTGATGGCCTTGAGAGTGCTATCCGGCATGACGCTCCTTGGTTAGGGGATCGCTGAATATTCAGTCAGTGGTTCCCAAAGGGCGTCATTCTACTGCGGATAGGCCATCCATCCATCGCCTTTCAAACGGATGTAGGGCGTCTCATTCACCGGCATCACCACCACGCCTTCATTGGATGACACCGGCTCGGTGGTAGGCAGATCCGCGGTCAATGCCTGCCAGTCCACTTCCCGCTGCGCGTAGACATCTTGCTCCAGGAAACGCTCGACCAGCTCGGATACCGCCAGATAGCTGCTCGGCGCCTCGATGTGGATGGGCGCTCCCTCCCGGGGCTGCTCCAGACCGGTGAGTTTGACGCCGACGGGCACATGGGTGATCGATGGCGTCGGTATCTCGCGCATGCCGGCGAACTGCATCTTGTCGCCGCTGAGGGCCGCCCCGTGTTCCGGTACGATCAACACTGCCACCTGACGCCCTTCGCTCTCCAGGCGTTGTAAAAACGCCAGCAGATCATCGAAGAGTTGACGCAGCAACGGCTCGTAATCGGCAAAGCCCTTTTCGCCGACGATACGATTGCCGTCGTGCAACGTGACCGTGTTGTAGAAAGTGGCGGTGGGGTTGTCCCAGTCCTGCTGCGCCATCCAGGTATCGAACATATCGCGGTCGCGGTATATCGGTGAGTCGTCGAAGGCGGTCATCTGCGGCTTGAGGCTATTCTGGGGTAGCATGGGTGCCTCGAGACCGCCCTGCTCGCGAATCGTCTTGAGATAGTCGTCGAACACACCGTCGTGGTTGAGCGCCAACTCCGTGGCAAACCCGTGCTCGGCCAGGTTCTCGAACAGATGGCACTGCTGTGGCGTCTGGCCGTAGAGTTCGCCGTGAGGAATCTGGCCACAGCTGGCACGCAGTAGGCGCAGGCTGGCAGGACCACTGTAGGAGGTGGCCGAGTTGAAGTTGTCGAAGACCACGTCCAGATAGTCGAACAACGGGTGATTCGTGACCCCGGCTTCCGACATGTCATCCCAGGACAGCGAACAGACATTGACGATCAGCACATCGAAGGGCTGCCCCGGAGCTGTGGAAAAAGGCGTCTGACGTTCGCTCTCGCTGCGGTAGAAGGCCTTGAGTTGAGCATCGAGTTCGGCGTCATTCGGGGTGGCAGAAGCACGGGGCGCGGGCGCTGCATTCTGCTCGACCGCCGCCACACCGTTGGCGCTCTCCTCCGCTGGAACCGTGGTGACGGTTGCCGGGGTGGGTAAAAAAGAAGTCGCGCTGACCATGCTCAGCACCGGCAACAGGGCAATCCAGATCAACCCCAGTACCACCGGCACCGTGACGCGAACCCAGCTTGCAATGAAGGCATAGCCCACCGCCAGCACGAACAGCACCGCCATCCAGTCCCAATTGATAAAACGGCTGGCCAGCTCCAATAGATAGTCGAGGCTGAAGGCGGATACCTGGGAGGACTGGGCCAGTAAGCGACTGAAGGGCGGCAACCAACTATCCTGATAGAACAGGGCCACCCCGATGGGAATGGCTACGAGGTGGCGCAGCCGATGCAGCCAGCGCGGCGGCAGGGGCACCAGCAGGAAGGCGGCAAAGGCAAGATTGGGCAGCGCCTGAAACCCGATCACCCCCTGCCAGTAGAGGGCCAGTTTGAAAATGAAATAAACATTCCAGGCTCCCAACCCACGCCAGTAGCGACCGGTTGGGGAAGACGTTGTTTCCATCGTCTGTTCAGCGTGACTCATCGACACTTACATCCTTGTTGACCGCCGCTTCCTTGCCATCCATCCGCCGTCGCACACCGAGCCGAATCAGATGGCGCGGGCGACGCGGCCAGGCCCGAAACAGGCGGTGCCCTATCCAAGACAATGCCACACCCAGTAAAACGCCCCCCAGTGCGATCAGCGCCAGTAGCTCATTCATGACGGCGTCTCCACCGCCAATGTCAGGGGCGAGGTTCTAGGGACGGTGTGGTAGTGCTCGAGCCGTGCTTCATTCATGACATCGGAGCCATGCTCAACCTCTGCCACTGCGGGCAGGCTTTGCCGCTGCGTCCAGCCAAGCCGCGTCAAACGCTGTATTTCCTCAGCGATCGCGGCATGGCCTTCGAACACAGTACGTTCGCGGAAGAGCGTCGAGATGGGTAGACCAAACAGACGCTGCAGCGCCATATCGCTGTCGCTAGGTCGGCAGCCGAAAAGAAACAGATAGACACGCCCTTCCATTAGAGTAATGACATCCCCCTGCCGATGAATGTGACAGTGAGCAATCACCCGAGAACCCGATAGTCCTCCCGCAGGAACGAGCGTCACCAGGAGTCCTGGCGCCAGGCGAGCGGACTCACTTTCCAACCAGACCCGCAATTGATCGATGAACGCTGCCGGCGCACAGCGCCCATTGGCACCGACAGGGCGCATCGCCTTGATCAGCCTCTCCACGTCGTCATTCACTGGGCGCGTCAAGCGCTGACCTTGCAAGGCTTCGAGACTGCTCAAGAGATGAGAGAACCTCATCTTGCTGCGCACCACCATATTGATACCACTCAGGATCAGTAGTCGCTCGTCCTGATAGCGCAGGCACGGCACGATTTCACGCACCACCAGCTTGAGCGCACCACCCCGGGATTTGCGCAGGCCGTGCAGCTTACGCACCAGCGACTCGATGTCCTCGCTTTGTTCGATACTGACGATCACCGTAGCCGCCCGCGCTCGCAAGGCTCGGGCGATGACCTCATCGACCTGTTCGAAAACTTGCCAATCGCCAAAGGACATCGGCGTGTTGGCAAACGCCGAACGCTGAACGAGATACAGGTGTTCGTCACTGCTCCCACGAGGGGAAGACGCAGTATCGTGCTCTCTGCGCCAGCCGACAGAGGCCGGAGTAAGGAGCATGTCGTCCACACCGCAGACACCATGGTCGCTGCGCCAATAAAGCAGATGACACTGTGCTTGATCGGCATTGGGCTGCAGATGCATCAAGCCATCCATGACGTCGTTGTAGGTCTCGAATCGCTCGCGCAGCGCCAGGCTTTCGGCGCCATACGCCAAGAGCAACAGACACATGCCTCGCTTGGCGAGCCACAGATGCCAACGCCAGCACCAGCGCCGTAATGCCCGCGGCTTGAACGCGACCAAGGCCGATGCCGGTATCTCGAGAACGATCAGGCGCGGGGCACCGCGCTTGCTACGTATCCCCGAAAGATCCTCGGGTAGCGCGTGGAGCGCCTCGTCCAGGCGCTTGTCGGGTAACGACCACTGCGTCAGTGTCTTCGGTCCGGCATCGACAGGCAGCACCTGAAGCACATCACGAACATGCTCGTTTAGCGCTATCCAGTCAGCAAGCGTATCACCGGGTTGGGCCAGCAATACGCCCTGGGCCATACGCTCAGCCTGATCCATTGAATCCGCCAGCACGGCATAAAAGCCCGGACAACGCAGAGCATCGAATTCCGGCAATGCCTCTTGCAATCCCAAGGGGAGATGATGGCGCTTCGATACAGTATGCAATCCCTGCATGCGGTGAGATTCCCATTACTTATTTAATTAAACCAATATTATTGTAAACAAAACTTACTGGGCTTAAAATTACGCGCCTTTGAATAATTCACTGAAACGTAACAAAAAATTCATAAAAACATGAATTCATTCCATTTTTAAATTATTAATTAACCCGGTAATTTGATTTTTAATATGATTAAAGAAAAATCGTTTATAAAAACAAACCAAAAAGAATTAATAAAATACGACGAAGATATTTATTTGTTGTTAGAAAAATCAGACTTGACAGAATTCAACTATCGCAATCTGGCACAGCTCGAACGGATAAAAGCGATCGCCGCACGTTGGCCCCTGCTCGCAGAGCTCAGGCTACAGCATCGAGATCCTTCGCAATGATCGTCGTGGCAGTCCAAGGCTGTCGCGGCGGTACCGGTGCCAGCAGCATCGTGGCAGGGCTAGCCCAGGCGCTGGTCCAGGCAGGGGAACGCGTATTGTGCATCGATCTTGATCCGCACAATTTGCTGCGTCTGCATTTTAACCACGACTGGCATGACGACCGGGGTTGGGCCAATGCCGTGAACGCCGGTCAGGCCTGGCACACCCATTCCTTCGCACTGGGATCGCTCCTGCACTTCTTGCCCTATGGCTACGGTGATAGTGAATCTTCGGCAGCGATGCAATCCGCTTCACAAGGAGACGCCTGGTCGCGACGTTTGAGAGAGCTCGACGGTGATACTTATCGCTGGGTGTTGCTCGATATGCCCGTCACTGCGTTCACGCGGCGGCAAGATGACTCCTTGACGGATATGGTTCTGACGGTGGCTCATGCCGACCCTGCCTGTCACGCCCTGCTGGCCAGACGCGAATTTCACGAAACCGATTATCTACTGGTCAATCGCTTTGCGCCTTCCAGCGCCTTGCAGAACGATCTGTACACGCTGTGGCAGGCACAGTATTCCGATTGGCTACTGCCCTGGACCATTCATCGGGATGAAGCGATGTTCGAGGCATTGGCACACAAACAGAGCATCATCGCTCATCGACCCGACAGCCTTGCGGCTCAGGGGGTTCGCAATCTGGCGTCATGGCTACTGGCCCGCCATGAGGAAGCCGCATGAGCTTTTGGTTGCACCCCGGCGCAGGAGACCGCTGGAAGCATCACTATCGCCACCTGCGTGATGAGCGCGGCGCTACCCCGCTGACGGCGGCGACACTGACTCTGGCCTGGGTCATTGCCTGGTGTCTTTTGCCGCTGGAATCCAAGCGCTGGCAACGCCTTCTCTCGACGCATTCCGGAAGCTTTGCGCACTTGCAGCAACGCCGCCCGGGTATTGCCGATCCGTTGCGCTATGGCCTTCAGCTAGTGTGGCTGATGCTCGTGCGTCCACGCCGCTCCGCGGATACGCCTCGGCATGAACGATTCAAACCAGTGAGCCGTGCTCGCGAGGCTCTGCATTCCTGGGCAAGGAAGGTAGCGCAACCTATCTCCGGCCACCTGCGCCCAACGCTACGCAATCTTGATCCCGTGGATCGCGCAAGCAGCACTACACAGAACACCCCTTGGCTCCTGGTTTTGATGGGGGGAACGACCGCCATATTAATGCTGCTGGTCATCACCCAGCCCTTTACTCTGCCAGCCCAGGCCTTGTTTTCCGTGCTGCTATGGATCATGGCGTTGATCGTGCGCCGGTTACCCGGGCGTTTCTCCACCCTGATACTGATCGTGCTGTCGCTGACGGTGTCCTGTCGTTATCTATGGTGGCGCTACACCTCGACGCTCAACTGGGACGACGCCCTGGACATGACCTTCGGCTTGCTTCTGCTAGGTGCCGAAACCTATTCCTGGCTGGTGCTCGTACTGGGGTATTTCCAGACCCTATGGCCGCTCAACCGCAAGCCGGTAGCCTTGCCCGAGGATACCCACGAGTGGCCAAGCGTCGATCTGATGATTCCTACCTACAATGAGTCTCTCGAGGTGGTGCGGCCCACGGTGCTGGCGGCACTAGGACTCGACTGGCCCAAGGACAAGCTCAACATCTACCTGCTCGACGACGGTAAGCGTTCGTCATTTCGTGACTTTGCTGCAGAGGTAGGGATCGGTTACATCACCCGCAACGACAACAACCATGCCAAGGCGGGCAATCTCAATCATGCGCTGACCCTGACCCAAGGGGATTACATCGCCATCTTTGACTGCGATCACGTCCCGCAACGCTCCTTCCTGCAGATGACCATGGGCTGGTTTTTGAAGGACCCCAGGCTCGGCCTGGTACAGACACCGCACCATTTCTTCTCACCAGACCCCTTCGAGCGCAATCTCGATCGCTTCCGGCGCATGCCCAACGAGGGCACCCTGTTCTACGGCCTGGTTCAGGATGGCAACGATCTGTGGGACGCAGCCTTCTTCTGCGGTTCCTGTGCCGTGCTCAAGCGTCGTGCCATCGAGGCTATCGGCGGCTTCGCGGTGGAGACCGTCACCGAGGACGCCCATACTTCGCTGCGCCTGCATCGCAAGGGCTTCACCTCCGCCTATCTGCGCATTCCGCAGGCCGCGGGGCTTGCCACCGAGAGCGTATCGGCTCACATCGGTCAGCGCATTCGCTGGGCGCGGGGCATGGTCCAGATATTTCGACTCGACAATCCGCTTTTCGGGCCTGGCCTGCGCCTGAGCCAGCGACTGTGCTACGTCAATGCCATGTTGCACTTCTTGGCGGGGGTGCCGCGACTGATCTTCCTGACCGCGCCGCTGGCCTTCCTCTTGCTGCATGCCTACATCATCTACGCACCGGCCTTCTTGCTGCTGGCCTTCGTGATCCCGCACATGCTGCATTCCGGTCTCACCAACTCGCATGTCCAGGGGCGCTATCGTCACAGCTTCTGGAGCGAGGTCTACGATACGGTGCTGGCCTGGTACATCGCTCTGCCCACCACCGTGGCGCTGATCAATCCACGCAAGGGCAAGTTCAACGTCACGGCCAAGGGCGGTCTGGTGGACAAGCAGTACTTCGACTGGGGCATTTCGCGCCCCTACCTGTTGCTGATCCTGCTCAATCTGTCGGGCGTCGTGGCCGCGGCCTGGCGCTTGCAGAATGGGCCCGCCGACGAGATTCCCACGGTACTGGTGAGCCTGGTCTGGGTGTTCTACAACCTGGTGATTCTGGGTGGCGCCATCGCCGTGGCGGCGGAGGCACGTCAGGTAAGACGTAATCATCGTGTCAGGGTCACGCTGCCCGCGGCGGTACAGCTCCCTGGCGGCTACGCCTATCCCTGCACGCTGCAGGACTATGCTGAAGGCGGCCTGGGCATCTACCTGCCGGCGGCCGACCTGGTGAAAGTCGGCGACACCCTCACCCTCCTGTTGCGCCGTGGTCAGCAAGAGCACGCCTTCACTGTCCGAGTAGTCAATGCCAGCGGTGAGCGGGCCGGGCTGGAACTGGAGAAGATGTCTCTCGCTCAGCACATCGACTATATCCAATGCACCTTCGCCCGGGCGGACACCTGGTCCTTGTGGCGTGATGACCTACCACAGGATCGCCCCATGAAAAGCATGGTGGACGTGATCTGCCTGGGTTTCGAAGGCTACCGCCGGCTCTTTCAGCATGCGCCTCGTGGCGTGCGCGCCCCTGTCTCCTGGCTAGGGTCTTTCATACCGCAACGCCCCCGCGAGGCGACTGGATCGTCATCCATATAACGGACTAAGTCTCATCGAATAGGAATGTTCACGACATGCGTCATCGCTGGATTTTATTGTCATTGTTGATTGCCCTGCCGGCCTGGGCGCAATCGCCATCGTCTCCTTCCGTCAATGCCCCGGAGGCTGCCCGGCAAGGGGCACCGACGAAGAAGCACACCTTGTCTCTCGCGGAGCTGTCTCAGCGCGATTTGGAACTGAGTGGCATGTCGCCTCAGCGCCTGATCGAATTCAAGATACGCAGCGATCAATTGGTGAGCGAAGCCACGCTGGAACTCGGCTATACCCCCTCGCCTTCGCTATTGGCAGATGTGTCCCACCTCAAGGTCTACCTCAATGATGAATTGATGGGTGTGGCGCCCATCGAGGCAGGCGCACCGGGGGAAACCCAACGCCAGACGCTATCCCTCGATCCTCGCTTGATCAGCGATTTCAACCGCTTGCGTCTGGAACTGGTCGGCCATTACAGCAAGATCTGTGAGGATCCGACCCATTCCAGTGTCTGGGTCAATGTCGCCGGCGACAGCACGCTGACCCTGCAGCAGCAGACGCTCCCGGTGGCCAACGATCTGGCCAATCTGCCGTTGCCCTTCTTCGACGACAGCGACGACTCCCCTCTGGAACTGCCCTTGGTGTTACCTCCCAGCCCGTCCCTGGACGCTCAGCGCGCGGGCGGTATCGTGGCTTCTTATTTTGGTGCCCAGGCCAATTGGCGCGGGCAACGTTTCCCGGTCTCCTTCGATACGCCTCCGGCGCAACACGCCATCGTACTGGCGACCAACGAGCATCGGCCAGCCGTGCTGGCCGATTACCCCGCCGTCGACGGACCCACTATCGAAATGATCAGTCATCCCGACTCGCCCTATGACAAGCTGCTCGTGCTGATGGGGCGCGACGACGCCGAGCTGGTCACCGCCGCTCAGGCACTGGCCCTGGGCAATACGTTACTGCGGGGCCAAAGCGCGCGTATCGACGGGCTCGACACCCTGGAACCCCGCAAGCCCTACGATGCACCGGCCTGGATAGTCACGGATCGACCGATAACCTTTGCCGAACTGATCGACTATCCCGAGCAGCTGCAGACCCAGGGCCGCACCCCCAGACCCCTGAACGTCGATCTACGCCTGCCGCCGGATCTGTTCATCTGGCAAAACGAGTTGATCAAGCTGAAACTCGATTATCGCTACAGCCAGCCGGTGAAGGACGCCACTTCCCGGCTCGATGTCAGCATCAATGACGAGTTCCTGAAATCCTTCGTACTCGATCAGGATGGCAGCGAGGGTGAGCGCAGCCTGCTGCAGGTGCCGCTGCTCAAGAACTGGCTATTGCCTGAACAGGAAGCGGACATTCCGGCCTTGAAGGTCGGCACCCGCAATCATCTAACCTTCGACTTTGCGTATGCCAATCGTGTCGGCATGTCCGGCTCCGAGGAGCAGTGTCGTCCGCTCATCTCGGTGCCTCATCAGGCCGGCATCGACAAGAGCTCGAGCCTCGACTTCTCGAGCTATCCGCACTATCTGTCCATGCCCGCCCTGCGCACCTTCACCCATGCCGGCTTCCCTTTCAGCCGACTGGCGGATCTTTCTCAGACCCTGGTGATCATGCCCACGTCACCTTCTGAGCTCGAGCTGACGGCACTGTTCGACAGCCTGGGGCGTATCGGCGCCCAGACCGGCTACCCCGGGGTGGCGCTGAAGCTCAGCGACGATTGGGCGAGTGCCGAGAAGACCGATGCGGACATTCTCGCCCTCGGTTCCCTCCCGGACAACCTGGATGACAGCGCTCAGATCGTGGCCCTGGGCGATGATGCCCGCAGTCGCTTGCGCCTGGTCTCGATCAGCGAGGATGACAACACACCTGATGCAACGCAGACCGATGCCGTAGATCGAGAGGTCAGTGTAACCGCTCATGGCCCCATCGCCGCCTTGGTCGGGCTGAAGTCACCCTACTTCGATCAGCGCAGTATCGTTGCTCTGTTGGCCAAGACGCCGGGCGACTATCGTCTGCTCAATGCCTCCATGAACGATCCTGTGGTGATTTCCCAGATACGCGGCTCGATCGCGGTGATCCGCGATTCCGGCGTGCGCAGCGACGTGGTGGGCGAACGCTATCATGTGGGCGAACTGCCCTGGGCCACCTGGCTGTGGTATCACCTTTCCACCCATCCCAAGCTGATGGCCGCCATCGCTGTGATTGCTATTGTGTTGATGGCGCTGTTGCTGTGGGTGCTGCTGCGTCGTTTGGGTACGCGGCGCCTGAGTCGTGACGAGGACTGACCATGCGCATGTTGCTGTGTCTATTGGGGCTCTGGTTGTTGGCGCCAAGTACCCAGGCCGCAAGCGTCGAATGGCCAGCCTGGGAGCGTTTCAAGAGCGCCCTGATCAGCGATGACGGTCGGGTGATCGATGTCTCCGACGAGCGTCTGATCACCACCTCGGAAGGCCAGTCCTATGCGCTGTTCTTCGCCTTGGTGGCGAATGATCAGGACACCTTCGCGCGTCTGCTCGCCTGGACTCAGAATAACCTCGCCAAGAGCGACCTTGGGGCAAGGCTGCCGGCCTGGCTGTGGGGACACGACAAGGATGACAATCGCTGGGGGGTGCTGGATGCCAACAGTGCTTCGGACGCGGACCTGTGGATTGCCTATTCCCTCCTGGAAGCCGGACGCCTATGGCAGCGCCGCGACTATCAGGTGCTGGGCACGCGCCTGGCTCGGCTCGTCGCCGAGCAGGAAGTCGCCGATCTCGAAGGCTTTGGGCCCATGCTGCTACCCGGCAACACGGGGTTCGCAGACCCTCCCCTGTGGCGTGTCAATCCAAGCTATGTACCGCCTCAGCTGCTCCGCCGTCTGAGCGTGCTGGGAGCCCCCTGGCCCGCCATCGCCGATAACGTGCCGGCCTTGCTCAAGGGCACCGCACCCAAAGGATTGGCACCGGACTGGGCAGCTTGGCATGCAGATCACGGCTGGCAACCCGATCCAGTGCATGGCGTCGAGGGCGACTATGACGCCATCCGGGTCTATCTATGGCTGGGCATGCTGGCCGAGGACGCGCCCGGTCGCGAGTCGTTACTGGTGCATTTTGCCCCCATGGCACTACTGACCAAACGTCTCGGCGCACCGCCGGAAAGCATCGATGCCCAGAGCGGCGAGCATGACAACACCGCCAACACCAGCTTCTCCGCGGCGTTATTGCCCTTGCTTGCCGACACCTCATTGCTCGAAGAACAGCGCCAGCGCCTGCTCGACAATCCCCCCGCGGATGATGCCTATTACGCTCAGGTACTGACCCTGTTCGGGCTGGGCTGGGACCGCGGACGATATCGTTTTGCCAATGATGGCACTTTGCAACCTGAATGGAGTTCACCGTGAAGCCGACCCCCCGCTCCCATTGGCCCTTTTCGCTGTGTCTACTGGCCAGCGGCATGACCGCGGCCCCGCTGCATGCCCAGACCGGCATGGAGCCCCTCCCTAATGAAAATCAGGCCAATGATGCCCGAGCCGATAAAGCGCTAGCGAATGAGAGCCAGGCCGTGGCCCCGCAAGAATGGCTGCTGCAACAGCTGCGCCTAGGGGAGGCACGTCACAACGATGTATTGGTGAAGCAGGCCCTCGAACGCCTGCAGATCATCGCTCCGAACGATCCCCGGGTGCTTCAGGCCCAGGTTCGCAAGGCAGTGCGCGAAGGCGATCTGGAAGAAGCGCAGCGTCTGGTGGATCGTCTGGCTGAGGAAGCGCCGAACAGCGACGCCTATCGCATGGCTCGGCTCAATCTTGCCTTGACCGACCCCGAACAGCGAAGTGCTCTGAGCAAGGCGCGGTTGCTTGCCACCACCGGTCAGGCGGAACAGGCCAAGTCCATTTACGACGACGTGCTGGCAGAGGGGCTGCCGACGTTGCCCCTGGCGCTGGAATACTGGCAAGTCGTCGCCCAGTTGCCCGATGGCACACCCCGGGCCATTAACGAGCTGCAAGCCTTGGACAACCGCTATCCGCAAAGCCCGGAGCTGCGCTTTGCCCTGGCGCGCCTGCTGTTCAGCGTCGATCGCAACGAAGAGGCTTTCACGCGTCTGGAACAACTCGCCGACAATCCCTATTCCCGTAAGGACGCCGCTCGCCAGTGGCGTGATGCCCTGCGTGAAATGGAGGCAAGCGAGGAGAGTGTGGCCGCCTGGCAGCGGTTTTTAAATGTGTTCGGCGACACGGATTACGCCGAGGAGGCCCAGCAAACCCTGACAGATCATCGCGATCTGCTTGCCGATCCCAACTATCAGGCCCGCCTGCGTGGTCTGGCGCGTAATGAAACCGAGGGCGGTGACGCGGGCGAGGCCGACATACAACGCGCCCTGGCAGCATATCCAGAGGATATCGAACTACTCGACGCACTGGGCACCATTCGTCTACGTCAAGGCCGTCACGAAGACGCCCTGGCACTGTTTCGGCGTGGTCAGCAACTCGACGACAGCCCCTACGCCAGTGATAAATGGAACAATCTGATCGCCACCGCCACCTACTGGCAACAGATCGAGCGGGGTGATGAAGCTCTGGCCAACGGAGATGATCAGAGCGCCGAACAGGCTTTCGAACTGGCTCGACAACAGATTCCCAAGGCCAACGAAGCCTGGCTCGGCCTGGGGGATGTGGCCCGCTACCGCAATGAGCGGGACAATGCCGAGCGCGCCTACCGCCAGGCGCTGCGTCTCGAGCCCGGCTACACCACGGCGCTGGAACGACTAGCGGCACTGTATGCCGAGCAATCTCCCCGGGCTGGGCTCGATTTCATCGAAAGCCTGCCTCCTTCGCAACAGGCCGCTCTGGAAGGCACCCGGCGCCGTTTGCAGATCGCCGTACTGCGCGCGGAGGGTGAAGAGCTGATCGCCCAGTCGCGTTGGTCCGAGGCCAGCGGACGCTTCGCGCAGGCCAGAAAGCTCGACCCAAGCGATGTCTGGGTGACCTATGCCCTGGCCAATGCGCTGGCGGCCCAGAGGCGCCAGACCGACGCGGATCAGGCTTTCCGCGAGCTCTTCTCCCATCTTGAGACACCGGAAGAACGCGCCCAGGGTCGTTATGCCCAGGCGCTCTATCTTTCCAGCGACGATCGCGACATTCTGGCCCTCGATGCCCTGGATCGTATTCCAGAAGATCAGCGGGACGACAGTGTCCTGGGTCTGCAGACACGACTCGAACGCAGCCAGTTGCTGGAACACGCCGAGCAACGCCGTGCCCAGGGTAACGAAGCCGGCGCCATCGCCATGTTGCAGGGCGCCCCTACCCATGTCGATGTGACCTTGCGTTTGGGCGATTGGGCTCTGGAACGCAACGATTACGCCACAGCGCAGGGGTATTATCAGCGCGCCCTGCAACTCGACACCGACGATACCGCCGCGCGCCTGGGCCTGATCGACACTGCCCTCGCCCGAGGCGACCGGAGCGTCGCTCGCCGCCAACTCGAGACGCTCGACCCGGCACCGGAGGACTTGAATGCGCGGCGGCGTCAGATCAATGCCTGGGCGGCGCTGGGCGAAACGAGGCGCGCCCAGAGCATGATGGACGAACTGCTCGCCGATGAAACGGCATCACAGGATGCACTGACCCTGCGTGATGCGGGTCGTCTGGCCGAGGCTCAAGGCCAATCGTCTCAGGCGCTTCAGCGTTATCGTCAGGCCATGGTTGCCGCGGAGCTGGGCGATCAGGAAAGCCTGGCCGACGATGCCGCCTTCACCCGCCAGACACGCCCCCGCCCGGGAGACGACTGGCTGGTGTCCAGCCTGCGCTCCTCTGCAGCCGAGGTTTATCAATCCCAGAACACTCGGGTTCGTTACGGTCATCAACGGGAAGACGAAAGTGGTACCGCGGGGGTCTCCGAGCTGACCACGGACGTCGACATGCTCGAAGTCGATACTCCGCTGGCCGGGGGACGCGGGCTCCTGCGTATCGATCGAGTGCGACTCGATGCAGGGCGCTTGGACGCCGAGGCAGACGGTTTCAATCGCGACACCTTCGGCACCTGCGCCGAGGCCGGTTGCAACGACGACTTCAATCAGCAGCAGACCGGGGTCAGCGTGGGGATAGGCTGGTACAACGAGACCTGGCGCGTCGACATCGGCACGACCCCGATGGGATTCGAGGTCACCGATGTGGTTGGCGGCATTCAATACAACGGCGACGCGGGTCCGCTGTGGTTCGATGCCACGATGTCCCGGCGCGCGCTGGACGATTCGCTACTGGCCTATGCCGGGGTCGAGGACCCTCGTACCGGCATCACCTGGGGCGGGGTGCGCGCCACCGGCGCAAGCCTCGGGCTGGGCTATGACCAGGGCGGCCCCTGGGGCGTCTGGTCGAAGTTCGGCGCTCACCATCTCGACGGGGAGAATGTCGAGGACAACACTCGCCTGCAGGCCATGGGGGGTGTTTATCGCAAGCTGATCAATCGTCCGGACGAACGCTTGAGTGTGGGGGTCAGCGCGATGTTCATGCATTACGACAAGGAACTCGGCGGCTACAGCCTGGGTCAAGGTGGATACTACAGTCCTCAACGTTATGCTTCGCTGGCACTGCCGGTCACCTATGCCCGACGCACCGAGGAGTGGTCCTGGGAGGTCGGCGCCTCGGTCTCGCACTCCTGGACCGATAGCGACGACAGCCAACGCTATCCGCTCGGGGGCAGTGAGGTGGCATCCCTGAGCGATGCCAATGCCTTGCGCACCGGCGGTAGCGGAGGCGATGTGGGCTATGGCCTCAGTGGCCAGGTCGAGCGCCGGTTGGGCAACCACTGGGCGGCGAGTGTGGGCTTTGCGCTACAGGAGGCTGAGGACTATTCACCCAACATGTTCAATCTGACACTGCGCTACAACTTCGCTGCCTGGCAAGGCGAGCTTGATATTCCGCCATCGGCCCTATCGCCTTACTCGGAGTTCGATTGATCCTGCGGTGATGGCGTAGACTGTGCCACCCACTAGACTGAAGACTAGGCTCTGTCTGAAAAGTCGGCGAGCGAAGACCAGACAAGGCAAAATTGGCGAAAGAGCGCAGTTTACATGAAGTAAATGAGCATCTTGAGGCGATTTTTAACGCCGTATGGTCGAGCGCAGCCAGTTTTCAGACAAAGCCTAGGGCAGGCCCTCGTGCCTGCTCTGAACCATAGAGGAGATAGCGATCATGAAATTTCCCGCCAAGGCTGCAACCGGGCCCGGCTGCCCCGAATGTGGGAGCGAGGAGAAGCGCTTCCCCCCTGGCCGCGAAGGGCAATACCATGTCTTCTGCGAGCAGTGTGGATACGACTTCGGTCGTTACGACAGCCTGGTCAACGACTATAAACACATCCTCGACGACCTGGAACACAAGCTCGGAATCGATCATGCCCCCCTGGACGAACGGGGCAAGCCTGTTCAGGGTCAATAGCGGGGAGGGAAGGGATCCACCCCCTGGCGGGTGGCGGATCTCTTTGGCGAAGCGGACGATGACTGGCTCAGACTAGCCCAGCCACACCCTCGCATTGCGGAATAGTCTCAACCAGGCGCCGTCCCGGGTCCATTCCAACGGCCGCCAGGAGTTGGTCACCGCCCGGGCCACCCGTTCCGGGTGCGGCATCATCGTCGTGACCCGGCCGTCCGGCGTGGTCAGCCCGGTGATACCCGCCGGTGAGCCATTAGGATTGGCGGGATAGCGCGTGGTGACCTGCCCGTAGTTGTCCACATAGCGCAGGGCGATCTGCCCACTGCTCTGCATGCTACGCAGGTGCGCACTGTCCCGGAATTCTGCGCGACCTTCCCCATGAGCCACGGCGATCGGCAGCCGCGAGCCTTCCATTCCGGCCAGAAGAATCGATGGGCTCTTTTCGACCTGGACCATGGAGAGGCGCGCCTCGAACTGCTCGGACTCGTTACGCACGAAGCGCGGCCAGTTCTCGGCACCGGGGATCAGTTCCCTGAGTTGGGAGAGCATCTGGCAGCCGTTGCAGACCCCCAGTGCGAAGCTGTCGTCCCGGGCAAAGAAGCCGGCGAACTGCTCCCGGGCGCGAGGATTGAACAGCACCGACTTGGCCCAGCCGCCACCGGCACCCAGCACGTCGCCGAAGGAGAAGCCGCCACAGGCCACCAGCCCCTTGAAATTATCCAGCGACTGCCGCCCGGCGAGAATATCGCTCATGTGCACGTCGACGGCCTCGAAGCCGGCCTTATCGAAGGCCGCCGCCATCTCGACATGCCCATTGACACCCTGCTCCCGCAGGATCGCCACGCGTGGCCTGGTCGTGTTGATCTGGGGGGCGCTGATATAGCGCGCGGCGATATCCTCCTCCACCTCGAAGCTCGGCATGGCGGTGAGTCCCGGGTCGCGCAGATCGAGCAGGTCGTCGAACTCGGACTTGGCGCAATCCGGATTGTCGCGCAGCGCCTGCAAGCGATAGCTGGTCTCGGCCCAGGTACGCTGAGTCAAAGCGCGGGTGGTTTCGAGCAGCGGTTGCTCGAACAGCGTCACGCGTATCTGATCATCGTAGCGGGGCCGGGCGATGACGCCGCAGGTATCGATGCCTGCCGCGGCAAACTGCGCCAACACGAACTCGGTATCCTGGCGGTTGACCTGGATCACCGCCCCCAGTTCTTCCGCAAATAGCGCACCGACCGCCTCGTAGGCATCGTCGACCAGCCAATCGAGCTTGATCTCGAGCCCACCGCGACCGGCAAAGGCCATTTCCAGCAGGGTGACCAGGAGTCCGCCGTCACTGCGGTCGTGATAGGCCAGCAGCTTGTCGTCGGCATTCAGGCCCTGAATCACAGTGAAGAATGCCTTCAGGTCTTCCGCATCGTCGAGATCCGGGCACTCGTTCCCGACCTGGCCATACACTTGAGCAAGAGCCGAACCGCCCAGGCGATTCTTGCTGTCACCCAGGTCGATCAAAATCAGATCGCTCTCATCCTGGTCCAGGCGCATCTGGGGGGTCAGTGTCTTGAGCGCGTCCGTCACCGGGGCGAAGCCGGTCACGTTCAACGACAGCGGCGCGGTGACTGCCTTGGATTCGGCCTCTCCGTCCTTAAGTTCAGACTCCCCCTCCTGCCAGGCGGTGCGCATCGACATGGAGTCCTTGCCCACCGGAATGGCGATACCCAGCGCTGGGCACAGCTCCATGCCCACCGCCTGCACGGCATCGAACAGCGCCTGGTTCTCACCGGGATGATTCGCGGCGCTCATCCAGTTGGCGGAGAGTTTGACGTCACCAAGCTTGGCGATCGGTGCCGCGGCCAGATTGGTGATCGCCTCGGCCACCGCCAGGCGAGCGCTGGCAGCAGGGTCGATCAGCGCCACCGGTGGGCGCTCGCCGAGCGCCATGGCCTCGCCGGCGTGGGTGTCGAAACTGGCGGTGGTCACCGCCACGTCCGCCACCGGCACCTGCCAGGGGCCGACCATCTGATCCCGCGCCACAAGACCGGTGATCGAACGATCGCCAATGGTGATCAGAAAACTCTTGGAGCCTACCGCCGGCAAGCGCAGCACGCGATCCAGGGCTTCGCGCAGGTCGAGATTGTCGAAGTCGGCGCCGGGCATCTCCAGGCGCTGGCGCTGGAACTCGCGCTGCATCTTCGGCGGCTTGCCGAACAGCACGCTCATCGGCAGGTCGATGGGGGTGGATTCGAAATGCGCGTCCTGCACCGTCAGATGGTGTGACTCGATGGCCTCGCCGACCACCGCATAAGGGCAGCGCTCCCGGTCGCAGAGAGCGTCGAAGGTGTCGAGATCCTGCGGCGCCACCGCCAATACGTAGCGCTCCTGGGCCTCGTTGCACCAGATTTCCAAGGGGCTCATGCCCGGCTCGGCGTTGGGCACTGCGCGCAGTTCGAAACGCCCGCCACGGTCGCCATCCTTGACCAGTTCCGGCAAGGCATTGGAAAGCCCGCCGGCACCGACATCGTGGATGAAACGTATGGGGTTTTCTTCCCCCAACGCCCAACAGCGGTCGATGACCTCCTGGGCCCGGCGCTCCATCTCCGGGTTGTCGCGCTGCACCGAGGCAAAGTCCAGATCGGCGCTGGAACGCCCGGAGGCCATGCTCGAGGCGGCGCCGCCGCCCAGACCGATCAGCATGGCCGGCCCACCCATCACGATCAGTTTGGCGCCAACGGGAATCTCGCCCTTTTGTACGTGGCCTTCACGGATATTGCCGTAGCCGCCGGCGAGCATGATCGGCTTGTGATAGCCGCGACGCTCGATGCCCTCGAGCCCGACGATATCCTGCTCGTAGGTGCGAAAGTAGCCGGCCAGATTGGGCCGTCCGAACTCGTTGTTGAAGGCCGCGCCGCCAATCGGGGCTTCCAGCATGATGTCCAGCGCCGACTTGATGCGCTCCGGCTTGCCGTAGTCGAAGGCTTCCCAGGGCTGCACGAACTCGGGAATTCGCAGATTGGAGACCGCGAAGCCGGTCAACCCCGCCTTGGGCTTGCCACCGATGCCGGTCGCGCCTTCATCGCGGATCTCGCCCCCAGAGCCGGTAGCCGCGCCGGGAAATGGCGCAATGGCGGTGGGATGATTGTGGGTCTCGACCTTCATCAGGATATGAATCGGCTCCTGATGCGCCGCGTAGACGGCCTGTTCGTCGGTCCGATCTGTCAATGGCGCCGCAAAGAAACGCCCGGCCTCGCTGCCCCTGATGACCGCAGCGTTGTCGCTATAGGCCGAGAGGATGTCACCGTCGGCGCACTCGTAGGTGTGCTTGATCATCTGGAACAGCGAATGCGGTTGCGCTTCGCCGTCGATGACCCAGTCGGCGTTGAAGATCTTGTGCCGGCAGTGCTCGGAGTTGGCCTGGGCGAACATCATCAGCTCGACGTCGCTGGGATTACGGCCGAGCTCCTCGAAGGCCCTCATCAGGTAGTCGATCTCGTCTTCGGCCAGGGCCAGACCCAGTTCGCCATTGGCGACCTCCAGCGCCGTACGACCACCGCTCAGAACATCCACCTGCCCCAGCGGCGCCGGCTCTCGATGAGAAAACAGCTTGACCGCGTCCGAGGCGTTGGCCAGTACTGACTCGGTCATGCGATCGTGCAAGGTGGCGATAATGGCGTCAAACGCCTCCTCGCTCAGCACACCTCGCAGATTGACCCGATAGGCGATGCCACGTTCGATACGATGCACCTGAGTCAGGCCGCAGTTACGGACGATGTCGGTGGCCTTGGATGACCAGGGCGACAGAGTGCCCAAACGCGGCACGACCAGGAATAGATGTCCGCGAGCGGCGTTTGGCTTGTCGTGCTCCCCACTCTGGGGATGGGTGGAATAGGCGAGCAGGCTTTCCAGCTTGCTGCGCGCATCAGCTGCCAACTCTCCCTCATGATCGATGAAATGGACATAGTCCGCCGTGAGAGAGTCAACCTCGGGAACCCTCTCCTGCAGGGTGTTCAGCAGCTTGGTGTGGCGGAAAGCGGAAAGGGCGGGCGCTCCTCGCAGTTCGAGCATCTCGGGAAAAGCCTCTGAAGAAAGCCGAATGGGGGGCCGCAAGCGGCGGCAACGAGGGCCACATGATACTGGAAAGCGAGGCCGGCGAGAAATCCACCACATGCGTGACATGACAGCGCCTCGAACCAACGGTATCGTACGAATTCCTTACTAGTCGATTAAGATGCATGCACAAGGTTTTCACCCGCGATCCGCGCTGGTGGCGAATTTCGCTAAGCATTCTGGTCTTGACCCTGGTGCCGAATGTCGCCTGGAAGCCGGATGATCCCTTGCTGAAGGACATTCGCACGCGGGATTTTCTTCAGGCTATTACTCGCGATACCCCGACCACCTACTATCAGGGCAGACAAGGGCCGACTGGCTTCGAGTTCGAGTTGATGCGTCGTTTCGCGGATCACCTGGGGGTCAGTCTGGCTATCGATACCACCGAAAGCATCAACGGTGTGCTGACGGCCGTCCGCGAAGGCGAGGCGGATGTGGGCGCGGCGGCCCTGCCCATGGGGCCGATTTCGTCCGGCGTCCATTACAGCCGTCCCATACTCGTGCTACAGCCTCTGGTGGTCTATCGTCGCAGCCTGCCGGTGGTGCGCGGCCCGGAGGATCTGACCGGGCTCAAGATAGGGGCTATTCGCGGCTCCGGTGCCGGCACTGCGCTACGTAAACTGCAGGCCCGCATGCCCAAGCTTAGCTGGCAGGAGTCCACCGGGCTCGAGGTCGCCGATCTTTTATACATGATCGAGCAGGGCAAACTCGATGCCGCGGTCATCTACGCGCATCAGTTCAAGCTCAACCGCCTG
The DNA here is from genome assembly GCF_049808615.1 of Halomonas sp. GXIMD04776. Classification (NCBI taxonomy): domain Bacteria; kingdom Pseudomonadati; phylum Pseudomonadota; class Gammaproteobacteria; order Oceanospirillales; family Halomonadaceae; genus Halomonas; species Halomonas sp. GXIMD04776. The sequence continues at coordinate 24,724 of NZ_JBNCAN010000028.1, read as the reverse complement.
TTCTATCCCGGTGTCGAGGATGCCTTCCCTATTGGCAAGCCGTTGAGCCTGGTGTGGGCCTTTCCCTCAAAAGATGGTCTCGCGCTGCTGCAGGAAGCCAATCGCTTTCTCGATGAATTGCGCAGCCAAGGGACTCTCGATACGCTGATCGACCGCTACTTCGGCCATGACGACTATCTCGAGTACGTCGGCGCTCGCTTGTTCATCCGTCATGTTCTAAAGCGCCTGCCCCAGTACGAGAGCGCCTTCAAGAAAGCCGCCCGAGAGACCGGGTTCGACTGGAAACTGCTGGCGGCGCTAGGATATCAGGAGTCGCACTGGAAGCCTGAGGCGACCTCCCCCACGGGGGTTCGCGGACTGATGATGCTGACCGAATCCACCGCCAAACAGGTGGGCATCGCGAATCGACTCGACCCGCTACAGAGCATCGACGGCGGAGCACGCTATCTGGTCAGTGTGAAGGAACGGCTGCAACCGCAAATCAAGGAGCCCGACCGCACCTGGATGGCCCTCGCGGCCTACAATGTCGGCCTGGGTCATGTTTACGACGCACAGAAAATTGCCGATATTCGCGGCGGCGACCCCTATAGTTGGGACGATGTGCGCGAGGCATTACCGCTTCTGCAGGAACGCAAATGGTACTCAAAGGGACGTTATGGCTATGCCCGCGGTGGTGAACCGGTCATCTATGTGCGTAACATCCGGCGTTATTACGAGATTCTCAACTACGTCAGCCGCAGCCAACAAGAGTTCTATCAAATCAATCGGCGCCCACCGAACGATCAGGAAACGAGTCAACTATTCGATATCGTGCCACCGGTACTTTGATCGCGTCGCTGCTCGAAAAACGTCTGCAGCAGTCGCTTCGAACGCGCCGCCAGCACACCGCCTTCGACGATGATCGTGTGGTTATGCCAGGGCTGGGCGATGAGATTGGCGCGAGATTCGATCATGCCGGTACGAGGCTCCGGCGCCGCATAGACCAACCGCGCCAGGCGGGCATGGATAATCGCGCCGCTACACATCATGCAGGGTTCCAGCGTCACGTAAAGCGTGCAGCCATCCAGACGATAATTGCCAAGGCGGGTTGCGGCGTCGCGCAGTGCCTGAATCTCGGCATGGGCGCTGGGGTCGCGGCGGGCAATCGGTGCGTTGTAGCCGGCACCCAGTATATCGCCCTGGGCATCCACTACTATTGCGCCCACCGGCACCTCACCGGCAGACAGCGCTTCCCGGGCCTGATCCAATGCCCGATGCATGTAGAATTCGTCGCTGCGCATGACATCGCTCTCCAGTATGCTGCAGCCGGTATGCTGCCGCCATTCGAACAGTTTAAACGCCTGTTTGAGCCCGATACTCTCACAGCATGATCGCAGCGTTTCATCAGGATTCAATCAAAGAGATACCGATATGACCCACGCACTCGATACCCTCGTCACCTTGTTGGGGCTCGAACCCCTGGAGGAAAACCTGTTCCGCGGCCATAGCCAGGATCTGGGCTTTCCCCAGTTGTTCGGCGGTCAGGTACTTGGGCAGGCACTCTCCGCGGCCAGTCAAACGGTGGACCCGTCACGTCGCGTTCATTCCCTGCACGGCTACTTCCTGCGCCCCGGTGATGCCAAACGCCCGGTCGTGTATCAGGTCGATCGCGTGCGCGACGGCGGCAGCTTCACTACCCGGCGCGTCAGCGCCATCCAGAACGGCAAGACGATTTTCTTTTGCAGTGCTTCTTTTCACGGTGAAGAAGAAGGCCTCCATCATCAGTCGACGATGCCCGACCTATCCAGGCCCGATGAGCTGATGGCCTCGGGAATGGACGTGGTCAGCTTCAAGGGCCATCCCATCGAGTTCCTGCATTTTCCGGATGATGAGAGCGTTCCACAAAAACGTCTCTGGTTTCGTCTGGCCGGCGACCTTCCCGAGGATACGATCCTCAATCGCTACCTGCTCGCCTACAGCTCCGACTTCAACCTGCTGACCAGTAGCCTGGTACCGCATGGCATCAAGTTTGGCGACCCAAGGCTGCAGATCGCCAGTCTCGATCATGCGCTATGGTTCCATCGCGACGTCAAGGTCAACGACTGGCTGCTGTACGACATGGAAAGCCCATGGGCGGGCGGTGCTCGTGGCTTCGCTCGCGGCAGCATCTACAGCCAGCAGGGCCAACTGGTGGCGTCCAGTGCTCAGGAAGGGCTGATCCGCATGCGGGGTTGAGAATCCAGCCCAGGACAAGGCACGGGGTGTCTCTGTTTCGTTCATGGCTTATCTCTAGGCGCGCCTGCCTCGCATTTCACGCACTCGAGCTCGAACCCGAGCATTGCCGCTCGTCCTTGTACGGTCGTGACCCAAGGCCGGACCACCCAGGGCGGCGTATGGCGTACATGCTGAAAGTGACCGCAGGCCAGCTCCGCCACCCAATGATCCTCTTCATCCTTGTGATAGCCGGTAATGGGCTGCTTCATTCGTTGATACCCCAAATGCCTATGCACATCTTCCTTCCCTACCACCCTACTACGCTAACGACTCTGGGCTGCAGGATCGAATATTAGAAACTATGATTAGCGGAGGCGGATCGAGCGATATTCCATGCCTATTTTTTGCGCAACTCATAGGAAAAGGACAACCCTCATGAACAAACCCCTCTCGATGTTCACTGTTTCGGCCCTCGCCTTGAGCATGGCGGGGCCGATCAGCGCTGCGGATACGACAGAAAGCATCAAGCGCGACACCCTACAGAACCTGCAGCAAACCTACGCCGAGACGTCCTTCGACAGCTTCGAGGACTTTCTCGAGCAGGTGCAAGGCGAGACCGACAACGATGCCCTGAAGAGCGCGATTGATCGCTATCGTCAAGATGAAACCCTCGAAGGGACGGACTTCATCAACGTTTATCGTCTGCTGGGGCTATACACCCGCCTGCACTACGGTGATGACGTCGTTGACCTGTTGAGTGACATGGTGGCCATTCGCACCGGCAAGCAAGGCGATACTCCTCAACACGAAAACCCGGGTATTGCCGAGTTCGGAGAGCTGGTCAAGGCCAAGGCCGAGGCATTCGGACTGGAATTTCGCAATGTCGATAACCGCATTTTCGAGGTGACGCTCCCGGGCAGTAGCGATGAGGCCTTCGGTATTCTGACCCACAGCGATACCGTCCCTGCCAACCCTGCAGACTGGGTCCTGGAGGACGGCACGCAACTCGATCCCTTCACCACCACGATCAAGGACGGCAAGATCTACGGCCGGGGCACCGAGGACGATAAGGCCTCCATTGCCGCCTCGCTCTACGCCATGAAGGCCATCGAGGAGAACGATGTCCCGCTCAAACGCAGTATCCGGCTGATGATCGAAACCACGGAGGAGACCGGCGGCGAGGGGTTCGAGTACTACAAGGAACACGCCGACCTGCCCGCCTATAATATCGTGCTCGACAGCGGCTACCCGGCGATCACCGCGGAAAAGGGCTTCGGCACCATCGATGCCTACTTTCCCATGGTCGAGCCGAGGGACGAAAACCCGGTCATTACCAAGATCACCGGCGGGCTAGCCACCAATCAGATCCCCTCCACTTCGATCGCCACCATTCAAAGTGACGATCCCGAGGGGCTGAGCAAGAAACTGCAGGCCCAGGGCCAGGCCTACGCGGGTGACAATGGTGGCGACTTCGAGGTTTCCACGGACGTCATGGATGATACCGTCACCCTGACGGTCAAGGGGCAGTCCGCTCACTCCTCTCGACCACAGTCCGGGGTCAATCCGGTGCCGCGCATGGCGGGTCTATTAGCGGAATCCGACATTGACTTTCAAGACAATCACTATGCCCAGGCCATTCATTATATTGACGACAACTACGGCCTGGATTTTCAGGGCGAGAAACTGGATGTCGGCTATAGTCACGACTTCATGGGCCCCTTGACCCTCACCCCCACCTACCTGGAAGAGCAAGGTGATAAGCTTCGGGTAGCGGTCAACGTGCGTGCTCCCAAGGGCGAGCAATCCGTGGAAGAACTGGCCCAGACCATTGAAGACAAACTCAAGGCCTATGCGGAACAGAACGCTCAGGACATGAACGTCGAGGTGGAAATCAGCGACTGGATGCTACGCGATCCCAGCGGTGAGTGGCTGCAGACCCTGCTCAATATCTTCGGTGATACCACGGGACAAAAAGCAGAGCCGATCTCCTCCGCCGGCAGCACCACCGCCAAGCAGTTGCCCAACGCCGTCAACTTCGGCCCCTCCATGCCGGGTGAGGAATACACCGGCCACACCGCCAACGAGTTCAAGAAGGTGGATAACCTGATGCTGGATATCCAGATGTTCACGGAAATGCTCGCGCGTATCGGCAATCAGGAACAGCTGGACTGAAGGTACGTTCTTTACCCACGTTACTCGCCAACACGTCCCCGACCGGCCGGTCGGGGACGTCTATCGAGACTTTCTTCAAGATCCTCTTCAAGATTCTCTTCAGGACTTACCGCGTAAATAACCCTGTTCCCTGTTTCCGTCGTTGCGTAAAATCCAACTTTCGAACACGACGTCACAGGAACGCAACATGGGCAGGGCCTTCCAGAACCGTAAGGAATCCATGGCCAAGACGGCCGACGCCAAGACCAAGGTGTACAGTAAATACGGTCGCGAGATTTACGTCTGCGCCAAGGCCGGTGGCACCGATCCCGCGAGCAATCTGACTCTTCGTGGCCTGATCGATCGTGCCAAGAAGGATCAGGTGCCCTCCCACGTCATCGACAAGGCGTTGGACAAGGCCGCTGGTACCGGCGGCGAGGACTTCTCTCCGGCCCGCTACGAAGGCTTTGGGCCCGGTAGCTGCATGGTGATCGTCGAGTGCCTGACCGATAACCCCAATCGCACCTTCGGTGATGTGCGAGGCTGTTTCACCAAGACCAAGAGCAAGATCGGTACGCCGGGCAGCGTCAGCCATCTGTTCGATCATTGCGCTGTGTTCGCTTTTGCCGGCAACGACGAAGACGCCGTACTGGAGGCGTTGATGGACGCGGATGTGGACGTCACGGATATCGAAAACGAAGCCGGCCGCCTGACCGTGTTCGCCCCCCATACCGAATATGCCAAGACCAGGCAGGCACTGATCGACGCCTTCGGCGAAGTCGACTTCGAAATTGACGAGATTCAGTTTCTGCCGCAGACCACTACGCCACTGGAAGGCGACGACGTGGCGATGTTCGAGAAGCTCCTCGATCTGCTCAACGACCTGGACGACGTTCAGAACGTCTATCACAACGCCGAGGTATGAGCCGAAGTCATCGTCGGGGCAATTCGACCCTCATGGTCTCGCCGCCGTAGCCGTGAACCTGGTCCCGCGCCTGTACGATCACGCCCCGCACCTCCGGCGGAATATCGACACCAGACAGGCGTCGTGTAAACGGCTGCTCATCTGCATGGTCATGCAGCAATTCGCGTACACCATACACGTCGCCATCGTCGCTCATGACGCGAAAGGCATCCGCATAGCGCTTGGTGGAATCGTAGGGTGAGGACACGGTGACGTCGAAATCGAAGCGATTCTCGCCGCTGGACATGGCCTCAACGCCGACGACATCCGGATATCTTTGCTGGTCCGGATTATCGGATTCGGCAACAGCGAAGCTTGATGTAGCGAAGACCAGTACGGCAATGATGGACCTGGCAATGGACGTCATGTTGGCTCCGTTGTAAACATCATCTCTTGGAATGTGTGATCTTTGACAGAATTCATCTAGCTCAAAAAAGCACGATACGCCTCTAACGCATCTTCCACCCCAGCTTCCAGGAAGCGCTGGCCGTGCTCGACGCAGGCCAAGGACGGCGCCGACCCCATGCGGCCATCCGGAAAGCGCTTTCGGAAGGTCAAGGCATCGCATTGGGCGCTTCCCTCGGGAGCCACATGGGGCGACATGGCCGCTTCCTTGACCGCCTCGGGATAGGCCGCCCAGGACAGTGACACCTCGGAAGGCGTAGCGTGGCCACCTTCCGCATCGCCATAGAGCTCCTTGGCGATCTCGCGCCCACGCCGTCCCATGAACCAGTTGAACAGTGTCAGTTGCAGATCGCCATTCGGCTGCCCACCCAGGCTGCGCTCGGACAGGCTTCTCTCGGACAAGATTTCGGCAAAGGCCGCATTCACCGTGGCGATATTGCCACCGTGGCCGTTGAGGAAGAACACATGAGTGAAGCCGTGATGCGCCAAGGAGCTCACAGTATCCCGCAGCACCTCGATCAGCGTGCTGGGGCGCAGGCTGACGGTGCCCGGAAAGGCCAGATGATGCTGCGCCATGCCCAGGTTCTGGGTCGGTCCGATCAAGACATCATGGCGCTCACCCAAGGCCCAGGCAATCGCCTCGGGGCAGATCGCATCGGTACCTACCAGCCCGTTGGGCCCGTGCTGTTCGGTGGAGCCGATGGGCATGATGATGCCCGTGGAGCGCTGGAGGTAGGCCTCCACTTCCTGCCAGGTGGCCAGTTGCAGTCGCATGATTCAACTCCTTTTCATATCCGTCTAGTTGGACGGTGTCTTTGCACTCTTCAATTCCTGCTCGCTGAGTATTGTCGGGGTGACCACACACTTACCGGACTGCGCATGGAAGAAAGGTGTCTGTTTGTAGCGTCCATCGAGACGAGCCTTGGTAATCATGCCAGCCGCCTGGGCGCCACAGCCAAGCAGGCCTTGGGACGAAGGCTTGGGCTCCCCCAGCGCGGATTTGGTAAATACCCGCATGCGCACCGGGCCGAAAGCCTCATTTAGAGAAGAGTCCAGAAAGCCCGATTCAGGCCGCAGACACGCATGGATCAATCCCACGAAAGGCATATTGTAGTTTGACGGGGTATTCGCAATAGGCATGTTGCAACAGCTGGCATACCAGCGTAGCAGCCCTTTTGGCGTCAACCGCAAGCAGGCCAGATTGTCGGTACCTTCATTGAACGTCACATTATCCGGGGTGGTTTGGACGAGTTCGGTACCACCGTCGGCGTCGAGCACCTCGTTTTCCCGATCCAGGAAACGGGGAAACGCCTGACAATCCGTGCAATAGCACACGCAATGAATGAAGTTATTGACGGGCCCGAGCGTGCCTTTCAGATTACCGCACCGGCATTCGATGGTGTGGATCATGGTTGCCATCCCTGTTGTCATAAAATATGCAAGAGATGCTGACCGTCAGTGAACAGCGATCAAAGTGAGCTCTTCCATAGCCAGAAGCCTACCTGTTTTTACCCCCATCACTCACCCGCCAGATAACGTTGCCCACATCGTCCGCCACCAGCAATCCACCCCGCTGATCGATGGCCACACCCACCGGCCTGCCTTGCGCCTTACCCTCCTCGTCGAGGAACCCGGTCAATACATCGACCGGCTCGCCGGCGGGCATGCCGTTCTCAAAGGGTACGAAGATCACCTTGTAGCCGCTGCGGGGCTTGCGATTCCAGGAGCCGTGCTGGCCGACGAACATGCCATCGCTGAACCGTTCGGGCAGACGATTGCCTTCCGCGGCAGTCAGACCCAAGGACGCGGTGTGCGGCCCGAGGGCGTAATCCGGCACGATGGCACTGGCGACGAGATCGGGCTTTTGCGGCTTTACCCGCTCATCCACGTGCTGACCGTAATAGCTGAAGGGCCAGCCATAGAAGCCGCCGTCTTGAACGGAGGTCATGTAATCCGGCACCAGATCGCTGCCCAGCTCATCCCGCTCGTTGACCGCCACCCAGAGCGCGCCGCTCTCGGGTTGCCAGGTCATACCCACCGGATTACGCAGCCCCGAGGCGAAGACCCGGTGTTTGCCGCTTTCGGGATCGATCTCCCAGATCGCTGCGCGGCCTTCCTCGTTTTCCAACCCGTTCTCGCCCACGTTGCTATTGGAGCCCACCCCGACATAGAGCCTGCCACCGTCCGGACTCGCTATCAGGCTCTTGGTCCAGTGATGATTGATCGGACCTGCCGGCAGATCGACGACCTTCTGTCCCGGTGCGGTGATCAGCGTCTGGCCTTCCTGATAGGGAAAGCGCACCACCGCGTCCGTATTGGCCACATAGAAGTCGTTGCCAACCAGCGCCATGCCGAAAGGCGAATGCAAGCCTTCGAGAAAGATCGAGCGCTGGTCCGCCACCCCATCGGCATCGGCATCTCTCAACAGGGTGATGCGATCGGCACTTTCGCCACCGGCACCGGCCCGCTTCATGAACCAGCCCATGACCCAGGCTCTGATGCCGCCCGCCTCCTTGGGCGGACGGTTGGTTTCCGCCACCAAGACATCGCCATTGGGTAGCACATAGAGCCAGCGTGGATGATCGAGCCCATCGGCAAACGCGGTCACCTCGGCACCCTCGATGGCCGTCGGCTTGGCGCCGGACGGCCATCCCGTGGCCGGAGCAATATTCACCGTCGGTATCAATGTCTCATTGGGCTCGGGTAGCTGCGGGTTGGGCCCGGTACCGGCGGATACCGGCAACTTGGCCGTTTCGCCGCAGCCCACCAGAGTAAATGCAAAAAACCCGAAGACAATCAAACGCAAGGCAATCATGGTGACGTCCTGTTCCGACAAACGGTGGTTATTGTTGTAGCACCGAGATCAGTGTCGACCAAAATTACCGATTCTGCACAAGAGACTGCAGCTTCTTGAAGACCTTTGAATCCTGCCGCAGGCCGTCGTGTTCGAATTCGTTGGTCAGCCAATAGGTCAGATTATCGACCACCTCGGCGGTCGGCAGCGATAGCTCCACATCGACGTACATATCATCGTAGTAAATGGCGGCGGCTACCGGCACAGTGTTGTGCGCCAGTCGCTCTCGATCATAGAAGGCCCTGGGCAGCGGTTTATGGGCAAGCGCGTTGACTGCATCCTTGAAAGACCTCAGAGCGCTTATCTCCTCGAACATCCACGGATAGATCATCTCCCCGGTCAGATAAAGGGGTCGATGATCCTCGGAAAATTCAGGATGCCGCTGTCGTTCGCGCTCTGCCGACCAGGCGCACTGCGCACCCGGCGATGCATAAATGTGCTCATGCAGAGCGGCGAACAACGGATTTTCATCAAAGCCTGTCAACATCATCACCTCATTGAGGAAATGACGGTTCAGTTCGCTTTTTTGCTCATCGACGAAAGCCTCTTCTATCAACCAATGAAGCCGCTCCGCTCCGTCTCCCATGCCGATCATGAGCCCCAGGCTCTGAAAACGCCGGACCGTAAGCACGTCCCCATTGGGCAAGCGAGGCTCATTGGCTTGAATATGATCGGCAATATCGTTGAGCTTTTGCGCGTCCGAGGGAAAGCGCGCGTAGTAGGCCCGCATCTTCTTTGCCACCTGAGGATAGGTGCGCCGATAGACTTCGTCAGCATTGGGGGACAGGCTGGGAATGCCCCCGGCGATATAGCATTTCGTAAGACCTTGTGGTGCATAGGAAAGATAGGTCAAGGTCAGAAAGCCGCCGTAGCTTTGCCCCAGGGTTTCCCAGCACGCGCCCTGATAGGCATTTTTCCTGATGTGTTCCAGATCCGAGACAATGGCATGGGCGTCGAAATGGGAAAGATAGTCAGCGGCCGCCTGGGCATCATTCATCGCCTCCATGGTGGTACCGGTGATTCGGCTGCTTCGGCCGGTGCCGCGTTGATCCGGCAGAATGACCCGGTATTTCTTTACTGCTTCCAATAGCCAACCGGGGCCGTTCGAGGTGGGCCTGGGAGATTTGCCGCCGGGCCCTCCTTGAAGAAACACCAGCAGCGGAAGTTGAGCGTCTTTTTGCACAGGATCGCAGATCTCCCGAAAGAAGACGGAGATAATCCTGCCATCATCCGGATTCATCCAGTCGAGCGGCACCTCCAGATGATGATCGGTGACATGCAATCCGGAAAAGCGATAGTCGTCAATTTCCATGGTGAAAGGCTCCATCAGCGAGTGCAGTAGACCGTGGACAGGCTCTCAGTCCGCGCCTTGAGTCGCCCGCCTGATAAAGGGAAGACACACCAACAGCAAGACAGCGGTCAACATCCCGATTACCGCCATGGCGATGAAGTAGCCCACTTCCGTCTCTTCTGTATAAAACGTGCCCAGCTTGCCCCCTGCGGCAAATCCAAGCGCCAGGGACATGAAAAACAGCGCAAGCATCTGGGTTTGAAAAGCGCCAGGGGCCAGTTTGGTGGATACCGAAAGCCCAATGGGCGACAGGCATAGCTCCGAGGCAGTAAAGCCGATCAGCAAAATGACCAACATGATCAATGGCATGCTTTCCCCCTGGGCGCCGAGATAAGGAAGATACCCCAGGAAAGTGAGTCCGATGATGACCATTGCGATGATGAACTTGGCTGTGGAGGATGGCTGGCGCTTCCCGAGAGTCGTCCATAGCCAGGCAAAGACACCGGAGAAAACGATGACGGACAGCGCCTGAATCGATACCAGCCAACCTACTGGAACTGTCCAACCAAAGAGCGTGCGATCCACTCGCTGATCGAAGAACGCTGTGATCACGGTGTAGGACTGGCTATACAGTGCCCAATAAACCGCGCTGGTCAGAAACAGCGGAACAAAGGCATAGACCCGACGGCGCTCTTCCGGAGTGACTCGACTCGAACGCAAAATGATATAGAAATAAATGGCGGACACGATCGCAATAATGCCCAGCAATACGTCCGCCAGGTTGTCGGCGCGAACCCAGCCTAGGCTAATGGCCAGTAATAGCATTGCGATGGCGATGACACCGCCCGCGACATGATATTTGGCGCTTCCGGCCTCCAGCGGCATTGGGGGTTTTCGTTGGGAGTCAGGAAGCAACTTGCGCCCCTGGGCGTATTGGAAGAGCCCAATCGCCATACCGATAGCGGCAATACCGAAGCCATAGTGAAAGCCGGCGTTCTGCTGCAGCAGCCCTGTCAGCAGTGGCCCGACGAACCCGCCTATATTGATACCGAGATAAAAGATCGAAAAGCCAGCATCGCGCCTTGGACTCCCGGCTTCATATAATGAACCGACCAGCGATGAACAGGTCGATTTGACACCGCCACTGCCGAGGGCCACGAGGATAAGACCCGTGGTGACGCCATACACGCCGGGTAAAATCGCCAAGGCGATATGCCCCAGCATGACAATGATGCCGGAGTAGAAAAGCGTGCGTTCCGCGCCGAACACTCGATCGGCGAACCAGCCCCCAAGAATTGCCGCTAGATAAACACCGCTGCCATAGGCCCCGACGATACCGATGGCAACGGGCTGGCGGATGCCTAGTCCACCTTGGGCCGTCTCGTAATAGAGATAGATGAGCAGGATCGCCTGCATCCCGTAAAAGGAGAAGCGCTCCCACACCTCCATACCGAATAACGTGGCAAGTGGCCAAGGATGGCCGAAGAAGCGTCGCTCTCCTTGGGTACTGGCGGTGTCTTGGGTATTGCTCATCATTTCTCCGTGTGATTTGTCAGAAAATATCGTCGATCTAAAGGCTCTGTCGTAGAACGTGTTGCACGACGCCATTGAATTGCAGTCATCGATAAACTCAGGTGCCGACAACCCTTTCATTCACATCATGGGAACTACAGCATTTTTTGGTAAAACAGCAAATTCTTGTCGGTTTCCTGCACTTGATCGATGTCTTTCCAGCGAAAGGTGGCCATCGTATGAGGTATTGGCTGGTAACCAAAATGCTGCCAGATGCTATCCAGCGGCTGATAACCGACCGGTCGCAACGGATGATCGGCGGGACGCTGTACCGCACAGAACACACTCATTCGTTTACCTAGGCGGCGCGCATGGGCCTCGCGTTCGTCGAAAAAGGCCCGATACAACCCCCGCCCACGATACTCGGGCAACAGAGTGGATTCGGCACAGTAAAAAATCGATTCGACATCCCAGCCGGCATCGCAAAGGGGCTGACGAAACTCCTTGGTCTCATCTGCCATTGCCAGGCCTGTGGAGGCCCCCACCACTCGCTCACCGTCCAGCGCAAGCACACAGATCGACGTGTCTGTCTCGGTATAGGTACGCAAATAGTCCTGTTCGTAGTCCCGCGAGCCATCATAAAGATAAGGAAAGTCGCGAAAGACTCCTATACGAAGATCCGCGACATCCCTCAGCCAGGGCTTCAGCTCATCTCCCTTCACGACCAGTGTGCGCATCGTATCCGACATTCGCTTGTCCTCCCGATCCTCGAGCTTGCTGCGGTACTCAACAAACATTAGCAACAAAAAGGCCCGCTCACCTTGCAGTGAACAGGCCTGAAACTTGCCTGAGTGAAAAGCGATCAGCCTTCCTTCACGGCTTTCTCAATGCGCGCACCGATATCCTTATCGATATTCTTCCAGTATTCGAATACGCGGGACAGCACGGGTTCTTTCACACCATCCTTGATATGCCCCGCTGCGTTGTTGACCAGTCGTTCGCGCGCGGCGTCATCCATCACCTGATTGATCAGCGCATTGGCCTGGCCGAAATCGTCGTCATCTTCACGCAGGGTATAGGCGGCACGCATCAATTCGCCGTCGGCGTACCAGGTCGTATCCTCCGGGTAGCGCTCCGGGTCCGCTGCCGGGCCGCCCTTGCTGTTGGGCGCATACACCGGATCGGAAACCTTGTTGATGCGCATGGCACCATCCTTGGAGTAGCTGTGCACCGGTGCGGTGGGCGCATTCACCGGAATCTGCTTGTAATTGGCTCCCAAACGAGCACGGTGGGCATCGGCGTAAGAGAAGCCACGAGCCAGCAGCATCTTGTCCGGCGAAAGCCCGATGCCTGGCACCAAGTTGTTGGGTTCGAAGGCAGCCTGCTCGATCTCGGCGTGATTGTCCGTCGGATTGCGATCTAGAGTCATCTTGCCGACCTTGATCAGCGGATAATCCTCGTGAGGCCATACCTTGGTCAGATCGAAGGGATTGAGCCGGTAGGTCTTGGCCTCCTCGAAGGGCATGACCTGCACATACAGGGTCCAGCTCGGATGATTACCCTCTGCAATGGCACCGAACAGGTCACGCATGTGATAGTCGCTGTCCTCGCCGGCCAACCGGTCGGCATCTGCCTGGGTCAGGAATTCGATACCCTGATCCGTCTTGAAGTGATACTTGACCCAGAAGCGTTCACCTTGGGCATTTACCCACATGTAAGTATGGCTGGTGTAGCCGTTCATATGGCGCCAGGTCTTGGGAATGCCACGATCCCCCATCAGCCAAGTCACCTGGTGAGCGGTTTCCGGCGACAGCGTCCAAAAGTCCCACTGCATATCGTGGTCACGCAGGTTGTTGTCGGCTCGCCGCTTCTGAGAGCGAATGAAGTGTTGGAACTTCATGGGATCGCGCATGAAGAACACCGGCGTGTTGTTGCCCACCATGTCGTAGTTGCCTTCGCTGGTGTAGAACTTCAGCGAAAAACCGCGCGGATCGCGCCAGGTATCGGGGCTACCGCGCTCACCGGCAACGGTGGAAAAGCGTGCCAGCATATCGGTCTTGGTGCCCGGCTGGAACAATGCGGCCTTAGTGTATTGGCTAACGTCTTCGGTGGTCTCGAAATGACCGAAAGCGCCGCTGCCCTTGGCGTGAGGTTGACGCTCGGGGATGCGCTCCCGATTGAACTGGGCCATCTGCTCGATCAGGTAGTGATCGTGCAACACGATGGGACCATCCGGACCGACGGATAGCGAGCGTTCATCGCTCGCGACAGGAATGCCCGCATCCGTGGTTGTGGGCTTACGATTATCATTTGCCATGGTGATCTCCCTTTTCGATGGCGCGCGTGACAGGAACTACCACGCTTAGTCAAAGCTAGCATGAATATCTACGCTTAAGGCCTCTGATGCACAGAGACAATTTTAGTGGCGCATATATCCAATGCGTGTTGGGAGGTATAGATGGAAAACCCAGTTGCTGTCTAGCGGCCTGATGCGCCTTGGATGGCCCCAAGGCCTCTGCTGGGTAGCACACGCTCCCGGGTGCCAGATCAGCGAGGAATATTGCCAGGCAAGACGTGCAGCGCTATTGCGCGTGTTCCATACTTGCCTATGAGGGCTCAGCCCATAGCCCTTGTTTATCCATACTATCGGGAGATTTCATCGCTTTTCTTGCCCATTACCAATGCGCCCAACATTGCTTGTGAATACCATCGGATAAACATTGAGCCGAGCCCGGCCACGCTAATCCAGTCACCCCAACCACAAGCCAGCCGATAGCAACATAAGAGTCGTCAAAAGTGTCGCCACGTTGACACTCAATGTTTGCTGCAACGCCACCTCATCCTTCAATGCTCGGGGCAATCGCAGGGCGATCCATAGCGCAGCGGGAAGCATTAGCCAGGCCAGCCAAGCGTCCATAGGCATCAGATTACTCAGTTGCCCCAAGGCGATTAGCGCAAAAGCACCGAGTAGCAGTCCCGCCACCCATCGCGAGGCGATGGGCAAGCCCAGCACGATGGGCAAATGGCGACGACCGATGCGACGATCGGCTTCCACATCGGGGAATTGATTGATTAACAGCAGCTCACTGACCAGCAGCAATGTCACCGCTGAAACTGTCAGTGCCACAGCATCGATGTGCCCCCCGAGGGCCACCAGGGTTCCCAATACCATGATCGGCCCGAAGCCCAACCCCGGCGCCAGCAGGCACCATAGCGGCGAACGGGTCAGCCAGCGGGTGTAGGCGACCATCAGGAACACGCCGCTCAAGCCAATAATGAGCATCGGCCAGCCACGCTGCCATAGAAAATACATACCGATCGCTGCTATGCCGACGAGCGTGGCAATGGCCACTATCAATACCTGAGGGGCCGCGGACGGATGCTCCGGCAAGGCACCGCTACCTCCAGAAAAGGGCGTGCGGCGCGTGATGAGATCCAGCCCAGAGTGGAAATCGTCGTATTCGTTGAGCAGGTTGACCCCGGCATGGGCCAGCAGCCCACCGATCAGCACCAGTGCGACATCGACTCCATGAAGGGTGATGGGCTGGTTGGCCGCAAGGCTCACTCCCAGCAGCACGCACAGCGGCGCCAATATCAGAAAGCTCGGACGTGAAGCGCGGGCCACTGCCGTAATTGACATGGATTGCATGGAGTATTTACTCAAAATAATGGCCGATATCACCTTGCGGTCAATGTAAGGCGCTCATCGACCGCAAGGTGGCAGGCTTTCATGACTGGATATCAGCGGATATGACATATTGCTTAGCGCAAACTCCGGAAGTGCCAGCATGCTGTGTAGCGTGGCATCACCCTAGCACGCCATGCTAGACGGCCGACTCGCACACCGAGCTTTCGGGCGCTGACTCATGCTTACGCTCGGTGCGTGCGATGATCGACGACCCGACCAGATCGCCGGTCACGTTGAGCCCCGTAGCCCCCATGCCGACGAGGGCATCGATGGACGTCAGCAACGCCACCGTCTCGATCGGCAGACCCACCTGGGAAAAGACGGTGGCAATCATGACGATACCAGCGCCCGGTACCCCGGCGGTTCCGATCGAGGTGAGCGTACCGATCAGCACGATCTCAATCATGCTCATGAGATCCAGCGGGACGCCCACCACGTTCGCCGCAAAGACAGCGGAGATCGCGATGCGGATCGCCGCGCCATCCATATTGATGGTGGCGCCCAGTGGTAAACTGAATCCATACAGCGCACGCGGCAATCCCAAGCGCCGAGCGGCATCGAGCGTGAGCGGCAGCGTGCCGGAGCTGCTCTGGGTCGCGAATGCCGTCGCCATGGGCGTACGTGCCTCGCGAAAAAAGCTTTTTAACTGCACCCCGAACAGACGCATCAGCACACAGTAAAGAACGAATTGAACGGCCAGCGCAATATAGAGCACCGCCACCATATCGCCCAATGACAGGATCGTGTTCATCCCCTGTTTACCAACGGTCTCGGCAACGATCGCAAAGACCCCGATGGGCACGTAATGCAACACACCGGCCATGACCTTCAGGGTGACTTCATTGAGGCCGTTGATCGTCTTGTAAAGATGCTCGCCAAGCTCGCCATGAGTTTCGGAGGTACGCAGCTTCAGAAGCGCAATACCAAAAACGAACGCCGTGAAGATGATACCCAGCAGATTCATCTCGGCGAAGGCCGACACAATGTTATCCGGCACGATGCCCAATAGAACCTGAGCAACACCCGGATCCTCGGGCACCTCGATCTGGGCGTTTTCGTCCAGCCTCAGGCCACTCCCCGGCTCGAACAGCGTGGCAACGGCAAGCCCGACGACGATCGCCAACGCGGAGGTGGCGACATAATAGGCAAACAGCTTGCGACCCATGCGCCCCATACTGCCGAGGTTCGCCTGATTGATACCGACCATGAGCGTGAACAGCACGATCGGCACGATGAGAAACTTCAAGAGCCGCAACAGCAGATCGCCGAACGGCGCCAGCCAGTCGGCAGCGGCCTGTCCGCCCAGCAGCCCAACGATCACCCCGAGCACGAGGGCGATGCTGACCCTCAGGATCAGCGAAGCATCAAGATAGATTCGCAGCGCTTTTTTCATTGCTCGCCCACCGCCGAAACCGGCCTATGAAATGTCATTGAACCACATTGGCAAGGCCTTGAGGGCTCGTCCATGAAGCAATACTTGTCCGACATAGGTTGTGTCCAGATGGGATAACAGGAGCGTGTTGGTACCATGAAGCGGCATTCTTCGTCCATGATGCCGACAATAGTCAAAAACTTTCGAAACGATATTTAAAATAACCTGAGTTAATGTTTGAGCCGGGTGTATGTTTATCCCTATAGAGATTACTCCATTATCGCAACAACAATAGGAGAGAGACATGGATGGGAGTAACGCCAAGACCGCAGGCAAGTGCCCGGTCATGCACGGGGCTCAGACCAGGATGGGTGGCAACGGTACGGCAAACCAGTACTGGTGGCCGAACCAGTTGAACCTCAATATCCTTCATCAGCACTCCCCGACGTCCAACCCGATGGGCGAGGATTTCGACTATGCAGAAGCATTCAAGACGCTCGACCTCGCGGCGGTGAAGCAAGATCTCGAAGCCCTGATGACCGACTCCCAGGACTGGTGGCCGGCGGACTATGGTCATTATGGCCCGTTCTTTATTCGCATGGCCTGGCACAGCGCCGGCACTTACCGCATCGGTGACGGTCGCGGCGGAGCGGGCACCGGCAATCAGCGTTTCGCACCCATCAACAGCTGGCCGGACAATGGCAATCTGGATAAGGCGCATCGCCTGCTGTGGCCGATCAAGCAGAAGTATGGCAACAAGCTCTCCTGGGCCGATCTCTTCATCCTGACCGGTAATGTGGCGCTGGAATCCATGGGATTCAAGACTTTTGGTTTTGCTGGGGGCCGCGCCGATATCTACCAACCGGAAGAAGATATCTACTGGGGGGCAGAAAAGGAATGGCTGGCCACGAGTGACAAGCCTAACAGCCGCTACAGCGGTGATCGGGAACTCGAAAACCCGCTGGCCGCCGTGCAGATGGGCCTGATCTACGTAAATCCGGAAGGCCCGGACGGCAATCCCTACCCCCTTGCCTCCGCCCGAGACATCCGCGAGACGTTTGCCCGCATGGCGATGAACGACTACGAGACGGCTGCCCTGACCGCCGGTGGTCATACCTTCGGTAAAACCCACGGCGCCGGTGATCCATCCCATGTGGGTCCAGAGCCAGAAGCCGCTCCGATGGAAAACATGGGCCTGGGCTGGATCAGCAGCTACGCGAGCGGTAAAGGTCGCGACGCCATCACCAGTGGACTCGAAGGCGCCTGGACACCGACCCCAACCCGGTGGGACATGAGCTACTTCGATATGCTGTTCGGTTACGAGTGGGAGCTGACCAAGAGCCCGGCCGGTGCCAATCAATGGCAACCGAAGGGCCTCACGGGAAGGGACATGGCCCCGGACCCGGAAGACTCATCCAAGCGCGTGCCGATCATGATGTCCACCGCCGATATCGCGATGCGGGAAGATCCGGCCTACCGGAAAATCTGTGAACACTTCCATAAGAACCCAGAAGAATTTGCGGACGCCTTTGCTCGTGCCTGGTTCAAGCTGACCCACCGAGACATGGGCCCGAAGGTGCGCTACCTCGGCCCGGAAGTCCCGGCGGAGGATCTGATCTGGCAGGACCCGGTACCGGCGGTGGATCACGAGCTGGTCGATTCCCGGGACATTGCCGACCTCAAGGGCAAGATTCTCGCCTCCGGTCTGTCTGTGTCTGAACTGGTCGCGACCGCCTGGGCGTCCGCTTCCACCTTTCGTGGCTCCGACATGCGCGGTGGCGCCAACGGCGCTCGCATCCGCCTGGCGCCGCAAAAGGACTGGGAAGCCAACCAACCCCATCAGCTGGCGAAAGTGCTTCAGACACTCGAGGATATCCAGGAGGCCTTCAACAGCGCTCAGTCCGGCAACAAGAAAGTGTCCCTCGCCGACCTGATCGTCCTCGGCGGTGGTGCCGCCATCGAGAAGGCGGCAAAAGATGCCAGGCATCATGTCGAGGTGCCGTTTGCGCCGGGGCGCACCGACGCCACGCTGGAGCAGACCGATGTCGACTCCTTCAAGCCTCTCGAACCGGAAGCCGACGGGTTCCGCAACTACCGCCGGACCGCATTCACCGTCTCCGACGAAGAAATGCTGATCGACAAGGCGCAACTGCTGGGGCTGAGTGCACCGGAAATGACCGTGCTAGTGGGCGGCATGCGAGCGCTGAATGCGAACGTCGGCCAGGCACAGCACGGTGTGTTCACCCAGCGTCCCGAGACACTCACCAACGACTTCTTCGTGAACCTGGTCGACTTGAACACCGAGTGGACGCCGATCTCGGCTGACGCCGACGTGTTCGAGGGCCGTGACCGCAAGACGGGTGAGGTGAAGTGGACCGGCACCCGGGTGGACCTGATCTTCGGCTCCAACTCTCAGCTGCGCGCACTGACTGAGGTCTACGCCCAGGACGACGCGCAAGAGAAGTTCGTGAAAGACTTCGTTCGCACCTGGAACAAGGTGATGAACGCGGACCGCTTCGACCTGACGTGATATCGGCAAACGGACACTCGGGTGCTCCCAGAGAATGGAAGTGCCCGAGCGTTTTTGTGACGCTGCCAGCGTGACGATGTTTCTGGGATAAATGTCTCTGGGAAGCAAGTGTCATCAATTCATTGGCTGAGCCCCAGGATCCAACCCTCCAGATTGCGCTGCCATGGCGTCAGCCGGAACGCCGACGCCAGTCGTCCTTCCGCGACCTCGACCATCATCAACAACCCCAGCATGGCATCGTAGGGATCCTCACCACCAGCGCCGGGGCCAAAACCATCCGCAAGCCGCTCACCGGCATCGCTATCCAGCACGCAAGATCGATTACATTCCAGCAA
Source organism: Halomonas sp. GXIMD04776 (assembly GCF_049808615.1). NCBI lineage: Bacteria > Pseudomonadati > Pseudomonadota > Gammaproteobacteria > Oceanospirillales > Halomonadaceae > Halomonas > Halomonas sp. GXIMD04776. The sequence goes on along the minus strand of NZ_JBNCAN010000028.1, from coordinate 5,429 downwards.
TTGTTGCCCCTGGATAGCCCGATCCCGTTGACGGCGCTTGCTCTGCCCCGCCTCCATCCCGACACCCAGTAAATGCGCAACCAATGTCGGCCAGGTTTCACACAGCACGGAATGAGAACACACAGCCAACGTTTCAAGATCGTCATCGAACGGCCAGAGCGCTGCCCCTCGGGCACGGGCCGGCATGAGCACCTCGCGCCAGCCGGCAATGGCGGCCTTGCCCACCTGGTTGGCGCCCAGCGTCCAGAACAGCGGACAGGGACGGCGACCCGGGGTTCGTCGCTCGCACTCGCGGCGCAGGTCATCGAAATCGACGGCACCCAGCGCCTGAATGAGTTCCGCCTGGCGCACTCCACGTCGAGACCGACGGGGATAGAAGGGTCGCCCGAGCGCGATCTCATCGGGATATTCGGCGACGGTGAAAAAGTCTGGCCACTGGTGATCGGCAAGCTGACTGAGCAGATCGCTGAAATCACCGATACCCGCCTGCCAGGCCCAGCTGGCCGGCACGCCGATGGGGAAATCGAAACCAACGAGTGTCGTGCCCGCATTCTCTTCCAGCAGTGTCGACAACCAGGCATCGATGTCGCCCACTCGGCGCGGTGCCGAAACACGCCAGTGCTTGTCATCCCTTCTCGCCTCTGCTGCCCAGCGCTTACCACTTGACCGGCTCCAATCGGCGTGCAGCAGGCGGTTGAACGCGAGTCTCGTCATCGGTCGCTATGGATACCCCGTGGATCGGACGCAAGGAAGGCCATCGATGGCGCAAGAACCGCCACACTTTCATAACCTGTCTGCTCTCGATCATTTGTAGATGAAAGGTACAGGCTATCGATTATCCGGTGGACGCTTCGGGTGTCGCTCAACGACAGAAACTCATGCCACGCATTCCAAGGTGAAAATGATTGGCATGAGCCGCATTGTACTCCGGCCCGAGTGCGGTGCCGAACAGACCACAGGCGTCTTCTTGAGCGCGCTTTAGAAAGGTACCTGCCTTGCCTTCGCCACCCCAGTCCTTCAACACCTCGATGCGTCGACCGTCTGAAAGCCGAAATGCCGCCACATCGAGCGCCTCGGCACCGGCGTGTTCGCTGCGCCGCCCTTTTTCGCGCCCGTAGACATTTCGGCAGGCGAAGCTGCCATAGTGCTGCACCTGAGCAATCGACTGACCAAAGAGCTCCCGGGCCAACGGCTGTAGACGATGCTGTTCATAAAGCGTCCAGGTCAGTGCCAACGGGCAGGAGGCAACGAAGCTGCGATTGAACGTTGTCTCACCGCGCCGGACCCGCACGACATTGGTCAATGGGCAGTCTGCGACCGGAGTGTAATCGTCGAGCGGTGTGTAGCCTAAAGTCCCTTCGGGAGCGGTCTCCAACGCCGCCAGGCAATCATCGCGACTTCTCTTCAGGCGTGAGAGTTTCCACCGGGTAATAGGAGTCAAAGGGTCAGATACGTGCAGTGGTTGCCAGGGGGCCCACTCCCGAGGTATTACCCACCACTGCTTGTCGAAGCCGATGCCCACGACGATCAACAACAAACCAAGGATTTCACGCGCATTCAGTGCCATCGAGGGTTCCTTGGTATCAGCGGATTGGAATAAACACCGACCGCGTGGTTCGACGCTACCGTGAAACAATGATGATGATCAGCTGCATACTGACCATATCACCTGATGGCGATCATCATGGTCTTCCTATAGATGTCTTGCCTGCTGGACACTGTAAAAATATACCGGGCCAAGGCCCGGCATATTCACTCAAGGGAACAATACCTTGGGGTATCAGAAACGCAGGGTAATGCCGCCGCCAATAGTGACAGGATCAACATCCGCCGTTCCGATTCCCGACCCATTGAGACTGGCATCCGCCTCCACATCCGCATAGCTGATCGCACCATTGAGCATCAGAAAGTTGGTGATGGCGAGATCGACACCGAACTGGCCGATGGCTCCCCAGGAATCGTCGATATCAAGTCCCGCAAGCTCTTCGTCCGAATAGGTGGTGTAATTGACCCCGACACCAATGTAGGGCTGTACACTCGCTCCCGTGCCCCCCAGAAAATAGTAATTGGCCAAGAGATTGATCGGGGTACGTTCGATGCTGCCGAGAGGTCCTAGTGCGCTAGTGGAAAGGTCGTGTTCGAAGGCCTCGCTGCTATTGAGTTCGATACCGATATTGTCGGTTACCAGAACGCCGACACCATAGGTAAAGCCGCGCTCGTCGGACACGTCCAGCTCGCTGCCCGCCACATCGCCGTTGTCAGACGTTGGTGCTACCTTGGCATAGCCACCCCGCACGAAAAAGTCACCAGCCTGATAAGCCATGGCTGCTTGAGCGGTAAAAAGAGCGCTTGTGACGGCGACGGCGGCGGAAACCCGTATTATCTTTTTCATGAGAAATTCCTGATCTTCTTTTTAAGTGAAGGAGCCCCCCTATTGGTGATCCGAGCCATATCCATCATCAAACTAGCCAGATCTGAAATAGAAACCGATGGTTCCTTTAGTATCACCGTCTTTATTATTTGCCTCACAAACGATTTGAGTATATGCCCTCCCAGGTGAGTGACCACTAGCACAGCGTGTGTTTTTGTAACATGATTGCGCTGGTTCGAGGATGAGCACAGGCCACGAAATGGCCTCGATGACTCTAAACGTTTTATAACCCGGGCAAAGACTAACGCTCCGAGGAAGCCGCCCACAGATTGACACCGCCTTCCACCGCGTAGCGGTCGATGTCGGCCAGTTCCTCATCGCTAAAGCCTGGATGATCCAGAGCCGCCACACTGTCGAGCAGCTGTTGTGGGCGGCTGGCGCCGACCAGTGCCGACGTCACCCGACCCTGACGCAACACCCAGGCGATGGCCATCTGCGCCAGCGTCTGGCCGCGGCGCTGAGCAATATCGTTCAAGGCACGTACTCGTTCGAGATTGTCCTGGGAGAGATGTGAATCCTTCAGAGTCTTGCTTCTCGCCGCACGGCTGTCCCCAGGTACACCCTGCAGGTACTTGTCGGTGAGCAGGCCCTGGGCCAGCGGGGAGAAGACGATCGATCCCATGCCCAACTCATCGAGGGTATCCAGTAGACCGTCCTCCTCGATCCAGCGATTGATCATCGAATAGCTCGGCTGGTGAATCAGGCACGGGGTGCCAAGTGAGCGCAGGATGTCGACGGCCTCGCGGGTGCGCTGGGAATTGTAGGAAGAGATGCCAACGTAAAGCGCCTTGCCCTGACGCACCGCCTGATCGAGCGCGCCCATGGTTTCCTCGAGAGGTGTATCGGGGTCGAAGCGATGCGAGTAGAAGATATCGACATAGTCGACACCCAGGCGCTCGAGGCTGCGATCCAGACTGGACAACAAATACTTGCGGCTACCCCATTCCCCATAGGGCCCAGGGTGCATCCGATATCCAGCCTTGCTGGAGATCACCAATTCGTCACGGTGGCCGGCGAAGTCGGTTTTTAAAATACGTCCGAACAGCTCCTCGGCGCTACCCGGTGGAGGGCCATAATTGTTCGCCAGATCGAAGTGGGTAATGCCGTGATCGAAGGCGGTACGACATATTTCCCGCGCAGTGTCGATGCGGGCGTTCTCGCCAAAGTTCTGCCACAGCCCCAGCGACAGGGCCGGCAACTTCAATCCACTGCGCCCACAACGATTGTAGCGCATGCGTTCATAGCGACTGTCCGAGGCAAGGTAACTCATGGGCCCCTCCTGGTATTGATGATTTACCCAGTGCCTCAGTATGCGCGAGTGTCGCCACAGGACAACTTGGCTCTGGACTAGCCGCCGAATAGCGGCGATTTACGTCACTGCCGCCTCGTCCTCCGCTATCATGACCGTGACCATCTCCCCCACCCCGCGAATCGCTGAAGCAATAGAGGGCGTCAATGGTGAAGCGTAGTTGAGGCGCAAGCAATGACGATACTTGCCAGAGGCGGAGAACAGTGATCCAGGCGCGATACGGATGTTTGATGCGGCCAGCCGCTCATTGAGGCGTACGCAATCGATATCCGCCGGCAGTTCCAGCCATAGCAAGAAGCCACCTTGCGGATAGCTGATGCCGGTGCCAGCGGGAAAATGCCGTTCGACCCAGCCGAGCAGGATGTCGCGGTGACGCTGGTACTGGCGAATCATCTCGCGCAGGTGATGCTCGTAGTGGCCTTTGGCTATGAACTCGGCCACCGCCAGTTGCGGCAGGGTTGCCGAGGCACCGGTCGAGACATACTTCATGTGCATCACCTGATCACGATAGCGCCCCGGCGCGATCCAGCCGACCCGCAATCCCGGTGTCAGCGTCTTGGAAAACGCACTGCATAATAGCACCCGGCCATCGTCGTCGAAGGCCTTGAGCGTCTTGGGCCGCGGCGTTGTGAAAGCCAGGTCACCGTAGATGTCATCCTCGATGATCGCCACGTCGAAACGCTGAGCCAGGGCCACCAAGGCGCGCTTGCGCGGCTCGGGCATGGTATAGCCGAGCGGGTTATTACAGGTCGGGGTTACCTGGATGGCGCGAATCGGCCACTGCTCCAGCGCCAGTTCCAGCGCCTCGAGACTGATGCCGGTGCGGGGGTCTGTGGGAATTTCCAGCGCCTTGAGCCCGCTGGCTTTCAATATCTGCATGGTGCCGTAAAAGCTCGGCGAATCGACCGCGACCACGTCCCCCAGCACGGTCAGTGTGCGTATCGCGATCGACAATGCCTCCTGACACCCGGTGGTGATCAGTGCGTCGTCGGGATGCAGCAGACAACCGGAGGCTGTCGCCAGGCGAGTGATTTCGTGACGGAGCTCAAGACTACCAATCAGCGTATCGTAGTTCAGGCCATGGCTGCCGCCGCGCCGATGTAGGCCAGCCAACGAACGCTTCAGGGGATTGAGCGTCGGACTCGCGAGATCGGGAATGCCATTGCCCAGCATCAATATCTCGTCGCTGCAAGGCACAGCCACCAGTTCCAATACCTGATCCCACTGCGACACGTCCAGCGGTCGCTGGGCCGGGCGTGTCGGCGCCGGCAGCACCGTCGGCGTCTGACGCGGCAACACGTAGTAACCGGATTTGGGCCGCGCCTCGACCAGCGCTGCATCCTCCAAGCGGCCATAGGCCGCCTGCACCGTGGAGACACTCACCTCGAATTCACGACACAGCGCCCTGATCGACGGCAAGCGATCACCGACCCGATAAATGCCGTGTTCCATCCGTTGACGCAAGGCCGCCGCCACTTGTTCATAGCGCTTCATGACAGGGAGTTTCTCCCATCCGCACTCAACCGGTACAGATCACGATCTTGAGTAGGATACAGTCGACTTTTTTCTTCAACCTGAATCCGTGAGACCGGCCCCCAGGAATGCTTCTAACCTACTGAACTGCATGGCAATATAGCGAATATCGCCATTCACCCAGACAGTGCCATGCCCAACGTCAAGTTCCGCGCC
>NZ_JBNCAN010000027.1:0-61604 GCF_049808615.1 Halomonas sp. GXIMD04776 | reverse complement strand
GGCATGGTACCGGTGCCGCTGTGGATTCCACAGAGCGTCATGCTGTTGGGAATCCTGCTGCTGACCCTGGCCCTGACCGAAGCCTGGCTCACCACCGCCGTGATCGCCGCCACCAAACCAGGCGAGTTTCATATCGACGACGCCAGTCCAGATGAATGACCTAGGAAAACCGTGATGCTGACGCTTGTTCTGACATTGCTCGTCGCCCTGCTTATATTGCTGGGCAGTGGCGTCTGGGTGGCGTTCTCGCTGATGGGCCTTGGTTGGCTGGGCATCAGCCAGTTCACCTCGATTCCCGCCGGCGACGTGATGGCCTCGGACATCTGGAGCGCCAGCTACAGCTGGGAGCTGACCGCCCTGCCGATGTTCATCTGGATGGGCGAGATCCTGTTTCGCTCGCGCCTGGCGGAGGACATGTTCTCCGGCCTGGCGCCCTGGATGACGCGCATCCCCGGGCGCTTGCTGCATACCAACGTGGTCGGCTGCGGCCTGTTCGCCGCGGTTTCGGGTTCTTCGGCGGCCACCTGCGCCACCATGGGCAAGATGGCGATTCCCGAGCTGACCCGGCGCGGCTACGACGAGCGCCTGGTGATCGGCACCCTGGCCGGTTCCGCCACCCTGGGCCTGCTGATACCGCCATCGATCATCCTGATCGTCTACGCCGTGGCCACAGATCAGTCCATCGCGCGGTTGTTCATCGCCGGTATTCTGCCTGGGGTACTGTTGATCTCGCTGTTCGCCGGCTATCTGATGCTGTGGTCCTGGCGCTTTCCGGATCGCGTTCCCGCCGCGGATGAACACACCTCGCTGGGCGAAAAGTTTCGCCGCTCACGTCGCCTGATTCCGCTGTTGGGATTGATCGTCGGCGTGATCGGCTCGATCTACGCTGGACTCGCCTCGCCCACGGAAGCCGCCGCCGTGGGCGTCGTCCTGTCGCTGCTGCTGGCGCGCTGGCAGGGGGTGATGCAATGGAGCACCTTCGTCGAGGCGACCCTGGGTGCGGTGCGCACCTCCACCATGATCGCCTTCATCCTCGCCGGCGCGTCGTTTTTGACTGCGGCGATGGGCTTCACCGGCCTGCCCAGTGATCTGGCGGCCTGGATCGCCTCGCTCAACCTGTCGCCTTATATGCTGCTGGTGGCACTGACGGTGTTCTTCATACTATTGGGCTGTTTCCTGGACGGCATCTCGGTAGTCGTGCTGACCACCGCGATTCTGCTACCCATGGTCGAGGCCGCCGGCATCGATCTGATCTGGTTCGGCATCTACCTGGTGATCGTCGTCGAGATGTCCCAGATCACGCCGCCAGTGGGCTTTAATTTGTTCGTGCTGCAGGGCCTAACCGGCAAGAACATTCTCAGTATTGCTCGTGCTGCCCTGCCGTTTTTCTTCCTGATGGGGCTGGGGGTTGTTCTCATCACGATCTTCCCGGAGATCGCCACCTATCTGCCCCAGGCGATGAGTGGACGTTGACCACTCTTGGATTGACGTCCTCCCCGCCCTAAAGGACGGGATTCCAACTTCTTGAGGGCAACGTCCTGCCCCGAGACTGAGGATATTCCGGGCCGCATTCACGTCCCGGTCGTGGAGTACACCACACTCCCCGCACTCCCAGTCTCTTACTCGCAACCCGTTGACGCCCTGCGGCCCACTAAGCGAGCCGCAAGACGAACAGGCGCGGGTGGTGTTGGTTTCGCGAACTACCTTGAAGACGATGCCTGCGTGAGCGCATTTATATTCCAGCATCGTTTTCAATTGCGACCAGCCGGCGTCGTAGACGCTTTTGGCCATCTTGGTCTTCGCGAGTTTGGTTAAGGAAACATCGCCCACGACGATTTCGCCGTATTGGTTGACTAGTTTCCGGGAAAACTTGTGCTGCGCGTCCTTGCGCCGGTTCTTGATCTTGGCGTGGATCGCCTTGACCCGGCGCTTGTTACCAGCACGCTGGGCTGTCGCCAACTTGTCTTCCATGCGGCGGTAGAAGCGGCTGTTTTCCAGCTTTTCGCCATCGCTACAGGTCGCCACGTCTTTCAAACCGAGGTCGATGCCAACGGCACCTTGGCCAAGCGTTGGCTGAACGTCCACCTCGACAGCCACGTTGAAGTACCAGCGGCCCCGGCTGTCTTCGTTGAGCGAACCGGCACGGAGCTTGTATTTCGACAGGCCGTAGCTATCCCAGATCTTGAAGTAGGTGCCGTTGTGATAGACCTGGCCATTTTTCCACTTGGCTGCGCCGGTATTGACCGGCACCCAGCCGAGAGAGCGACGCACGCCCCGGGACTTGCGCCACTGTAGGCGAGTCTTCTTGAACTGCTTGCGACGGGTGACGTATTCGGCGGCAACACACTGCAAGGTCTGGCTGTGCAGGCCGAGGTCCTTGCCGGCCCCCTTGGTATAGGGGTGCATGTCGTAGGCAGACAGAAACAGCCCTTTCTCCCGTATAATACTGAAAGGAGATAGGTTATGGATCGGGTGAAAGCCATTAAGCAGAAAATTCAAAATCTATCGTCACAAAAGCTGCAGAATTTTCGCGAGTGGTTTGCTCGATACGACGCCGATAACTGGGATGACAAGCTGGAAGCGAACGTTGAAGCGGGAGAATTCGAGTCGCTGGCTGATAGCGCCCTTGCCGATCACCGGGCTGGAAAAAGCCGAGAGCTGTGAAGCATTAAGCCTCAATTAATTACCTAAATCGCCGACCTGGCAGCCACCAAACGGATTTTGCACACCCAATGCCAAACTCACCCATCCTCGTCATCTACACCGGTGGCACCCTGGGCATGCTGCCCGGCGACACCGGCTTGATACCCGGGCACAATTTCCAATCCCGTCTGCGTACGGCATTGAAAACACTCTCCCCGGCACGCCAGGCGTCGCTTCCAGAATTCGAGGTGCTGGAATATCCCGACCCCATCGACTCCAGCGCCGCAACCCCCGCCGACTGGCAGCGCCTGGCTCGGGATATCGCCGAGCGCTATGAAGATGCCCACAAGCGCTACGCCGGCTTCGTAGTACTGCATGGCACCGACACCCTGGCCTGGACCGCCTCCAGTCTTGCCTTCCAATTACAAGGCATCGATCGCGCTGTCGTCGTGACCGGGTCACAGTTGCCCTTGGAAGCAGACGGCAGCGATGCCCTGGGCAACGTCGAGGCCGCGCTGCGCTTCGCCGCCCTACCCGAATTACAGGAAGTGGCGGTGTGTTTCGCCGGCAAGCTGATGCGTGGCGTGCGGACCCGCAAGTGGAACACCCAGGCGTTCAACGGCTTCGCCAGCCCCAATTATCCCCTGCTCGGTGAGCTGGTGGATGGCAGCGCAGTGCTCTACCCCATTCGCGGGCTGGATGTTCAACAGCGCGGCCTGCCACGTTTTGAACTGCCGGATTACAAAGCGCTGAATGGCTCCGCCGTGGTGCGTATTACCCTCTGGCCGGGCATCTCTGCACGCCTGCTGGCGGCCTGGCTACTCGATGACAGTGTGCAGGGCGCGCTGCTCGAAGTCTGGGGCAGCGGCAACATCCCCGAAGACCCGGAAATTCTTGACGTGCTCGCTCAGGCGACCGGTGAAGGCAAGCTGCTGGCTGCGATCAGCCAATGCCCCCAAGGATCAATTTCCATCGGCACCTATGCTGCCGGTCGAGGACTCATCGATGCAGGCGTACTCTCTGGGGACGCCATGACCCCGGAAGCCGCAATGACCAAGCTTGTGCATTTGATCGCTCAACCGCTGAGTGATCGCGAAAGGCGGCAACGTTTCGTGACGGCGCTGGTGGGCGAGCGTTAGAAGCAGATGCTGCGCTGATACCTGTGACCTCACTTGAAAAGTATGCTTATATCTATAATATGACTATAGGCATATGACCATAGGCGATATCATGAAAACTGAAATATCTAAATCAAAATTCAAAGCTCATGCTCTGGAAATCTTTCGTCAACTGGAAGCCAGTGATGGTGAAGTCATCATCACGGATCATGGTCGCCCTAGCCTGATCATTCGCAAGTATCGTGCTCCGGAAGCCCGGTTACCCTTGGCTGAACTTGCTGATTCGGTGCTGCGTTACGATGCGCCCTTCGACCCGGTGGATGAAGAAAGTTGGGAAGCGTTGTCATGATCGTGCTCGACACCCATGCGCTGGTGTGGTGGGTATCGGCCGATAGCAGGCTTTCTGCGGCGGCACGGCAAGTCATTGAACAAGAGATGGCGCAGCAGGGGAAAATATTGGTTTCCGCCATTTCTGCCTGGGAAATTGCCATGCTGATAGAAAAGGGACGACTTACTCTGACAATGGATGTAGATGAATGGCTCGATAAGGTTGCAAGCATTGAAGTGGTTAGCTTTGTTTCCATCACACCTCGAGTTGCAGTGCAGTCCACCCGGCTACCTGGCAGTTTTCATGCAGATCCAGCGGATCGATTGATCGTAGCGCTCGCTCGCGAGTCTAACGCACTGCTCATCACGGCTGATGGTCGGATCCAGGCCTATCCGCACCTGAAATGGCTATGGTGACGATAGTAGGAAGAAAGCGTCACTGAATCTCTCCAGCGCGTCATTGCACCAACAGTCGGGCAGGGCCTCATCAGAATATAGACAAGCTCGGCTACTGCGCTGACCAGAATCGCGAATTAATCATCGCTCGTAGAACACCACCCCTGCCCGCTCAATGTGAACCGCCCCGTGTATCGCGGAGGCTCGTTGGTTTAAGTCATGCTGCCACTCGGCTTCTTCGTTATCCGGTACCCAGCTGGGGAGCAGCACGCGTTTGATCCAGAGGACGAAGTGCCGGCGTAGCTGGGTCTGTTCCGGCGCTTGTAACCATTGTACCAGCAGTCCAATCAGATCGATGGCATCCTGATGGCTACGGTGATGCTCCAGCCGAAAGATGGCCGACACCACGTTGCGGGCTTCTTCCGACCACTGCTCACTGGCCACAATCGCACCCTCGTCCAGCAGCAGGTAAGGCAGATCCGGCCGGTACTGTTCCAGTCCACCCGGTGTGGATTGGACCAGCTCCGAGACGTTGAGTGCCGCGTTCCAGCGTTTCTCCCCGTTGAAGAGCACAATGGGCAGCACCGGGGGTAGCTTGCCCTCCTGCGTTAACTTCTTCTGCCTGACCAGATCCTGATACAGCAGGCCCACGTAGGTCATGATACGCAGCGCCATGAACGGAGCGACGGTGCTTTGGAATTGATGCGCACCATCATGGCGCGCACCCTGCGGGCGCACTGAAGTGCGTCCAAATTCGTTCCTGATGAATTTGTCAATCAGCAGATAGACGTAAAGCCACTCGTCACCGAAACGTACACGCCATATCACATCGCCCTCTCGATCGCGCAGACCATCGGTGACAAATGTGCTACTGACCTTTTCCAACGAATCAAGATCCAGCTGCTCGACCCACTCTTCTCGCACGAACCCCGTCAGCAGGTCGCGGACGGTCCTGGGCTCACTGAAAAGCAGCTTATAGCTGTGATCATGCTGATTGTTCATGGTTTCCTCGATCGCCTTCAGAGTTCGGCTTATCACTCTCTCGGTCAGCAACAGCACGGGGTCGGTTTGCTTGATCAGCATTCGTTCATTATATGACTACTGTGGTTGACAACATCTGTCTGTCAGCTACAGTAAGCAAATGAAAGAGATCATCACATCAGACGTTTTCGCCAAGTGGCTGAATGGATTGCAGGATCGCAACGTACGCGCTCGCATCATTTAACGTCTTGATCGGCTGCAAGCTGGCAATGCAGGTGGTGTCAAACCTATCGGTGAGGGTCTTTCGGAACTGCGTATCAGCTATGGCCCTGGCTATCGTGTTTACTTCATGCAACAGGGGCCAATCGTTGTGATCCTGCTTTGCGGCGGCGACAAGAGCACGCAAAGCAAAGACATTGCGAAAGCGAAAAAGCTTGCCCGTAAATGGAGGAGTGAATGATGGTAGAAGAAAACGTGACTTTCAGTCGATACGATACAGCTGATTATCTAAGAGACGAACACGATGTACAGGCATATCTCGACGCTGCGCTAGAAGATGGTGACCCCACTATGATCGCGCTGGCATTAGGGAATATAGCCCGGGCCCGCAACATCAGCCAACTCGCGCGGGAAACTCAAATGAGCCGTGAAGGTGTCTATAAAGCGCTTTCAGGACAAGGTAACCCCAGCTTCGCCACTATAGCGAAGTTAGCCAGTGCGCTGGGCTACCGCATTACCCTGGAACAGAAGCAAGCATAAAGTGGATCACTCATGATTTCCTCCACTCGGCTGCAAGACGTTGAGCCGTCTCAAGATCCGCTAGAAACTGCGTCTACCGGCTCGACAAAGCCACCAGCGATTCGAACTTCCCATCACTGGTGAAACTCAGCCGATAAAGGCCATGCACGCCATCGCGCCCGACGATGCGCCGCAGCGCCTGAGCGGGGAACACCACCCGCCGCCCATCCTGGCTGCGGGCATAGACGTGCTGCGCGCCACCCGCGTAGTGCGCCAGGCACTGCTCGGCGGAAAGATCAATCACCACATCGATACTGGGCATCAGGGAAGTTTACTGCTGTTGAGCCTCCACATCACATCAACCGAACCTCAAAACCATCCGCGACGGGTACCGGAATCTTGGCATGGCGCGCCCCTTCCTTGATCGACACCAGCCCATACTCGCTCATCCTCTTGATGGTTCGGCTAAGACTCTCTTTCTTTCTTCCAGTGATGATCGAGAGCTCGCCAAGGGATTGCGGCTGACGTTCCCCTATTATCCGCAGCAACTCCAGATTACGCGTACTCAACATCTGCGACATGGATTCGACACTCTCGAACCATACCTTGGGCTCATCAAAAGCAGGACGATATTCGCCTTTGGCGATTGCCACCGTGCGACGGCGAAACTCGTCCCGGTTCATGATGCCGATCTTCATGGTTTTCATGACAACCCCTCTTCATTGAGCAGGCGATCTACAGCCTCGCAGAAGGCTTCCAGCAAGGACATTTATACAGTCGATAGTTGCAATCAGCCCGTCAAAAAAGCGCTATATGGCGCCCTATCACATGGATCCATTTAGATGGAGGTCAGGTCTCGAGCTATTTTTGCGCTAACTTGTCAAAGCGCTCGATGGTTGGCTGGGCGCGGTGTTCGGCCTGCCACAGATCGTAATCGCCTTGGTCGTCCTTGTCTCGAAGAAGGCACGCAGGCCCTTGTGTCACTACATGTTAGCCTGCAATTACCGAAACACGTCCTCGTGCTGCCGTGTGGCGATCGGAGCCAATGACAATTTGTACGTCTCGTCCCAAACGAGTGAGACAGTCCAGCATCTTTGTTTCACTGATGCCGCGAAACTTGCCATTTAGCAGATTGGAAAGCTTCGGCTGGCTCAGATCCAGGATCTTGCAGGCATCTGTCTGTGTCCATTGGTTAGCGCTGATGATGTTACGGATTTGCGTTGCCAATTGTGCTTTGACCAGCATTTCATCAGCATTAGAAAAACCTAGGTCTGTATAGACGCTGGTGCTTCCTTCTTCAATCATGGTCACTCTCCACCTCCCTCGGCATGTTCTTTCGCCGATTTTAGGCGCTCATGGATAACGTTCATCTCTGGTTTTGGTGTAGCGATACCTTTAGATGATTTTTTCTGGAAACAGTGCAAGACATATACCGCATCACCATACTTCACGGTATAGACGGCCCGATATGTGCCGTCATTGTCACGCTCTACCACTTCCAAGACTCCTGCTCCACCAAACCCCTTCAGAGGCTTAGCCTTATCGTGCTTTTCACCAACCTGCGCCAGATGAAGGGCAAATCCGAATACGTCTTGCACATCATTAGGCATGGCCATTAGGTCTTTTTTAGCTGACCCAATCCACATTAATTTTTTTGGCTGTGAACTCATAAAGGAAATTATACCTATTTTGGCATAGTCGACAAGATGATTTTAAGTAGACTGCCAGTCTTGCAGTGTTTTTCATCAAGGCGGCATCCAGAAACGCGTCAAGCGTAGGATCTTGCTTGTCCGCCTCGGCGGCCAGCCGCGATTGGCGGCGACACTCCTCGGCGAAACCCGGCGCTCGGGTATTCGGCACTCAGATCGTGATCGGACGCACCACTTGCGCGCGGAACTTGTCACGGTGCTTCGGTTCGCGACAGTTATCATGAGCCATTTCATTATCCTTCGCTGTCATTGCCTGGCGACGTAGTGAGCGTGGCGATCCACGTCCTCCCGAAAAGCTTCCAGCAATAACCTGAGACCGCAAAAAACCCGACAAACCAAGCTGGCATCAAAACCACCGCCTGTTCATGCCTTGACTCTTTTCCGCGTCTTTCTACAAAAAATTGCCCTTCCCTAAAAAATTTCGCATTTAGGCCTAAAGCAATTTTCCCTGGCGACGATAAACAGGGTAACGGCCAACGGCGCCGTTGCGGTAGGAGAGGCAGAACCCAGTAAAGCGCCGATTCACCGCTGGAGCCCTCAAGACCTAATCAGGTTACTATAGGAAGGAAATAAACATGTCAGTTATCAATACCAACATCACTTCGATGATCTCTCAGCAGAACCTGGCTTCATCCAAAGGCGACCTGACTACCGCCATGGAGCGTCTGTCTTCCGGGCTGCGCATCAACAGCGCCAAGGACGATGCCGCCGGCCAGGCCATCGCCAACCGCATGACCAGCCAGATCACCGGCCTGTCCCAGGCACAGCGTAACGCCAACGACGGTATCTCCATCGCTCAGACCGCAGAAGGCGCCCTGAACCAGGTCAACGACAACCTGCAGCGTGTTCGTGAGCTGACCGTTCAGGCTCAGAATGGCACTAACTCCGCCGACGACCTTCAGTCCATTCAGGACGAGATCGGTCAGCGTCTGACAGAAATCGACCGTATTTCAAGTGAAACCAACTTTAACGGTGTGAAGGTGCTGGCTAGCGACCAAAACATCGGCATTCAGGTTGGCGCCAACGACGGTGAGAGCATTTCTGTCGCCCTGAAGGCTATCAACTCTTCTACCCTGGGCATGGATGGTTTTTCTGTCGCGGCTAACACTCTAAATACTAGCGAAGCGATCACTCAGGTCACCAACGGCGGTGGTACGCCGGCAGACGTTAACCTCAGCACCGCCGCTACCACTCTCGGCGTCGATGCCTCCACGTTGTCACTGCGCAACGTTCAGGATGCAAATGGCAATGCCACCGGTAATTTCGTTGTAAAATCTGGTGATGACTACTACGCAGCTTCTGTCGACGATGCGACTGGCGCTGTTTCGCTGAACGTTGCAGATGTCGACTTCTCGGATACTGATAATGGCGTGACCGGTCCTGTTACTCTTGCAGACCAGCTCGTTAAAGTAGGTGCGAATGCTAGTGGTGCTGCCACAGGCTATGTGGAGATTCAAGGCGGAAATTATTCCGTAGCAGCCTCTGCGTTGGCTAACGGCGGCGCAACGGGCACCGATGATGATCAGACAGGTACTACTATTGCTCTTAGCGGCGCAACTCCAACTGCAGAGTTCACTGGTGCCAGCAGCAACGATCCGCTGGCAACTCTTGACAGTGCACTGAAGCAAGTTGACGAGTTCCGCTCTGCCTTGGGTGCCTCGCAGAACCGCTTCGAGTCTGCCATCACCAACTTGAGCACTAACGAGACCAACCTCTCTGCCGCTCGTTCACGCATCGAAGATGCCGACTACGCGACTGAAGTGGCCAACATGACTCGCAGCCAGATCCTGCAGCAGGCCGGTACCTCCGTCCTCGCACAGGCCAACCAGCTGCCGCAGTCCGTACTGTCACTGCTGGGTTAATTCAAAGCATAGCGGTAAAAGTGAGGGTCGGCTTAGGCCGGCCCTTTTCCTGTTTGAGAATTTATTAAGGCATGTCCATGAAGTGCAGATATTGTAATGGCGAGGGTGACGTGCGCTGCCCTACATGCAAAGGTGGCTTGCTTGAGGTGGGATGCCCCGACTGCGATGGCGACGGCTGGATAGTCGATCCCGAAGCGGAAAAGCTACGGGAGTGTAACCGTTGTGAAGGCGAGGGAACCCTGACATCCGACGAGTGCTCGAATTGCGATGGCCTAGGCGTCGTCGATTGCGACGACTGCAATGGCACTGGCGAGGAATAAAGATTCTTCGGCGTTTCATGTAGATTTGATTTGGCTTGATCCAGCGTGCCTCCATCGGGCTGCCGAAAGGCGGCCTGTTTCCGTTTCTAGTTGAAGAGACTTCGCCGCGTCAGTAATACCGACACTGCACGATGACGATGGCTTGATCTATCATCCGGGGTCTTACAACGTAATAACTCTCTCAGGGACTGGCGCGACACCCCCAGGGGTTCAGCCAGCCGCGTGGAGGTCAAGTCATAGTCCGGAATAAAGTCCTCTCTCAACGTCTCGCCAGGATGAGTCGGCTTGCGCTGCATACCCGCAGTATTAGGAATAGCCATCGTTGTCACCTTACTCAGTGGTAATCGCATACTTCGACGTCGTAAGCATCACCCTCTTCAAAACGAAAGTAGCCCGTCGGAAATTGTCAGACTAGCCACAACACGACATCGCAATTTGCGATATCTGGTAAGATTGCGTTACACTCCTTATCGCGAAATGCGATATAAGAACAGTATGCATATCACCACACAGAAACGAATTTGGGAGGCCAAGGTAAGGTGGCCGCAATCTGCGTCTGCTCTAGATGCCTGGTATCGCCTTATCAAAGTCAGCGAGCCCAGTAGCTTCGCAGAGATGAAGGCGCTGTTTCCAGCAACCGACAAGGTCGGCCATCAGCATGTATTCGACATCGACGGCAACAAACTGCGTCTGATAGCCGTCGTCCATTATCGTTTCAAGAAAGTCTACCTTCAGCACGTCCTTGACCATGCTGAATATGATAAGGGCAAATGGAAGGAATAACCCATGAGTGCGTTGATCCAAC
The DNA here is from genome assembly GCF_049808615.1 of Halomonas sp. GXIMD04776. Lineage (NCBI taxonomy): Bacteria > Pseudomonadati > Pseudomonadota > Gammaproteobacteria > Oceanospirillales > Halomonadaceae > Halomonas > Halomonas sp. GXIMD04776. The sequence goes on along the minus strand of NZ_JBNCAN010000027.1, from coordinate 50,705 downwards.
AAGCCGTAGCACATTGGCACTTTGTTGCGCCTTTGCTTGATAAACCATCGTCAGAGGCAGATTACGATGCCTTGGTCGAAGCGCTTGATGAGGTGCTGGTGCTAGTGGGCGATGATGAACACCATCCGCTGGCAAGCCTGGCATCTCATATGGGCGACCTGCTAGAAGCTTATGATCACGCTCATCGGCCAATGCCGGAGGTAAGCGGTGTTCAGGCGCTGCGCTATCTAATGCAGGAGCATGGCCTTGATCAATCAAGCCTGCCTGAAGTTGGTACGCAATCGGTGGTCTCGGAGATTCTCAGCGGCAAGCGTCAACTCAACCTACGCCACATCCGAGCACTTTCGACGCGATTCGAGGTGCCAGTAGAAGTGTTTCTCGAATAGCCATCTTTTGCAGCTTGGTTCAATAATGATACCGACACTGCACGATGATAATCGCCTGATCGGTCTGTCCATAGACGAGACGATGCTCGCGATCGATGCGTCTTGACCAATAGCCGGCCCAGTTGTACTTCAACGGCTCGGGATCACCGAGGCCGTTGAAAGGCTGTCGCTGTATGTCCTTTATAAGCGTGTTGATCCGCTTCAGCGTCTTTTTATCCTTGGCTTGCCAGTAAAGATAATCCTCCCACGCCTTCTCGGCCCAGGTCAGCATCACTTTTCAATCAGCTCATGCTGGACCGTCTGACCGGCTTCGACTTCAGCAATAGCCTGATTCAACCGCTCGGCGTTCTTGGGACTTGCCATCAAATAGGCAGTTTCTTCGTAGGATTTGAAATCCTCCACCGACATCACGATGGCAGGCTTGCCATTCTGACGGGTGATCAAGATTGGCACATGATCGTCGTTGACCTTGTCCAGGATGCTGGCCAGCTGAGCGCGGAAAGCCGAGTAGCTCAAAGTATCCATATGTTTACACCTCGATGTAATTGTACAGTTCATTGTACTGGTACAAAAACAAGTACTCAAGCGCATTTAAGTTGGTCCACTTGCTCAATCTTGTCAGCCTGACGCTGAGTGGCAAATCGAAATAACCCCCAATAGTCAAGCTTTTTATCCCCTTGCCGATATCTCTTTCAAGATACCTTTCAACAGTTGCACATCCACTCGGCAAGCAGGGAAAACCGATGAGCCACTTACATGTCTTGAAGACCACATCGGACAGCACATTTCTGAAAACTCTTGATCAGGCGTTGCAAACCCTGATCGAGCAGGATCGCTTCCTTCTCAAGCGGGGTGCCAACGAGCGGGCGATCTCCTTTCGCCTGGCGCTGCATCTTCAGGCGCTGTTGCCCGAGTGGAACGTGGACTGTGAATACAACTGCTGGGAGACCCCCTGCCACTATATGAAGCAGGTCGTCACTGGCACCACGTCCGCGGCGACCGAGGCGCGCACGATTTTCCCGGATATCGTCGTTCATCGACGCGGCACCGCGGAAAATCTGGCGGCCATCGAGATTGCCAAGAGCACCAATCGCTTCAGCATCCACCAGGACATCAAGAAGCTGAAGGCCTACAAGACGCAATTGGGCTATCAGCACACCCTGCTCCTGAGCATCGGGGTCGATGATGATATTGGTAACAGTCAGGTAGAGGTCATTGCCTGACCCTAGCCACCACTACGTATCGGAATACGCCATGACACCCTCCATTCATGATCTCAATTTCGTTGCACAAGCGCCTTCCGTCAGCGATCTGCTATCGCGTCAGCGTTCTGACAAAGCTCTGATACAGCTCCCCGCCGCCGAGGGAGACGCGTCATCCACAGGGATTGCCGGCGGCGTTGATTCGACGAGCTTTGAGGAGCTGCTGGAACCCGTGCAGCGGATCAACGATGTGATGCGCAGCTATGGCATCGAGTTCGATCTGCAGCGCCAGGAGGGGCGCGTGGTAACGCGTATCATCGACCGCCTAAGCGGCGAGGTGATTCGTCAGATGCCCAGCGAGGAAGTATTGCGTATCGCTGATTCTCTCGAGCAGTTGCAGGGCCATCTGATCACGCTCGAAGTTTAGCATCAGCACACGTATATTAGATTAATTTCTTATATCTAAAGGTTCGCGAGATGGCTGCCGATAATAGCGGATAAACGGCATATCCAGTGTTATCGGTATTGCCCCATGAATGCCTCGAGGCCGATCAAAACAATGAATCACTGCGTCAGTTGCTCCCCAAGCCAGCAACGATCGAGAATCAAGGACACCGTGCGCTTGGAGGCGCTTGAATCGACACGACTGTTGGACACCTCCTCGGAGCAGCGCTTCGATGTTCTGACGCGCCTGGCCTGTCGTCTCTTCGAGGTGCCCATCGCCCTTGTCAGCCTGGTGGACGACAAGCGCCAATGGTTCAAGTCGGCTCAGGGCATCACCGTACGCGAAACCCCGGTAGAACACGCCTTCTGCGCCTACGTGATCGAAGCGAATGAGCCGATCATCGTGGAGGATGCACGCCAAGATTCACGCTTTTGCGATAACCCCCTGGTGACGGGTGCTCCTTATATTCGTTTTTATGCGGGCGTTCCCGTCTACGGTCTTGGCGACAGCCCGTTGGGGACACTGTGCATCATCGGCTGCGAGCCCCGCAGCATCACACCTAAAGAACTGGAAACACTGCATAACCTTGCCGATCTGATTACTCTCGAGATCGCCCATGGACGACGGGCAACCCACTTGAATGAAATGCCTGACAGTGAGGCCACGCTTGAACGCACGATCGAAGCGCTCATTGCCCGCTCGGAACAACGCCATCGGGCCGGCGCCCCGCCGAAGCTGATCTTGCTCGAGCTGCTCGACGATCTTCTGCGCTTGACCCAATGCCAATACGGTCTGGTGGGTGAAATCACGAAAGAAGATGATGCCCTGGTACTCGACGTGCTTGGCATGTCCCTGGGCGATGTGACTGAAAAGATGCATGCGTTCTTCATTCGTGGCGGCCGCAGGCTGAGCCTCGATCGTATGAATGCCCTGATGAACGATCGCTTTCTGCGACCGGAAATTCAGGTGTACAACGATCATGATTTCGCCGACATTTCACCGAATGCGCTCCCGGACAATCATCCACCGCTGCATAATGCGTTGCTGGTTCCGTTCGTGGTGGGAGGTGAAAACCGGGGCCTGATACTGATCGCCAATCGCAAGGATGGCTTCAACCTCGCCCGTGCACAACGCCTGCTGAAACCCTTGATGAGTATCGGCAGCCGTCTACTCGAGTCACTGCACGAAGAACAGGCAAAAGGCGCCCTCTACGCCACCCTGGAAGAGTTTCGTGCCACCCTGGATGCCACCCTGGACCTGATTCTCATCTTCGAGGAGCAGTCCCAACGCTTTACCTATTGCAATCAGGGCGGGCTCGATCAACTCGGCTACAGCAATGAAGAAATAAAGACGCTGTCCCCCGACCAGCTGATCGATTGTTTCAACGACACGGCCCCGACCGGGCAGCTCGCCATGCTGGAAGAGGACGATCAATCGGTACGCTTGAATACCCATCTTCGCTGTCGCGATGGCGAAGTTCTCCCGGTGCGGGCAACGATACAACGGATCAAATACAAGGATTCCGGTCACTACAACGTCGTCATCGTTGCTCGGGATCTGCGCGAGTCCCTGGAAGCGCAACGCGAGATTGAATGGATCACTCATCATGACGCCTTGACCCGCCAGCTCAATCGCGCGGGTTTTCTAAAAGCGCTGGCGAAAAACGCTCCCAAGCGTCATTCCACGGCACGCCGTCAGGCGGTGCTGGTGTGTGGAGTCGATCGTTTCAAGCGGATCAACGATGCCCATGGCACGGCGATGGCGGATGACGTGCTGCGAGAGCTGGCTGGCGTCTTTTCTTCAGCATTGATGGATTATTCCAACGCGCTGATAGGACGCCTGGGCGGTGACGAATTCGCTATCGGTGTCAACCTGGTCAGCGACAAGCATGTTCTCGAGCTAGCCGACCGCTTACGTCAGCGCGTGGAGCAACACCGCTTTCCGATGATCGGTGAATTGCAGTTGACCATCAGTATCGGCTTGGCTACCACCACCGGCGGCTATATAAAACCCGCCGAGCTGTTGCGTCGGGCCAATGCGGCTCAGGTGCAAGCCAAGCGGCACGGACGCAACCGGGTACGCCAATACATGAGCGGCATGCTCAAGGAAGCCAGCCGACACCAGAATATCGAACAGCGGCTCTCCGGCGCGTTTGCCCGTGGTGATTTTCGTCTGCACTTTCAACCCCAGTGGCATCTGGCCGATCTTTCCCGACCCACCGGCGCGGAGGTGCTTCTGCGCTGGAAAGACGAGAAGTTAGGCACCATCGGTCCCGATGTTTTCGTGCCGATTCTGGAAGAGAACGGGATGATGATCGAGGTCGGGAAATGGGTCATCGAACAGGCGCTGGACGCGCTGGTCGCGGCTCGGGACCGGCTCTCCGAAGGCTTTTTCATCAGCATCAATATCAGTGCCATCCAGTTGATGGATGACGATCATCTGGCAACCCACATAATGTCGGCATTGCATCAGCGCGGGTTGTCCACCAGTGCATTGGAGCTCGAGATCACCGAAACCGCGCTCATTCAATCCCCGGAGTGGATCGGCCAGCAACTGGCTGGGTTGTATGATCGAGGAGTGCGTATTGCCTTGGACGATTTCGGTACCGGATTCTCGTCGCTATCGCATTTGAAGCAGTTCCCCTTCGATACGATCAAGATCGACAAGTCCTTCATCGCCGGACTACCCAACTCCGCGGAAGATCGCGCCATCGTCGAATCGCTTTTGACCCTGTGCAGTGGATTCGGACGGGAAGTCTGCGCCGAGGGTATCGAAACCCAGGCACAGCTTGAGTTCCTTCAGGCCCATGGTTGTGGGCGGATCCAGGGCTATCTGCTGGCCAGACCGGGGCCTGAATTGATGCCCGACACTGCTTGGCAGCAATAAAAAAACCTGACGCCCTTCAAGGCTTTCTGGTTCTGAAACTCGGCGGGACTGTTACCATGATGTCAGCCCCGTCGTTTTTCACCTGTCAAGAGAGTGGCAATGCGCACACTATGGATGCTTCCCGCCCTGCTGTTCATCCTGAGCGGCTGTACGACTCACTTGGACGCACCCGAGACCCCATCAACGGCTACCCTTCCGCAAACCACCTCCTTCGAGGTATTGAAAAACCTGACCTACACCCCGGATGACTGGCCCGAAGCCATCCAGGCGGATGTCTATTTACCCGCCACACCCGGCGTGACTGAGCGACCCGCTGCCTTGGTCGTACACGGCGGTGGCTGGCAAGGGCGCTCTCGAGACGATATGACCGATATCGCCGAGCGCTTGGCCCGCAACGGCATCGTGGCGATCAACGTCACCTATCGTTTCGCCCCCGACTACAAGTTCCCTGCCCAGCTTCACGACCTGCAACAGGCCATGGCCTGGATTCATGCGCATGCGGATGAATGGGACGTGGATACCTCCCGTATCGCCGGCGTGGGCTATTCCTCCGGGGCGCATCTGGTGAGCCTATTGGCGCTGGTGGCCAGCGAAGGGGGCGAGTTGAACGAGCCGTATGGCGGTGACACCTCGCAGCTGGCGGCGGTGGTCTCCGGTGGCACACCGAGCAACTTGTTCAAGTTCGATGATGGACGCCTGGTGGTGAAGTTCCTCGGCGGCCCCCGCCTGAAGGTTCCCATGCAGTACGCCAAGGCGTCGCCGATGAAACACATCAACGCGGATGCTCCGCCTTTCTTCCTGTTTCATGGCACCTGGGACGATCTGGTGCCGGTGGATCACGCCAAGGACTTTCATACCGCTTTAAATGAGGCCGGAATTGATAGCGAGCTTTACTTGCTACGCTATCGTGGCCATATCACCACCTTCCTGACTCGTGGCAGCGCCATGGACGCGGCCATGGAGTTCCTCAGGCGTGAACTTGGAGGTTAGACCTGCATGTTCAAGCGTCCTGATGCAATCGTCGTGAATCAATTGTGCTCTTGAAGATATTCCTTGAGCGCCTGATTGATTCGACTCTGCCAGCCAGCGCCTTGTGACTTGAATGATTCTACGATCTCCGAGTCCAGGCGTATGGTCACGCGCTGTTTTACTTTATCGGCCTTCGGACGTCTGCGTTTGACCAAGGCATCGCCGCGATACTCATCGGCCTCTTCGAAGAAGGCATCGTCGAGTTCCGGCGCATCGTCTGGATCAATCCAGTCGTGATCGGCATTTTCTCTGTTCGCGCTCATTGGCTTTCCTCATGGAAATGATGCGACGTGCCCCATCGCGAGGAGTCCACACAATGATGACCATGCGAGCTTGCATCATGCCTACCGTAATATAACGTATCTCGGCATAGTCCTTACGAGCGTCTCGCAAGGTGAAATGGTGGCCCGAAAAGACGTCGGTTGCATCCTCCAAATCAAGCCCTCTCGCTTTGAGAGTCTGATCACGCTCATGTGCATCGAAGGATAATTTCATATTTATTGTATGCACAAAAATAAGTAGAAGAAATCGTATTTCAGACCTGCATGTTCATGATGTCCTTGTAGGCCGTCACCAGGCGGTTTCGCACCTGGACGCCCATCTGAAAGCCAACGCTGGCTTTTTGCATGTCCACCATCACGTCGTTTAGCGCAACGCCGGGGTCGCCGGCCTGGAAGGCGTCGAGCTTGGCGTTGGCGGTCTGCTGCAGCCGGTTGATGCGCTGTATCGAGGATTGCAGCTCACCCGCAAAACCACCCTGGCCCACCATCGTGGATAACTGCTGCCCCTTGGCGGCCTGACCGCTGGCTTGGGTCGCCAGACTCTGCATTTGACTCAGCGCCGCTTGAATGGCCGGTGCACTCATGAGGAACTCCTGAACGGATTGATAGTGATGGCAAGCCTATCAACCCTTTACCGCACCTCATGCATGCAAATGAACTAAAAAACGCGTCCTTTTCCTGCCTTTAGCCTTGCCTTCGATGCGGATAATGACCTCCATCACCCGACCGTTCAGGGCTAGCGTATAACACCACCCCGAACGCCGAATCGAGACGGATGCTGGAGCCGGACATCATCATGCTATCTGGACTGACCCGCGGCTACCGGGCCGACACCCACAACATCGCCTTAGCGGGCATTATCTTCAACGCCGGGAGGCGCGCATGACCGACGCTGCTTCGGCCACTCAATCGACTTCGCCTCAGGGCAGCCGCAACGCATCGGATGCCAAGGCGTCATCGGCATCGAATCTTTTGTCGAAACTGCGCAGCAGCTCGATGGTTCCCCTGCTGATTGCAGGAGCGGCCGCCATTGCCATTCTTGCGGCGTTGTTGTTGTGGGCCACTACCCCTGACTATCGAGTGCTGTACAGCAATCTGACCGATGCGGATGGCGGTCGCATTATCAGCGAGCTGGACAGCCGAGGCATTCCCTATCGTTTCAATGACGGCGGTAGCGCCTTGCTGGTACCCGGGGATCAGGTACATACGCTGCGTCTGCAATTGGCCGAACAGGGGCTCCCTCAGGGTGGCAATGTCGGTTTCGAGCTGATGGACGACCAGGCCTTTGGTGTCAGCCAGTTCACCGAGCAACTCAATTATCAACGCGGCCTGGAAGGCGAACTCATTCGTTCGATGGAGGCCCTGGGCCCGGTCGCTCAGGCTCGCGTTCATCTGGCCATGGCCAAGTCGTCGGTGTTCGTGCGGGAGCGCGAACCCGCCAAGGCCTCCGTGGTATTGACCCTGGAGCCTGGTCGCGTGCTAGGTGATGGTCAGATCAATGCCATCGTGCACATGGTCGCCAGCAGCGTGCCGGAGCTTGCTTCAGAGGCGGTCACCGTGGTCGATCAGAACGGGCGCCTGCTCTCACGCAGCGGCAGCAGCCTGGGCGATCTCGATGGCACCCAGCTGAGTTATATCCAGGAAGTCGAACGCTCCTATCAGCAGCGCATCGAACGCATTCTTTCCCCCATCCTCGGCCCTGACAATGTGCGCGCTCAGGTCGCTGCCCAGATCGATTTCGCCTCCCGGGAGCAGACCGCGGAACGCTACAGTCCCAATCAGCCCCCGAACGAAGCGGCGGTGCGTAGCCGTCAGGTCAGTGAATCCTATACCGGTGGTGATGACCTGGGCCGCGGTATTCCCGGCGCCTTGACCAACACCCCGCCAGGTACCGTTGCCTCACCCATCGATCAGGGGGCTGAAACGACCGAAGACGACGAAGGCAATGTCGATCAAACCAATAAAAACAAGCCGCCTAGCCGCATGGATCGTGACGATGTGGTCAACTACGAAGTCGATCGCAGCGTCGAGCACATTCAGTATCGTCGCGGTCGTGTCGAGCGCCTTTCGGTTGCCGTGGTGGTCAACTATCGCGACGGCATCAACGAAGAAGGTCAAACCGTTCGCGAGCCGTTGAACGATAACGAACTGGCTCAGATCAAGCGGCTGGTGCGACAGGCCATGGGCTTCTCCGAGGCTCGGGGCGACGCTATCGAAGTGGTCAACTCAAGCTTTGCTCAGCGCGACGATACCCTGGAGCCTCTGCCCTGGTGGCAGACCGCTCAAGCCATCAATCTGGCCATGACCCTGGGGCGTTACCTGCTGGTCGCCTTGGCTGCGCTGTTCCTGTGGTTCATGGTGCTACGCCCCTTGGTCAAGCGTCATAGCCAGGCACTCCCTGCTCCAGCGCAGGCGAGTCCGGGAATGGTCATGGACTCATCTTCCAATAGAACCGCAGATAACAAATTCGAGGATGAGATGCCGCAACCCCGTCCTCGCCGCCGTGGCGCCTCGGCCTACGAACAGAACCTCAAGGCAGCGCGGGAGATGGCCCAGGAAGATCCGCGCATGGTCGCTCTCGTCGTCAAAGGCTGGATGAAAGAACATGACTAAGATGACCGGCGCCCGTCGCAGCGCCATTCTGTTGCTGTCCCTGGATGAAGACAGCGCTGCGGAAATATTCAAGTATCTATCGGCCAAGGACGTCGAAGCGCTGGGCATGGAGATGGCTCAGCTCAACCAAATCTCTCATGAAGAGATGCGCCAGGTACTCGATGAGTTTCATGACGAGGCCGAGCAGTTCGCCGCGCTTAACCTGCATACCAGCGAGCACATTCGTGCGGTGTTGACCAAGGCACTGGGCAATGAGCGTGCCTCGAGCCTGATCGAGGACATCCTCGATGCCAAGGGGGCCAACTCGGGCATCGATTCGCTTAATATGCTTGAGCCATCGATGGTGGCGGAGCTGATTCGCGACGAGCATCCGCAGATCATTGCCACCATCCTGGTGCATCTGGAGCGTCATCAGGCCGCCGACATCCTCGAGCTGTTCAATGAAAAGCAACGTAACGATGTGGTGCTGCGGATCGCGACCTTCAGCGGTGTGCAACCCGCGGCCCTGCAGGAACTGACGGAAGTACTCGGCGGCATGCTCGACGGCCAGAATCTCAAGCGCAGCAAGATGGGTGGCGCAAGAACCGCAGCGGAGATCCTCAACCTGATGAACACGGCTCAGGAAGAGGCCATCATCGAGAACGTGCGCGCTCACAGCGAGGAGCTGGCACAGAAGATCATCGACGAGATGTTCCTGTTCGAGAATATCGTCGATATCGACAGTCGCGGTATCCAGCTCATTCTCAAGGAGATCGACACCAATTCCCTGGTGGTGGCGCTCAAGGGTGCGCCCAACGAACTGGTCGAGAAGTTCACCTCCAACATGTCTCAGCGTGCTGCCCAGTTGCTCACCGAGGACCTCGAGGCGCGCGGCCCGATTCGCGTCTCCCAGGTCGAGAACGAGCAGAAAGCGATCCTGCAGGTGGTGCGGCGCCTGGCCGAAAACGGCGAGATCGTGCTGAGCGGTGGAGACGACAGCTATGTCTAACTGGGCGAACTTGCCAGGACAGGACAAGGGTGACTGGCGCCGCTGGCAGATGGATGAGCTGGACCTGACGGAATGCGCGGAGCCTAACCGCGAACGTTCGCGCCAGGACGCCATTCGTCAGCAGGCACTGCGGCGCAGCGCCGAACTCGAAGCGGAACGCAAGAAGGCACGTCAGGAAGCTTATGACGCCGCCTATGCGGAAGGCTTCAAACAGGGGAAGCAGGCCGGCTTCGAGCAGGGCGTGAGCGAAGGCCGCGTGGCGGGCGAAGAGGAGCTTCAGCGCCAAACCCAACAAACGCTTGACCCCCTGCTTTCCTTGGCCGAGCAGTTTCAAAACGCCCTAGCCGGTCTCGATGACGAAATCGCCGAACGCCTGGCGGATCTTGCCCTGACCGCTGGACGTCAGCTCGCCGGCGAAGCACTTGAAGCGCAGCCGGAACAGGTGCTGGCCATCGTGCGTGAATTGCTGCACGTGGAACCGGCGCTTTCCGGTCGCCCTCGCCTCTGGTTACACCCGGAAGACCTGCTGCTGGTCAAGACGCAACTGGGCGCCGAATTCGAAGCGGCGGGCTGGCAGCTTCAACCGGACGACCTGATTACCCGCGGCGGCTGTCGCGCCACCAGCGCCAGTGGCGAGCTCGATGCCACCTTCGAGTCCCGCTGGGAGGCCATCGCCGGCAAGGTGCGTCGTCGTCATAACAGCGACAATATACCGGGAGGCTCCTCATGAGCGCCGCCGTGGAGTCCGTCAATGCGCATCAGCGCCATTGGCAGGATGCCTTAGCGGGTGTCCAGCGCCGCGTACAGGGCACCCCCTCTTATCGCGCAAGTGGCCGTATCGTGCGGGCGACCGGCCTGGTCCTCGAAGCGATCGGCTTGCGGGTGCCCCTGGGTAGCGCCTGTCGTATCGAGATCTCGCCGCCTTCTTCAACGACAGCCGCAGCGCTTGATAGCGAACGCTTTGCGGAAGCGGAAGTGGTCGGTTTCTCTGGGGAAAAGCTGTTTTTGATGCCGCTGGAAGAAATCAGCGGGCTGCTCCCCGGCGCTCGGGTATTTCCGCTTGGCGAAGGTGGTCAGGGCAATAGTGCACGACGCTTCCCCCTGGGCGAAAGCCTGCTGGGTCGCGTGGTGGATGGCAATGGCCGGCCGCTGGACGGCCTGGAGCCGCTTACGGATGCGCCTCACGCACCGCTGGCGGCCACCCCGCTCAATCCCATGGCTCGCGCCCCCATCGAGACACAAATCGATGTGGGTATTCGCGCCATCAATGGTTTATTGAGTGTTGGTCGTGGACAGCGTATGGGCTTGTTCGCCGGCTCCGGAGTGGGTAAATCGGTCCTGCTGGGCATGATGGCACGCTACACCAAAGCGGATGTGATCGTGGTCGGGCTGATCGGCGAACGCGGTCGCGAGGTGCAGGATTTCATCAACAACATCCTGGGTGCCGAGGGGCGTCGCCGCGCTGTGGTCGTCGCCGCGCCGGCGGATACCTCACCGCTGCAGCGCTTGCAGGGTGCCGCCTATGCCACCCGACTGGCGGAGGGATTTCGGGATGCCGGGCAAGATGTACTGCTGATCATGGATTCTCTGACCCGTTACGCCATGGCGCAGCGTGAGATTGCCTTGGCCATCGGAGAGCCGCCGGCCACCAAGGGCTATCCACCCTCGGTATTCGCCAAGCTCCCCGGTCTGGTGGAGCGCGCCGGCAACGGCATGAAGGGCGGCGGATCGATCACTGCTTTCTACACGGTGCTCACGGAAGGCGACGATCAGCAGGATCCGATCGCGGATTCCGCCCGGGCGATTCTCGATGGCCACATCGTGCTCTCCCGCTCCCTGGCGGAGAGTGGCCACTACCCGGCCATCGATATCGAAGCCTCGATCAGCCGCGCCATGACCGCCATCGTCAGCAACGAACAACAGCGCCAATCCCAGCGCTTCAAACAGATGATGTCGCGCTACCAGCGCAACCAGGATTTGATCAGCGTCGGCGCCTATACGCCGGGGCATGATCCACAACTCGACCAGGCCGTGATGATGCAACCCAAGCTGGAGCAATTTCTGCAACAGCGCATCGATGAACGGGCCGATATCACTCAAACGCACCAGGCGTTGAACGTCCTGTTACCGGTTTGACGGTAACCCCAGGGCGCAAGACAAGAAGGAAACGACATCATGACAAAATCGACACCACTGGACACTCTGATCACTTTGGCCCGGGATTCCCGGGACAATGCCGGTATGGAGCTGGGGGGTCTGCGTCGCGCTCAACAAGAAGCCAAGATGCAGCTCGACACGCTGCTGCAGTACCGTCATGAGTACCGTCAGAAACTGCAGACGACCATGGAATCCGGCATTGGCCCCGATAGCTGGGGCAACTATCAGCAATTTCTACTTTCCCTGGACAACGCCATCGCGCGCTCACGCCACACCCTGGCCGAGCGCGAAGCCCAATTGACCCAGGGACAACTACGCTGGCAGAGCGAGCAGCGCCGGCTATCCGCCTACGACACCCTAGTCGACCGTCGCGATATCGCCGAGCGCCAACGCAGGACACGCAGCGAGCAGCGGATGGCGGATGAAATGAGCGCCGGCATGCGGTTTCGTCGCCGGGCACAACAAGAACACTCCGGTTCCAGCCACTGAGGAGGCGTCGCTTCATGGAAATTTCACAACTGCTTACCCCCCAAGGGGCCTCCCCCGTGACTCAGAACGCCAAGGGCGACTCCGGGAATGGCGCCAAATTCGCTCAGCTTTATCAACAAGCCGGCCATTCGTCCAAATCGCTTGGCGACGCAGACTCGGGCACCGCTAAAAATGCGTTGTCGCTGATCGCCAGTGGCAATGCTGCGGTCAAGGGGCACGGAGGAACGGTTCTGGGCGGTACGACGGGCAACGCTTCTCTCGAAAAGCTGCTGGACAAGCTCGAATCCGGCATCGAATTATCCGGAGAAGAAGCGTCCATCATCGATGCCATGACCAGCGGGATGCCAACCCCGGCGGAATTGACGCCCCTTGCACAGCACATCGCCACTATCCTGGGCAACGACATTCAAGCCCAGACCAGTGTTCTGAAGGGTGGCACCCAGGCAAGCCAATCCATCGGCGCAACCGGGAAGCCGGACGAAATGCCTGGCCTTGCCTCGATCCGTCAACGCCTGGATCTCATCGCCCAGGCTCAGCAAGGAAATGGCGCACCGGCAGGCAACGAATCACTCACGCTGGCAAATCAGGGGCTGGGCGATGCTGTCGCGAGGCGCGCGTTCGACAACGGCGCCCTTCGCCATCAAACACTGACGTCGCAAAATCAGTCCGGCGCCCTGTCTCAAGCGGGCGCCCTGTCTCAAGCGGGCGCTCTGACTCAAGACGGCATGACGGCAACCGGCACTCAGCCAATCGGCACCTTCGTCGAGGCGATTGCCACCGCTAGTGGCAATGACGCCGGCATGGGTGGACGCGGCGGTTCGGAAGCCTTCATCGGCCAGGGAATACCCGCGGCGGGCACGGGCGCACCCGGCACGTCTTCGCAGATCGCCGGTCAGCCTCAAGGCATCAGTCAGCCAACGCTCACTGCCCCGCTGGCCTCCGCTCAATGGCAGCAGGGATTAGGGCAGCAGTTGGTATCGATGCACCAGCGAGGCAATCAACGCGTCGAGCTTTACCTGCATCCAGCGGAACTTGGACCGGTGAGCATCAGCCTAAAGATGGACGATCATCTGGCTCAGGCCCAGTTCTCTTCGGCCAATCCCCATGTACGCGCCGCTATCGAGCAGGCCATCCCTCAGCTGCGTGAAGCGCTTGCGGAAAGCGGCATTCAGCTCGGTGAAGCCATGGTCGGTCAGCACCAACAGCGCGGGGATGATCAATCGGCTGAACAGGACGGCGCCCTGCTGGCGGATTCGTCGGTAGGCACTGCAGCAAGCGATGAATCGGAGTCCTTGATCATGACCCCGCAAAACCTCGATATGAACGGTCGGGTCAACCTCTACGCCTAAGCGATCACTGTAATACTTCCCACGCCCGGCTCGTCCTCAACGATCCGGGCGTTTTGCCGATGACATCCATCGAGAATGTAGCAAAAGCTAAAGATGAGCTCATATCGGCAGCCTTTTCCGTCCATATCAACGACCGTGCTGCCGCCATAATCCTCTTGCAATCACCGATCAACGATGGCGAACACCCACTATGGCCAAGAATCAATCTGAGAAAAAAAACGGGAAGCCCTGGTGGCTACTCGGCATCGTGATCATCGTGATCTCGATGGCAAGTTCCGCCGGCGTGTATTACCTGCTGGATCTGAACACTCCGGCCAATGCCGATGACCACCAGCCAGAAGAGGAAGCCAAGGCGGTCGTTGCCCCGACACCGATCTTCGTGACCGTCTCGCCCTTCACCGTCAATGTGCAAAGCGATAATTACGAGCAGCGTCTTCTGTACATCGGCCTGTCCTTCAAGGTCGGCAATGAAGAGACCGCTGGCCTGATCGAGCAGAACATGCCTCAGCTTCGCAGCCGGCTTCTTCTTCTGCTGTCCGACCAGAATGCGGAAGAATTGACGCGCCCGGCAGGCAAGAAAGCCGTAGCCAGCGAGATTCTGGCACTTTTCGATGAGCCGTTCAGTGATCCCCAGCCGGATCTCGCGATCGACGACGTGCTCTACACCGACTTCATCGTGCAATAGGGACACCATGTCTCAAGACGATCTGCTTTCGCAGGATGAGATAGACGCCCTCCTGAAGGGCGTCAGCGGCGATGACGAAGCCGGCGATGGTGGCGATTCATCGACGGCGGCACGCATCCGCCCCTACGATCCCGCGACTCAACACCGCATCATCCGCGAGCGCTTGCATGCGCTGGATATCATCAACGAGCGCTTTGCCCGTCAGTTTCGCATGAGCCTGTTCAATCTCCTGCGACGCAGCGCCGATATCACCGTGGAGAGCGTGCGCTATCAAAGCTATAGCGATTTCTCGCGGCATTTGCCGGTGCCCACCAATGTCAATCTGATCACCATGAAACCGCTGAGAGGCACCGCTCTGGTGGTGTTTCCTCCCAATCTGGTGTTCATGGTGGTCGACAATCTGTTCGGTGGCGACGGGCGCTTCTTGACCAAGTCGGAAGGCCGCGAATTCACGCATACCGAGCAGCGCATCATTCAGCGTCTGCTGCATCTGGCCATCGACTCCTATCAGGATGCCTGGAAATCGGTTTTCCCGCTGGAAATCGATTACGTGCGCTCGGAGATGCAGGTTCGCTTTGCCAATATCACCAGCTCGCCCAACGAAATCGTGGTGACCAGCACCTTCCATCTGGAAGTCGGCAACCTTGCCAGCGATTTTCAGATCTGCATGCCCTATTCGATGATCGAGCCGATGCGCGAGCGCCTTTCCGGTCCGCTCACGGACAACAATGCGGAAGAGGATCGCCAGTGGGGCCAGCGCATGGCCGGCGAGATCAGGCATTCGCAAATCGAGCTGGTCGCCGATTTCGTGGAGATTGCCGCCAGTATCAGCCAGGTCATGTCGCTCAAGATGGGTGATGTGCTTCCTATCGATTTACCCGACATCGTGTCGGCACGCGTCGATGGCGTGCCGGTCATGAACTGTGAATTCGGCAGCCAGAATGCTCAGCGCGCACTGCGTGTACGCCAGCTGATCGACCATGTCGCCCCCACCAACAAGTTCGCCCCCGGTCTGATGCCCGGCGCCAAGGAATCCGACAATGACTGACCCCAAGAACCCCGATCAGAACTCAGATCAAAGCAAGCCTGATCAAAACGAGGCCGATGTGAATAACCAGGACCAGAACACTCCCGATCCAAGCGCTTCGGAAGATCCCTGGGCCGAGGCTATGGCCGAGCAGGAAAGTGCCGACACTGATGAACAGGCCGGCAGCGACGCGGACGAAGACGACCCCTGGGCGGCGGCATTTGCCGAACAGGCGGAAGCCGAGCCGGAGGACGAGTTCGATACCCCTCAGAGCAAGGATGCCGCACCGGCCACCGCCGCCGGCGATCAGGTGTTCAAGCCGCTGAACAGTGGGTTTGAGAGTGGTGCCGCTCGCGATCTGGAAATGATCATGGACATCCCGGTCAAGTTGACCGTGGAGCTGGGTCGTACCCGCATCACCATCAAGCAACTGCTCGAGCTGGCCCAGGGATCGGTGATCGAACTCGACGGTTTGGCCGGCGAGCCCATGGATATCCTGATCAACGGCTATCTGATCGCCCAGGGCGAAGTCGTCGTGGTGGATGACAAGTACGGCATCCGTATCACCGAGATCATCACGCCTTCCGAACGGGTACAGAAGCTCAATCGATGAGTCAATCGTCTTCACTCCAGGCCTCCGGCGCCCAGGGCGCTACTGAGGCGGTCGCCGCAAATGTCGTCAGTGGCGCTCAGGGCGATGCCCTGATCGGCCTGGCAACCCTGGGCAAGACTGCCCTGGCGCTGGCCGTGGTCATCGCCGTCATTCTGATATGCAGCGCGCTTCTCAAGCGCCTGGGGCCGGGACGCAAAGGCAGCGGACAACACCTGAGAATGGTCGCAAGCACCGCCGTGGGGCAGCGTGAACGGGTGGTCATCGTCGATGTGAAAGGCACCTGGCTGGTACTTGGCGTCGGGGGCGGTCAGATCACGCATCTGCATGAGATGCCGGCACCGGAGGAAGACGTCGCCCAGGAGTCCTCTGCGATGGGCCTCGGCGAGAGCAACGAGAGCTTCGCCACTCGCTTTGCGTCTGCGCTACGCCAGAACACCAAGGAACGCTTTGCCGGCCAGCGCCGCAAGCCCGGGGGTGATACGTGATGCCTACCTCGTTGCGGCTACTCCCGCGTCTGCTCGCATTACCGTTATTCATCGGCTTGATGCTGGTCTGGCCCCAGGAAAGCTGGGCTCAGGCCGCCATACCCGGTGTGATCAGCCAGCCTCTTGCAGATGGTGGTCAACAATGGTCGCTGAGCCTGCAGACGCTGTTGCTGCTCAGCTCCATGGCCTTCTTGCCGGCCCTTCTGCTGATGATGACCGGATTCACTCGCATCATCATCGTGCTGGGCTTGCTGCGCACCGCCATGGGCACCCAGTCGGCGCCCCCCAATCAGGTGTTGCTCGGTCTGGCACTCTTTCTGACCTTCTTCGTCATGTCGCCGGTGATCAATCAGGTCTATGAAATTGCCTGGCAGCCCTTCTCCGCGGATCAGATCAACTTCGATGAATTCCTGCGCCTGGGCAGCGAGCCGTTTCGTGAATTCATGCTCGGTCAGACCCGGGAGCCGGATATCGCCTTGTTCGCGCGTCTGGCGGATGCCGGCACCTTTCAGGGGCCTGAAGATGTCCCCATGCGCGTGCTACTGCCCGCCTTTGTTACCAGCGAGCTCAAGACCGCATTTCAGATCGGCTTCACCATCTTCATCCCGTTTTTGATCATCGACCTGGTGGTGGCCAGCGTGCTGATGGCGCTGGGGATGATGATGGTGCCGCCGGCAACCATTTCATTGCCCTTCAAGCTGATGCTGTTCGTGCTGGTGGATGGCTGGCAACTGCTGATCGGCTCCCTGGCCGAGAGCTTCTACATCTGATGCTTCTTTTTCTTCAATCCCGAGGTGCTGCATGACACCGGAAATGGTAATGAGCACGGCCTACCAAGGCATGAAGGTCACGCTGTTCCTGGCCGGACCGCTACTCCTCACGGCGCTGAGCATCGGCCTTCTGGTGAGTCTTTTTCAGGCCGCGACCCAGATCAACGAGATGACGCTATCGTTCATTCCCAAGATTCTCGGCGTGTTCGGTGCACTGGTCCTGACCGGCCCCTGGCTGATCCAGTTGATCACCCATTTCACCACCGAGCTGTTTCGCAATATCCCGTTGATGCTGGGCTGACATGGTCGAGGTCACTTTCGATCAGCTCCAGGGCTGGCTCATCGCCTTCCTGTGGCCCTTCGTCCGCCTGACGGCCTTTCTCATGGCCGCCCCGCTCTGGGGCCACTCCAGCGTGCCACGGCAGGTCAAGATCGGCCTGGCGCTGCTGCTGACAATGGTGATTACCCCGGCCCTGCCGCCACTGCCCGCGGTGCCCATCATCTCCTGGGCGAGTCTGGGCATCATGGTGGAGCAGATGCTGATTGGTATCGCGATCGGGTTAGTCATGCGGGTCGTGTTGGCGGTAGTGATGGCTGCGGGGGAATACATCGGCCTGCAGATGGGCCTGGCCTTCGCTACCTTCTTCTCGCCGGATACCGGCGCGAATACCATGGTGCTGTCGCGCTTTCTCTACATGATCACGCTATTGATGCTGCTGGCCTTCAATGGTCATCTGATCGTGATCGAAATCCTGGCCAATTCCTTCGATACGCTGCCCATCGGCATGGGCGGGTTCAATCCCAACGCCTTCGAGATACTGGCCCGCTATGGCGGCACGATCTTTTCCGCTGGTCTACTGCTCGCCCTGCCGGTGGTCGCCTCGCTTTTGATCATCAATCTGTCCCTCGGCATTCTCAACCGCGCCGCCCCTCAGTTGACCATCTTCTCGATCGGCTTTCCGATGACCCTCACCGTGGGGCTGATCCTGCTGATGATCCTGATGCTGGACCTGGGTCGCTATCTGGAGGGCCTGTTCTCTCGCGGCTTCATGTTCATGCAGGAGCTGATTGCAATGATGGCACCGCTTGGTTGAGCGGTGCCATTGGCCACTCTATTTTTGCGAGGCGTCCAGAGCTTGGTCTAAATCGGTAACGATATCATCGATATGCTCGATGCCGATCGACAACCGCACCATGTCCGCAGTGACGCCCGCGGACTTGAGTTCCGCTTCATTGAGCTGACGATGGGTGGTGGCTGCGGGAATCGAGGAACAGGTCTTGGCATCGCCGATGTTGACCAGCCGCAGAATCAGTTGCAGCGCGTCGTAAAATTTCGCTCCCGATTCCAGACCGCCTTGAATGCCGAAGCTCAGGATGCCCGAGGCGTGACCGTTCATGTAGCGCTTGGCCAGGGCGTGATCCTTGTGGCTTTCCAGCCCGGCGTAATTTACCCAGTTGACCTGGGGGTGCTCTTCCAGATAGCGGGCCACCTTGAGCGTGTTGTCGCTGATACGCTCGATGCGCAGCGCCAGCGTCTCAAGCCCTTGAAGCAGCTGCCAGGCAGCCTGAGCGGACAATGCCGCTCCCATGTTGCGCAGCGGCACTACCCGCGCTCGGGCGATGAAGGCCGCATCGCCCACGTCCCGGGTATAGCTGATGCCATGGTAGGAAACATCCGGCTCGTTGAGCAGCGCAAAACGTTTAGCATGATCGGCCCAAGGGAATTTGCCGGAGTCCACGATGACCCCGCCCACGGTGGTGCCATGACCGCCGATGTACTTGGTCGCCGAGTGAATGACGATATCCGCACCCTGCTCGATGGGTCGCCATAGAAACGGCGTGGCCACGGTGTTATCCACCATCAACGGCACCCCATGACGATGCGCCGCTTCGGCCAGCACGGCCATATCCACGACGCCGCCGGAGGGATTACCGATACTTTCGCAGAACACCGCCTTGGTGCGCTCATCGATCAGCGCCTCGATACCGGCGATATCTTCCTTGTCGGCAAAACGCACCTGGATGCCCTGGCGCGGCAAGGTGTGGGCGAACAGATTGTAGGTACCGCCATAAAGCTCGCTGATGGAGACGATATTATCACCGGTCTCCGCAACGGTCTGAATGGCCGCGGTGATCGCCGCCATGCCCGAGGCCATCGCCAGCCCGGCGATCCCGCCTTCCAGCGCGGCGATACGCTGCTCCAGCACCGCACAGGTGGGGTTCATGATGCGCGAATAGATATTGCCCTCGACCTTGAGATCGAAAAGATCCGCCGCGTGCTGGGCGTTGTCGAAGGAGAACGAGGTGGTCTGATGGATGGGCACCGCCACCGCATGTTGATCGTCGGCGGTATAGCCGTGGTGCAAGGCAATCGTTTCAGGTTTCATCGTGACTCCCAAGAATGTTGTTGTCGCTGACCGTCTCTCCGGATTTGGCTACATTTAAACAAAAAAAGCCAGCCGGACTGCTTAACCGACTGGCATCAAATGGTGAAACCTTTACAAGCGATCGAACAACGACATCCCCTGGATTTCAGTAAAGACCTTCTGGGCGGCCTGCAGGCCAACCTGGCGTATCTTGTAATCGGTAATCGCCCTGCCGTAATCGAGATCGACCAGATCGGACAGGGTCGATTCGTAATTCAAGGAGCGATTGCCGCCCACGGAGTCCAGCACATCGAGTTCATTGAGCCGTGCCCCCACAGAGGCGCGCACGGTCAGGACATTGTCGAGACTATTGTCGAGTTCACGGCTGACCGTGGACAGGGTATTGCGTCGCGCAGCCTTTTCGGTGGCGGTTTCAGCCGGGGCATCGAGAGCCGCAATGGCGCTTTCCAGGGTGGAGAAGATACTTTGATCTTCCGCCTTGGCCATGGAGATCGTATCGCCGGCCACCGGTGTACCTTCAAGAGTGATCGACAGCCCACCAAAGGAGAGTGTTTCGCCGGGAGTGTATTCCACGCCTGCCTTCCCTGGCACAGTAGAGCCAGTGGACGTGTTAGTCACGGTATATTCTAGAGTACCTGCATTGTCTGCAAAACTGATTGCATATCCATCACCATACCCTGAATCAGCCGCATCCACCCGAGTCGGCCCGGTAAAGGTCACGCTACCGTTGTTGGTGCCAGCAGTCGCGACGTACCCTGCACCGTTATGCACGCGTTCGAAGATCGCCACGCCGCTATCGCCTACCGGCATCTTGCGTGAGGAGTCCACCTGCTGCTCCCGCACCCCCAAGTCACCCTTGTATGCCACCCCGCCGCTCTCTTTGACGAAAGGCGGCGCATCGTCCTTGTAGCCACCGAACAGATAAGTGCCGTTGCCGTTGGTGGTATTGGCCAGCCCCAGCAGGTTTTCATAGATGCCCTTGAGTTCCGTTGCTACTGATGCGCGGTCGGCATCGCTCAGGGTGTCGCTGCTGGCCTGGATGATCAGAGTCTTGGCGCTGGCGATACCATCGCTGACGCTGTTGAGCACGCTCTCTTCCTGGGCCAGGGCATTGCCCGTGCTGATGCGGGCGTCTGCATACTGCTGGCTGACCGCCATGGATTGGGACACATTGACGGCCCGGGAAGCGGCCTGGGGGTCGTCGGACGGGTTGACGACCCGACGCCCACTGGCTAGCTGCTGATCGACGTGCATCAACTTGCCCTGCTGACGGTTCATGGCCGTCAGGCCAGACTCGAACATGGTGACGGTACTGATACGCATGGTGTCGCCTCTACAATGGTGCTCAGCGCAGGTTGAGAATGGTATCGAGCAGATTGCCGCCGGTCTCGATGACCTTGGCGTTGGCCTGATAATACTGCTGATAACGAATGAGGTTGGCGGCTTCCTCGTCCAGGTTAACCCCGGACTCGGACTGCTGCACGGCAGTAAGCTGCTCGGTAAGCCCCTGCTGAGCCGAGAGGTTGGCCTTGACCACGTTGGTACGATTACCCACATCACTGACGATGGAGGCATAGGCTTCACTGATGCTCGCATTACCCCCGACGATGTCGATGTTCTGCAGGTTTTGCAGCGCCAAGGCGTTGCGGTTGTCGCCGTTGGATACATTGCCAGGATCAAGATCCGCGGCTGCGATCTTGGACGTATCGCGGATCTCATTTTTTAACGTGCCGGCAAGATCCCGGGTTGGCTGGATCTGAAAGCGATCGCCCGCTGCGGGAGTTCCGCCCAAGGTCAGTTCCAGACCATCGAAGGCCAGTGTCGTTGCCGTGGTTGTAATTTCACTAGCGGGAATTTCCTCTCCGGTGGCGCGACGTGTAATGACAATGTCACTGGTACCGGGCCCTTCAAAACGCACGTCATAGTCGCTGGTACTTACTTTTCGACTATCCACGAAGGCCACGTCGACGGTAACGCCGCTACCGGTGTTGTCATTATGAGGCAATACCCGGGGCGAGCCGATGCTGAAGAAGTCCTCTCCCTGGTCACCATTGAGATCCTGGCCTTGGGCGTGCTGAGCATTGAACTCGTTGGCCAGGGCCAAGGCCATCTGACCGATCTGATTCTGGGTCTTGTCCAGGGTCTCGCGGCGGAAGGTCATGAGCCCGCCGAGAGTGCCCTTCTCGAAGGTCGATTCATCGAGGGACATCAGGTTGCCGCCGGCATCACGATAGGCCACCACGGTCCGCGAAGGATCCAGCGGCGAGGTGACGGCTTCCAGAGTGAAGCTCTGCCTGCCGGCCACCAGGGGCTGGCCGTTGCCGATGGTCAGGTTGTAGCTGTCGCCATCCTGATTGACCAGATCAACGCCGACACGCTTACTGAGTTCGGCAACCAGATGATCGCGCTGATTGAGCAGGCTATTGGGAGCTTCCCCGGTCTTGGCCTTGGCCAGAGCGATCTCGCGATTGAGCGTGGCCACCTGCTTGGCGGTATTGTTGATCTGAGTGACTTCGTCGCGGATGTTGCCGTTGATGCCGGACTGCATGTCATCCAGATAGCTATCGAAGGAGCGGAACTGGGCCGTCAGGGTGTCGGCGGTACCGATCACGCCCTGGCGGGCCGCGGGGTCCGAGGGTGCTCCGGCCAGATCTTCCAGAGAGGAGAAGAAATTCTGCATCAACGGCGCCAGGCCGGCGTCCCGATCCGCCAGCAGATTATCGATCTGGCTGACCTGATTCGAGTAAGCCTGCAGCGCTGCACTATTCCCGGTGGCGGTATTGAGCTGATTGGCGACATACTTGTTGAACTGACGCTGTACATCGTTGACCTGGACGCCCCCACCCACGGTGTTTTCCCCGATCAGGGTCAGTTGGCGGTTATAGCCCGGCGTAAAGACGTTACTGACATTGCTGCTGGCAGTCTGCAGGGCGGCTTGTGCGGTATTGAGGCCACTAAGGCCGATGGAAAAGAGGCTCATGGGTCCATTCCGAGTTAGCGATTATTAGGGTTATCGGCCGGGGTCGCGCAATATTGAGGGGGTGGATGCAATTTTCCACCACCTTTTGCTCAGAAAGCGCTCCTCGGCGCGCTATCGGCCCTCGCCGTAGCGGGCGGAGCCGTGGTTCCGAAACTCTCCATCACCGCGATCAGTTTGTCGGCGTAGGCTGGGTCCGTGGCGTAACCGCTGCTCTGTAGGGCACGGGCCGCCGCCGGGGCATCCGCAGCGGTAATCACTCCACTGTAGCGCGGGTTATCGCCGATCAGCCGGGCGTAATCGGTAAAGGCGTCCTCGAAGGAGCCATAGACGCGGAAACGATCGACCTGCTGCACTGGACGACCACCTCGGTATTCGGTGGTCGTGATGTCGGTGGTGTCACCCTGCCAGCGGCTTCCGGCCTTGATGCCGAACAGGTTGTGGCTATTACCGCCGCTCGCGTCTGGAATCTCGTGGCGTCCCCACCCCGTTTCCAATGCGGCCTGGGCCAGAATGAGTTTGGCGGGCACACCAGTGGTGCGACTGGCCCGCTCCGCGGGGCCTTCGAGCTTGCTCAGGAACTGGGCTACATGATCGGGCCGCTCAGGCGGGTGACCCAGTACAGGGTCGCTCGGCGTAGTGACCGTTGGTCCTTGCGGTCTGAGATCGAGTTCATCCGCCAATCGCACTGGCGCATTGGCTGGCGCCACCCCCGTTGCTTTATCCGCAGCGTTGTTCGCATCGTTATTCAAACCGCCATGCAGCAGTCGCGGCGTGCCGCGCGGGATACCTGCGATCAGATTTTCACTGACGCTGGACGTCTTCGGCACCAAGCCGCGACCTTCCAACTGGTTGATCAATTGCTCCGCAAGGCCGATACCCTGCCCCGACAAATGCTGCGACCACTGCTTGTCGAGCATCTCGGTGTAAAATCGCGTTTGCTGACTATCCATCAGGCCGGATTCCGGGATCGCCTCCCGCATGCTTTTGAGCATCATCTGTAGAAAGACTGACTCGAACTGTTCCGCCGCGGCCTTGAGGCCTTCGCCAGGCGCCTTGCTGGCAGTGTGCTTGAGTCGTTGCAGCCCCTGGAGGTCGAGGGCAAACTGACTGTTGATATTGCCGGCACTCATCAGATGATCTCCAGTTCAGCGCGAAGCGAGCCCGCCGCCTGCAGCGCCTGCAAGATCGACATCAGATCCTGCGGGGTGGCGCCGAGGGCATTGAGGGCGCTGACCACGTCAGCCAGATCGGCGCTGGTCTCCATCATCTGCAAGGCACCCCCTTCCTGAGCCACGCTGATATCCGCGTTGGGCACCACCACGGTATCGCCACCACCGAACGGATTGGGCTGACTGACCTGAGGATTGGAATCGATGGTGATCGACAGATTGCCATGCGCCACCGCGGCCCGGTTCAGGGTCACCGCGCTCGTCAGCACCACGGAACCGGTGCGCGAGTTGATGATGACCCGTGCCGGCCCTTCACCCAAGGTCAGATCCACGTTCTGCACCCGGGCCATGAAACGCACCTGATCGTTGCTGTTGATGGGTGCATTCAGACGAATGACGCGGCCATCCAGGGCGGCAGCCACCGGGGCGCCGAATTCATTGTTGATCGCGGTAACGGCGCGTTGAGCGGTATCGAAGTCAAACGTATCGAGCTGCAAGTCAAGCGTGCCATCGGCGCCGAGCACCAGGGGGACTTCCGCCTCCACCGTCGCGCCGTTGGTAATACGCCCCCCCGCCTGCTGATTGATCTGAACGCTGCTGCCGCCGGCCTGGGCGCCGGCCCCACCGACCAGCACGTTACCCTGGGCCATGGCGTAGGTGCGCCCATCGGCACCCTTGAGGGGCGACATCAACAAGGTGCCACCGCGCAGGCTACGCGCGTTACCCACCGAGGACACGACCACGTCGATCTTCTGCCCCTGGCGCGAGAACGGTGGCAGTTCAGCAGTGATCATCACCGCCGCCACGTTCTTGAGCTGCATGTTAGTGCCCGGCGGCACGGTGATACCCAACTGAGAGAGCATGTTGGTCAGGCTTTGCGTGGTGAACGGTGCCTGGGTGGTCTGGTCGCCGCTACCATCCAGACCCACCACCAGGCCGTAGCCCACCAGAGCGTTGTCCCGTACACCGACGAAAGACGCCAGGTCGCGCAGTCGCTCCGCCTGCGCCGTTTGGGCAGCGAACAGCGCCAACAGCAGTGCTAGCAGCAAATGCAGGATGAAAGCGCGGTAACCGTGGCGTTGAATCATGTTCATCGACCTGTGTGTCATGCGGCGCCGATCAGAAAGGCGACACGTTGAGGAAGAAGCGCTGCAGCCAACCCATGGTCTGCGCCTCGTTGATATAGCCATCGCCGACATACTCGATGCGTGCATCCGCCACCTGAGTCGACGGCACGGTGTTCTGACCGCTGATGGTGCGCGGATTGACCACCCCGGAGAAGCGGATGAACTCGGTACCCTGATTGATGGCGATCTGTTTTTCACCGCGTACACGCAGGTTGCCGTTGTAGAGCACATCCAGCACCGTCACGGTGATGGTGCCGGTGAAGGAATTGGTGGCCCGAGCACCACCGCTACCGGAGAAGTCGTTGTTGCCGGAAACATCGAAACCGTACTCGACGAGCTTATCCAGCTTTTCGGGTAGCCGCGCCAGTTCCAGACTTGCCGATCCATCGCGCCCCGCATTGGCAGAAGAATTCTTGCTCGCGCTGACCTCTTCATCGAGCACGATGGTCAGAATATCGCCGATCATGCGCGGGCGGCGGTCCTCGAACAGCGGTTGATAGCCTCGGCCCTCTTGGTAGATCGAGCCATTGGCAAGCGGCGGTGGCGGCTCGACCACAACAATCTTCTCCTGCTCGCCCACCACAGAGGCCCGCGGAATCTGCGCGCAGCCGGCAGCGACCGACAGAATCACAAGCACCAGCAACACGCGCAGCGCCTGGCTAACAGAAGAAGGTGGTCGCGGTCTCATGGGTCGCTCGATGCTCATGGATTCTAGTCTCACATCTGGCTCAGGCGAGCCAGCATCTCGTCGGAGGTCTGCACGGCCTTGCTGTTGATCTCGTAGGCGCGCTGGGTCTGGATCATGCTGACCATCTCCTCGACCACATTGACGTTGGAGGTCTCGACATAGCCCTGATAGAGCGTGCCGGCACCGTTGAGTCCGGGTACGCTGTCGTTGCGCGGGCCGGAGGCATTGGTCTCGAGATAGAGATTCTCGCCGATGCTTTCGAGTCCCGTCGGGTTGGTAAAGGTGGACAACAACAGCTGGCCGACCTGATTGGACTCGGAGGTACCCGGTTGGGTCACAGAGACGATACCGTCCTGACTGATCGACACGGACAAGGCGTTCTCGGGGATGAACACCGCCGGTTCAACGGGATAACCGCTGGCGGTGACCATCTGGCCGTTCTGATTGACCTGGAAACTGCCATCCCGGGTATAGGCGGTGGTACCGTCCGGCCGCATCACCTGAAAGAACCCCTTGCCGCTGATCGCCAGGTCACGGGAGTTCTGCGTGTTTTCCAGCCCGCCTTGGGTGTGCAGCCGTTCGGTCGCCACCGGGCGCACACCGCTACCGATCTGCATGCCGGAGGGCAGGTTGTCCTGCACCGTGGATTGGGCACCGGGCTGGCGCATGTTCTGGTACAGCAGGTCTTCGAATACCGCCCGGGAGCGCTTGAAACCATTGGTGCTGACGTTGGCCAGGTTGTTGGCGATGACGTCCATCTGCGTCTGCTGAGCTTCGAGACCGGTCTTGGCTGTCCACAGCGATCTGATCATGATTCAATTCCTCGTAGAATTAAGCGGCGGTCAGCGCAAGGCTTAACCATTCAACGACAACAGGTTATTGGCGCGCTGGGCGTTCTCGTCGGCGCTTTCGATGCTCTTCATCTGCATGTCGTAGCGTCGCGCACTGTCGATCATCGCGACCATGGTCTCGGTGACACTGACGTTACTGCCTTCGAGGGCACCACTGATGACCCGCACCGTCTCGTCCGCCTGCAGCACGCCGGGGCCGGCCTTGGGCCGAAACAGCCCGTCCTCGCCCCGCACCAGACTGCCGCGTTCCGGGTTGACCAGCTTGAGCTGACCAATTGGCCCCATGGTGTTGGGCTCCCCGCCGGCGACCAGGGCACTCAGCGTCCCATCGCTGCCAATGCTGACCTGAGCCCCCAGCGGCACCAGGATCGGCCCGCCGTCACCCAGTACCGGACGCCCCATATTGGTCAGTACGCCATTGGCATCGATCTGCAGATCGCCGCGCCGGGTATAGGCTTCACCGTTCGAGGTCTGCACCGCCAGCCAGCCATCGCCGTCGATGGCGACGTCCAGTTCCCGGCCCGTGGTGCTGATCGAACCGTGACTGAAATCGCTGCCCGGGGTGGTCGCCGCAACCATGGTGCGAGTCGGCAAGCCGTCGCCCTGTACCGGTACGG
The DNA here is from genome assembly GCF_049808615.1 of Halomonas sp. GXIMD04776. Lineage (NCBI taxonomy): Bacteria > Pseudomonadati > Pseudomonadota > Gammaproteobacteria > Oceanospirillales > Halomonadaceae > Halomonas > Halomonas sp. GXIMD04776. Next base: position 23,481 of record NZ_JBNCAN010000027.1, on the reverse strand, counting down.
CACGCATGGCCTGTAATTCGGCACGAAAGCCCGGTGTAGCGGCATTGGCCAGGTTATGGTTGATTATCGCCTGCAGGTCCATGCTCTGCTTGGCGCCGCTCATCGCGGTATAAAGAAGACGATCCATGGGGTCCGGCTCTCCTGATTCAGCTCGGTTGGCTCGCGCCAGTAGATGTCAGTGCCTGCCGGGCCTATCGGACCCGGCACAAGCGTGGCGATTAACGCAGATTCACGACGCTTTCGAGCACTTCCGACTGGGTGCGTACCGAGTTGGTATTGGCCTGGAAGTTGCGCTGAGCAATGATCAGATCGACCAGTTCCCGGGTCAGATCGACGTTGGAGGTTTCCACCACGCCGGACTCGATGCTGCCCAGCATGCCGGTGCCGGCCCTACCCAGTAGCGCTTGGCCTGAATCGCCGGTTTCCGCCCAGGCATTGTCACCTACCGGCTTCAAGCCTTCCGGGTTACGGAAGTTGGCCAGGCTGATGGTGCCCAGGTTCTGGGACTGCTCGTTGGAGTAGTTGCCCATGATGCTGCCATCGGAGTTGATGGCGATGCCCACCAGATTGCCGGAGGCGTAGCCGTCCTGAGTCAGGGAATCCAGGGAGAAGTTATTGCCGGTCTGGGTGGTACCCGCTAGATCGAGATCAACGGTCAGAGGGTCAGTGCCATTGCCCAAGCCTCCAAAGCTGAAAGTCAGTGGCATTCCAGTGGTCAACTGGCCCTTGGTATCGAAGGTCACTGTGGTAGCCGCGTCATCTTGAGTCGCCGGATTACCGTCAATGGACTGGCGCACTTCCCAGTTGTTGTCACTTATCTTGCTGAAATACATGGTGACATTGTGACTGTTGCCCTGAGAGTCATAGACCGTGGCACTATTGGCGTAGGAATAGCTATCCGTATTATTTTGATCGAAGGGTCCAGCTACCGCATTAACCGAGGAGTCAAGCACAAAGCTGGCATCGATGCCGGTGGTGGCATTCGCCGGCAAGGCTGCAGAAGGCACCTGCAGCGCCTGCGGCTCCGCACCGGCACCCGCGCCTGCCGGGAAGCCGGTCAGCCGTGCGCCCTGGGCATTTTCCAGATAGCCGTCGGCGGTCATGGTCAACTGGCCGTTGCGGGAATAGACCACCTGATCGTTCTGGGACATACGGAAGAAGCCGCCACCGCTGATCGCCAGATCGAGGTTACGATTGGTGCTTTCCAGGGTGCCGTTACTGAAGTCCTGCAGCACCGCGGAAACCCGGGTACCCAAGCCCACCTTGGCACCGGCGTAGACGTCGGCGAACTGCACGCCGGAACTCTTGAAACCCACGGTCTGCGAGTTGGCAATGTTGTTGCCGACCACATCCAGATTGGTCGAGGCGGCGTTCAGGCCGCTAAGTGCTTGTGAAAAACCCATTGTGCTACTCCTGCGCGTTTTTGATTACGTTTTAATTTTTTATGTTGAAGCGTTTATGTATGTTGAAAGTCTTGTGCTTAACATCTGGCGTCAAAGAATCTGGCGGACGTCATCGAGACTCACCGAGGCCATCTTGGCGCCCAGATCCAGACGTGGCCCGCCCTCGGACTTGATCACGCCGCCCACCAGGGCATAGTTGAGGGATGTCACATTGACCGGCTCATCACCCTGAGTCGCCTCGATAGTGAAGCGATAGGCGCCGGACGGCGCTGCCGTGCCATCCGCCAGCTTGCCGTCCCAGGCGAAAGAATGAACGCCCTTGTCCAGCGCGCCCATCTTCTCTGGCAGATACTGCCTCACGACTTCGCCATTGCTGTTGGTAATGGTAATGGTGACGTCATCCGCGGAGCTCGCCAGTTCAACACCGAAAGGCGTGGTCGCAACGGTATCGTCCTCACCTTCTCCGCCGGAGAGTATCTGGTTGCCCGGCACCAGCACGCCCTGACCAATCAGTGCGGTCGCCTGCAAAGTCTGGCCGGCATCGATCTGGCCCGTGATGCCTTCCAGGGTGGTATTGAGATCCTGGATGCCGTTGACCGTATTGATCTGCGCCAGTTGCGAGGTCATCTCGGCGTTTTCCATCGGCTTCAAGGGGTCCTGATTCTTGAGCTGGGTCACCAGCAAGGTCATGAAGCTGTCACTCAGCTCCTGGGTGCTGCCCTGAGCCGGCTTGGCGGCGGCAGTCGGGTTCAGCGCACTCAGGACACTGCTATCGATCGTATTGGCCATGAATTATCTCTTGAAGGCGTTTGATCAGTTTTCACCCAGCGTCAAGGTCTTGAGCATCAGCGTCTTGCTGGTGTTCATGACCTCGACATTGGCCTGGTAGGAACGCGAGGCGGCGATCATGTTGACCATCTCATTGACCGGCTCCACGTTGGGCATCGTCACGTAGCCATCCTCATCGGCCAGGGGATGCTCGGGGCGATACTCCATGCGCATCGGCGTGGGATCGTCGACGATGCGAGTGACCCGCACCCCACCCACGCCGCTTCCCGCCTGGGACTGGGTTTCGAACATCACCTGCTTGGCGCGATAGGCCTGACCATCCGGCCCAGCCACGCTGTCGGCATTCGCCATGTTGCTGGCGGTGATGTTCATGCGTTGCGCCTGGGCACTCATCGCCGAGCCAGAAATATCGAATACGCTGAACATTGACATCTAGTGTTACTCCGGTTGCATGGCCGACTTCAGGCCCTGGATCTTGCGATTGAGAACGGTCAATCCCGCTTGATAACGCACCGCGTTGTCGGCAAACTGCGCACGCTCGCGGTCCATATCGACGGTATTGCCGTCCAGGCTGGGCTGATCCGGCACGCGATAGAGCAAATCGCGCCCAGCGGACGCCGGCCCTTGAGCAGGAATATGCCGGTTGGACGTGGTGTCCAGCGCCAGGCCCTTACCCTCGGCACGGCCCTGCTTCATCACCCGCGAGAGCTCGCCGGAGAAATCCATGTCCCGCGCCTTGTAATTCGGCGTGTCTGCATTGGCGATGTTGCTGGCCAACACCTTTTGCCGTTCGGCGCGCAGGTTGAGTGCTTCCTGGTGAAAGCGTAATGCGCCATCGAGCTTGTCTAACATCGTCAGGCTCCCTGGTGTTCGATAGGGAATCAATGGGGAAAGATTCAGGGTGGAGAATAGACGCCCGGCCGTCCGCCCAAAGGAAAAAACAAGCCACGATTTGTCCATCATTTCTTCGCATGAGCTTTTACGCATTCTCCTAGAATCGGCATCATTCGATCGAAGGAGAGTCATCGTGCGGTCAGCAGGACAGTCAAACCCCAGCCAACGTCATGCCGAAAAAATATTCACCGGCGCTCCCAGGCTAGTCGGAGTGTTGCTGTGCTGGGCGATGAGCCTGTTCGTTGCGAACGAGGCGTTGGCATCGGACAGCGAGCGTCTGCTCGATCAGCGTGTACATGCCTTTCTTGTAGAGCACACTCGCGAACTAGGTCGGGATGTCGAGATCAACATTCACCCCGGCGCCGCGCGGTTGGGCGAGTGTCGCGATCCGCAGCCCTTCTTGACCAACCCGGAGCAACGCCTTTATGGACGGGTCTCGGTAGGCGTGCGTTGTGATAGCAAAACGAGCCAAACGCGCTATTTGCAGGCGGAGGTCTCGGTGCTGGTCGATCATGTGGTAACGGCACGGGATATCGAGGCCGGGTCCAGAATTGGCCCTGCGGACGTGAAACTTGTCGAGGGACGCCTGGAAAGACTGCCGCGCCACGCCCTTCTCGATATCGATGATGCGCTTGGGTTGAGCGCGGCGCGTCCGCTACGAGCCGGATCGCTGCTGCAGACGCATCATTTACGTCGGGAGAGGCTGGTCACGCGAGGCAGCAAAGTGACGGTGCTTGCGCGAGGCAATGGCTTCAGCGTCAGGCGCGAGGCAAAAGCGCTCGACCACGGCTCCCTTGGCGAAGCGGTACGTTTGAGCATCGAGGGCGGAGATCATCTCAGAGCAATCGTGACGGGGCGTGGTCGACTCGAAGTGGCTTTTTAGAGATGCGCGCCAAAGTTTTAGAAAGCAAGTTCATTTTTTTGCCATCTTTTTGCCAGTGCGGGCTTAAAGTTGTGCGCAGAATGGCCGATAGTCTGGGAAAGCGCACTTTCGAAAGGATATTCCCATGAAGATCGATAGCAACCCGTCTTTGCACTCCGTCTCTTTGAACGATGGGGCTAAAAAGACCGCCTCGAACCAAAAAAACGATGTCGATCAGGCATCGACCACACCCAAGGCGTCGGTCGCGCATCTCAATAGCGGTGTCAGTGACACCAGCCATGACGTTGATACGGCACGCGTTGCCGAAATTCGTCAGGCAATCAGCGAAGGTCGTCTGGATATTCGTCCTGAACGTATCGCCGATGGTCTGATCGATAGCGTTCGTGATCTGCTGGGGCGTTCCGATTAACGTATTGTAAGGAGAGTCATCCGCCATGAGTCTGGCGCAACATATCGCACGTCAGCGCAAACACCTCGAGGCCCTCATTGCCCTGTTGGAGGCCGAGCAAGAAAGCTTGTCTTCGGCCCAGGTGGATGGTCAGCGGTTGTCGGAACAAGCCAGACACAAGCAGGCGCTCATTCAGCAATTGGAACGACTCGAGACCCAGCGCCTCGGCGCTCAGCGCAAACTGGGTTACGGCGAGGGTCGTCAAGGAGCGGAGACTGCCGCGGCGGATGCCAACTGCCTGGAGGCGTGGATTGCGTTTCGTGAGCGCGCCTTACATGCCAAACAGCTCAATCAATTCAATGGATTATTGATTGGCGCACGGCTGAATCAGAATCAACGTATTCTAGACTTTCTCAGAAATGCCGCCGGCCAGGCACTGTATGGCCCCGATGGACAGTCACGCGTGGGAAGCCTGGGTAGCGTCGCATCGAGCGCCTGAGCCTGTTTTCATGCCCCATTGCACTCAACAAGTACCACGATGATTCTCATGCAGGGAGCGATCACTTGATTAACAACGCGCTACGTGAATCTCTCGATGCCTGTCATGAGCTGCCCTCGCTGCCGTCCGCCGTGCTCAGGGTCATCGAACTCGCTCAGGATCCGGATGCTCGATTGCAGTCGATCATCGAAGCCCTGCAACACGACTCCGCCTTGACAGCACGCCTTATCTCCCTGGCCAATACGGTGTACTACGCCCAGTCACGCAGCGCGGAAACGCTTCGCGAAGCCGTGGAGCGCTTGGGTATGGAGCTCACCGTCTCGCTGGCACTGGGATTCAGCCTGGCGCGTAGTTACGGTAATACGAGTAAGCCTGAAGGGCTGGATCTGCACTACTACTGGCAACGCTCACTGACCAGCGCCGTGGCTGCCCAGGAACTGGCGCGCTCCCTACCCAGAAAGCTCGATACCGACAGCATTTTCACCGCGGCCCTGCTACAGGATATCGGCATGTTGGCGCTGGATACCATCGAGGGCCCGGCCTATGCCGAGATCGTGGGCGATCTTGGTCGGCACGACGAGGTCAGCCACCGCGAACGCAATGGCCTGGGTGCCGATCATACAGAGGTCGGCGCCTGGCTCGCGGCGAGCTGGGGGTTGTCCCAACGCTGTCGAGACTGGATCCGACGTAGCCACGATTATCCTGCGCAGATGCGCATTTTATGTGGCAGTGAGTGTGTCATGCTCTCGGGGCGTCTGGCGGATCTCTTGCTGGCCGCGGACCAGGAACAAACCCTGGCCCTTATCGAGCCCTGGTTAGGTGAGGAAGAAGGTCGAGCAGCACTGCTGGAAAACATCCAGTCGCGCTTGCCCATGATTGCCGAACTGTTCGATGTCGTCCCTCCCGAACGGGTCGACTCCGAGCGTTTGCTGTTCGAAGGCAAGCAGACACTGCTGGAGCGCAACCTGAAGCTTCATCAGCAAGTTGATCAACAGGAAAACGAGTTGAAGCGTCAGCGCAAATTGAATGCCCGATTGGATCGAGCGGTACGCTTCGACACGCTCACCGGCCTGTATAATCGGCAATATCTGACCCGCCTGTTCATGGCGCACTTTTCCAAGGCGCAACGCGAAGCATTGCCGCTCGCGCTGATATTCATCGATCTCGATCACTTCAAGAGAATCAACGACGAACATGGCCATCATCATGGCGATGTGGCGCTCAAGTCGTTTGCCAAGCTTCTTCATCGAGTCAGTCAAAACGGCATGATCGTCGGTCGTTTCGGCGGCGAGGAATTCATCGCCATCCTGCCGGGACATAATCTGAAGAGTGCGACGGAATTCGCCAACCAACTCTGCGCCCATCTGCGCACTGAACCTCTTGTGCGCTATGGCGAGACGACACTGTTCGTGACCGCCTCCATTGGGGTTGCCAGCCTGGATGGTGGCGACTTCGAAACACCGGATGAAATGCTGCGCACCGCGGATCATCGTATGTATCTATCCAAGCGTGAAGGCCGCGATCGGGTTACTTCGGGTCGCTCCAGCCTATAAACGCGCCTCGACGCGCTCAAGGATCTGTCGGCTCACTTGATTGATCAGCGGACCCGCTGCCTTGTTGACCGCCTTGTTCACCAGGCGATTGCGAATCTGATACTCGACGGTGAGACGCACCCTTGTACCTTCCGGCACGGCAAGCAGGTCATAGCGCCCACTATTGTGTACCCCGTTTATCGACTCCCAGGCCAGCACCTCTGGCGGCCTGATCTCCGTCACCTTGACGTCAAAACTCCAATCCATTCCCACGGCATGGATATGCCAGCGGTAACGGTGTCCCCCGAGTGACTCTACCTTTTTGATGTGATCGGAATAATCAGAAAAGTTTTCGACCTGCTCAAGCAAGGCAAAAACCCTCTCCGGTGGGGCGTGCAACACCGCACTATGTTCGATGGTCGCCATGCGCATTCCTGATTGACAATAAAAGGCTGACACGAGAGTAACGTTAGCCATCGCCTAGTACCAGCCCCACCATGGCTTAGACAGCGTCATGGTTTTTGGCAAGGCCAACGACCTTTTGCACTCAAGGCATATCTGGCCGCGCCCCGCATCTAATGAGTACAATGCGCAACCTTCGGCCATCACGTTGCAATCATGATATTGCCTTTTGCTTTAAAAGGACTGCGAGCACACTCAATGTGCATGATGCCTTCTGATTGACACGGCAAGAGCCCCTGGGCAGGCTTCCAACGCACGAGATCCTGGAGATCCTTCAATGACGCTTTTCGTCAATGATCTGACGAAACTTGATGTTTCACTATGGTGTTCGCAGCGGGGATTGATTGGCGCCAGTTGGAGAGTCGATGCCGAATTCATCGGTGAACTCGGTGAAGATGGAGTGCTGTTCGACTCTGATCATGTGGCGTCCTGGATCCAATCTCGGCTGAACGCCAGCATGAATCAAACGCTCCTTGTACCCACTCGAGCGCCTCAGTTGAGCGTGCAGGAATGTGCGGAGGGTCTATGTGTTCGGACGACGTTACCCTACGCCATGGAAATAAAGGCGCCGAGGCAGGCGTTCACTCTACTGCCCTGGAGCGGGATCAGTCTGGAACGCCTCGCAGCTCATTACAGCGAGGCACTTTCGCGATTGCCGCCGCCTCGTGTTCTTGGCATTCGACTGAGCCTGCATGAGGAACTCATCGATGAAGCGGCTTATACCTTCAGTCACGGACTCAAACTCCATACTGGCAACGATCAGCGCATTGCTCATGGCCATCGTTCGAGATTGCATATCTGGTGCAACGGAGAACGGCAACCGGAGCTGGAGGCTCGCTGGGCACAACGCCTGAATGATCGCTATCTGGTGGATACCGCTGACATCCTGGAGGATTCTGCAAAGAGTGGAGGTAAACAATCCAGCGATCGGTTAACGCTGGGATATCGCGCTGAACAAGGACGCTTCCTGCTCCGTCTGCCTCGGGAACGCTGCGAGATACTCCCCGTATCGACCAGCATCGAGCATATCGCCGCTTGGCTGGCTGATCAGATAGCGCGGGATTGCGGCCAGACTGTGCGCGTACAGGCCTTCGAAGGCATCGGCAAGGGAGCTATAGCCGAGGCGAGTGCATGAGCGATCACAGCATGACAACGCAGAGCGATGGCACCGGATGCCGCCCCGGCTGTGGTGCCTGTTGTATAGCGCCATCGATCAGCTCAGCTATCCCTGGGATGCCTGGGGGCAAGCCCGCTGGAGCACGCTGCGTCCAGCTCGACTCGCTCAATTTATGCCGCTTGTTCGGCGATCCACGCCGTCCAGCCGTGTGCCGACGTTTTGACTACGACAAAGAACTCTGCGGGAGCCATCGAGACGACGCCTTGCGTAGAATCGCTGCCCTGGAAGTGGCGACTTGAGATAAAAAAGAGCGCGGCAAGGCCGCGCTCGGATCATGATCGAAGCAGGCGCTGTCGCTCAAAGCCGCTCGATATCGGCCTCGGCACGCAGCGTTTCCAGCAGTCCTTCCACCGCTGCCTGAGCCCTGAGCCGCTCGGTCAGCTGGCTAGCGAATGCGTTGATCTGGGAGTCGGCGGCCTGGTCACCCGTCGTGACGTCGGTCAGTGCAATCAAGGCAACGCCTTCACCGACCGCGGCTTGACCGTAGACACTGCCCTCCTCAGGCTTGGGCAGCTTGAAGGCCATGTCCAACACCGGCTCCGGGATATCTGTACCCGCTTCCTGTGTCCCCTGACGCGACACCTGATCCGCCTCTTGCCATTCGAGCTCAGGCTTGCGACCATTTTTCAATGCCGCCGCGAGTTCCTTGGCGCGATCGCGCAGGGCATCACGCCTTTTGTTCGCCTTGACCTGCTCACGTACCTGGGCACGCACCTCGGACAGCGGCAAGGTCGTTGCCTCGCGGTGTTCGGCTACCCGCAATACCATGCGCCGCTGCTCGTCGAGCTCGATCACCTCGCTATTATAGCCTTCGTTGAGCACGTCCGGTTCGAAGGCCGCCGCCATTACCCCCGGTTCTGCCAGCACGCCCTCGGTCCCCTCGCGAGACACCCAGTCGCTGTGCTGGAGTTCAAGCCCGAGATCCTCGGCGACACTGGCCAGATCATCCGCGGCAAAACTCTCATCGATGAGGCGCTGGGCCTGTTCATTGAAACGATCACCGGCCTGTTCCAATGCCAGTTCTTGACGTAGCGTATCGCGCATCTCCTCGAAAGGGGGCAGGTCCAGCTCCGTCACCTTGATCAAATGCAGGCCGTTGTTCGTCTCGACGATATCCGAGACCTGACCCGGCTTGAGCGAATAGGCAGCTTCTTCAAACGCTTCATCGAAGAAACCACGGCTGATGAATCCGAGATCGCCCTGGTCATCGGCGGTTGTCTCGTCATCCGAGTACTCCGCGGCCAGATCCGCAAAGTCATCCCCTTGCTGCAGACGCTCGCGAGCCTTTTCAAGACGCTGGCGTGCTTCCTGCTCGGAGCGTTGGTCACCGTAGGTGATCATGATGTGCGATACGCGTCGCTCGGCGTTGCGTTGACGCCCGGCGTAGGCCTTGCGTAGCGCCTGATCGTCGATATCGATGCTATCGGCGAGATCCGCCTGATCGAGGATGACATAGTTCAAGCGGACCTCTTCCGGGCGGCGAAATTCCGGTTGGTGCGCATCATAATAGGATTGGATATCGGCGTCGGTGATATCGATCTCGGCATCGATGTCTTGCGGCTCGAGCACATGATAGCGAAAGCTGCGCGTCTGATTCTGCAGTTCGGCGAGTCGGTGACGCTCGCTATTCAGCAAGAAATCGCTGTTCGTCAGGCCCTGCTGCAACTGCTGACGCATGAGATCGTTCTTGAGTTGCTGACGAAATGAGAGTGGTGTATATCCCGCGCTGGCGAGACGGTTGCGAAACAGTTCGGTAGAAAAATCGCCATTTTGATCCTGGAACTCGCGACGATTGACGATCACTTGATCGAGCTGCTGGTCCGAGACATGCATGCCGCCCTTGGCAATGTACTGATCGAGCAGCTCGAGCGTCACCAACTGCTCAGTGACCTGGTTGCGTAACTGGCGCTCCTGCTCCGGGGGGACCTGGCCCGAGCGAATGCCACGCTGAACCTCCATCTCGATCTGTTGCCGGGTGATGGGCTCGCCATTGACTTCGACAACGTCGTCAGCGCCACTGGTGAATAGCCCCACCACGGATTCGATGCCAAAAAGCGCAAGCGCGACGACCACGGCACCGACGATGATCTTGGCGATCCAGCTCTGGGAGCGATCACGGATTTGTTGCAGCATGCTAACCTCGGATGCTGTAGACGAAATAATAAAAAAGCGTATCGCTTACACGATACGCCTGGCCTGGAGGTCATGAGTGACTACGGGTGACAAGGTGAGCATGTTGACTGCCATGTGTCGACCAATGGCACTGTGAAATCACCGCCAGATGAATGCTGCGCTCACCCCTGAACACCAACTCTTAATTGACCGAATCCTTGAGAGCCTTGCCTGCCTTGAAGCTAGGCACCTTGGCCGCACTGATGTTGATCGGCTTGCCTGTCTGCGGGTTACGGCCAGTACGTGCAGCGCGTTCCTTGACAGTGAACGTTCCGAACCCAACCAGGGCGACGGAATCACCTTTCTTCAAGCTGTCGGTGACAGACTCGATCATCGCATCCAGTGCACGACCCGCCGCCGCCTTGGGAATATCGGCAGATGCTGCGATAGCTTCGATCAGCTCAGATTTATTCACTTTTCACCCCTTGACTGTTTCAAGAATTACTGGAATTAAATGCTTTGTTTTAGACAACTAGCACCATCACAGTAAAACGCAATTTATAGCAATGCCGTAAAACTCATGTCAAGCAACTAAGGCGCAAACCCGCGCCATTTCAACGTTTGACATATGGCAATATACAATGGCGGCTTTAATGAGTACTCATTATCGAACTGGAAGGCGCGGTTTCGTCCGAGCGATTATCGTCACCATTAGCATCCGTATTATTCACCAGTGCGAGATCAAGAACCTCATCTATCCAGTGCACCGGATGGATATCAAGTGCATCCTTGATATTATCCGGCACTTCCTTGAGATCGCGACGATTCTCTTCTGGAATGAGCACCGTCTTTATACCACCGCGCCGAGCAGCCAGCAATTTCTCCTTGAGCCCTCCAATGGGCATGACCTCGCCACGCAGGTTGACCTCCCCGGTCATCGCCACATCGCAACGAATCGGCCGCTCGATATAGGCCGACACCATGGCAGTGACCATGGCAATGCCCGCGCTAGGACCGTCCTTGGGCGTGGCGCCCTCGGGGACGTGGATATGCAGGTCTTCCTTTTCGAAGCGCTCGGGATCGATCCCCATGGCCACCGCTCGGGCACGCACCACGGTATGGGCGGCGTCCACCGACTCCTTCATGACATCCCCCAGGGAACCGGTCTTGTGTACTCGTCCCTTACCCGGCGTTACCACCGACTCGATGTTCAGCAGCTCGCCACCAACGGACGTCCATGCCAAGCCAGTGACACGTCCCACCTGGTGCTCCATGTCCGCCAGGCCATAGCTGTAGCGGCGCACCCCGGCATAGGCCTCGATATCCGCAGCAGCCAGTACACGTGGCGCCAAGGCGCCCTCCTGGCTTTCCTGCTCGACGCGCTCGCGCAGGACCTTGCGACACACCTTGGCGATCTGGCGTTCGAGTTCGCGCACCCCGGCTTCGCGGGTGTAATAACGGATGATCTCCATTACGGCGTCATCGGAGAAGCTCAGCTCATCTTCTTTCAAGCCATTTGCCTTGAGCTGCTTGGATACCAGGTAGCGATTGGCGATGGCCAGCTTTTCGTCCTCGGTATAGCCTGGAAGCCGAATGATCTCCATGCGGTCCAATAGTGGCCCAGGGATATTCATCGAGTTGGCGGTGCAAATGAACATGACATCCGAGAGATCGTAATCCAGCTCCAGATAATGGTCACTGAAGGTGTTGTTCTGCTCCGGATCGAGCACTTCGAGCAACGCAGAGGAAGGATCGCCGCGATGATCCATGCCGATCTTGTCGATCTCATCGAGCAGGAATAGCGGATTGCGGACCCCCGCCTTGCTCATGCGCTGAATCATCTTGCCGGGCAAGGAACCGATATAAGTACGACGGTGACCACGAATCTCGGATTCGTCCCGCACGCCGCCAAGAGCAAGACGCACATACTTGCGGTTGGTCGCTCGCGCGATGGACTGTCCAAGTGACGTCTTGCCCACCCCGGGCGGCCCTACCAGGCACAGTACTGGCCCCTTGAGCTTCTTGACGCGCTTCTGCACGGCCAGGTATTCGAGAATGCGCTCCTTGACCTCTTCCAGGCCGTAATGGTCCTCGTCGAGCACCGACACCGCATGCGCGAGATCATGCTTGACCCGGGTGCGCTTCTTCCAAGGGACCGATATCAGCCAATCGAGATAGGAACGCACTACGGTGGCCTCGGCAGAGGTAGGCGCCATCATCTTCAGCTTGCCCAGCTCCTGGCTAGCCTTGTCCGCTGCCTCCTTGGGCATGCCGGACTCCTTGATCGCCTTCTCGTACTTTTCGGCCTCGTTGGGCACATTCTCAAGCTCACCCATCTCCTTCTGGATGGCCTTCATCTGTTCGTTGAGGTAGTACTCGCGCTGAGACTTCTCCATCTGGTCCTTGACCCGGGAGCGAATGCGCTTTTCCACCTGCAACAGGTCGATCTCGGACTCGATCAACGCCATCAGGTGCTCGATGCGGTCACGCACCCGATCCATCTCGAGCAACTCCTGCTTGTCACCGATCTTCAGAGACAAGTGCGCGCAAATGGTATCGACGAGGCGACTCGGATCTTCGATGCCCTGCAGGGAGTTGAGTACCTCGTTGGGCACTTTCTTGGAAAGCTTCACATACTGCTCGAATTGATTGAGCAGCACGCGTACCAGGGATTCCTGTTCGCGCTCGGAGAGCGGCTCGCTCTCGCGCAGTGCAATCTCGGCGATGCTGTAACCGGCTTCGACACTCTGGACTTCGTGAACATCGGCGCGAGAGGTGCCCTCGATCAACACCTTGACGGTGCCATCCGGGAGCTTGAGTAGTTGCATGATCTCGGCCACGGTGCCGACGGCAAAGAGATCGCTGGTCTCTGGATCGTCCTGGCCCGCCTCGCGTTGCGCCACAAGCAGCACGCGCTTATCGGCTTCCATGGCGGCCTCGAGTGCCTGAATCGACTTCTCTCGACCAACGAACAAGGGAATGACCATCTGCGGATAGACGACGACATCCCGCAGCGGAAGAAGGGGCAGGCTAAACGTCTGTTCGGCATTCTGCTGCATCGCAGAAGCTCCTCAAGAAACGGGGGGATTATGCGCCAAGAGCGCTAACTGAATAACGCTATGGATGGGGGCGAAAAAGCGCTTTACAACCACCAAGGCGCGCTAAACGCGAGTCCTGTAACAAGAAAAGGGGGCCGCTAGCCCCCTATGACGCAATACTCGATCAACCGTCCTTGTTGGCCACCTTGCTCTCCTCCTGACTGGAGTAGATCAGCAAGGGTTCACTCTCACCGGTAATGACCGATTCGTCGATCACTACCTTGGTCACACTATCCAATGAAGGCACTTCATACATGGTATCGAGAAGCACGGACTCGAGAATGGAGCGCAAACCGCGAGCGCCAGTCTTGCGTGCCATGGCCTTGCGCGCCACCGCACGCAGTGCATCCTCGCGGAAGTCGAGCTCGACATGCTCCATGTCGAACAGCTTGGCATACTGCTTGATCAGCGAGTTCTTGGGCTCGGTAAGAATCTGTACCAGCGCGTCCTCGCTCAGCTCGGTCAAGGTAGCGATCACCGGCAGACGCCCGACGAATTCGGGAATCAAGCCAAACTTGACCAGGTCTTCTGGTTCCACGTTGAGCAATATATCGCCTACACCCTTGCTGGAATCCTTGCTCTTGACCGTTGCGTTGAAGCCGATTCCACCTTTCTCGGCACGATCGCGGATTACCTTGTCCAGACCGGCGAAGGCGCCGCCGACGATGAACAGGATATTGCCCGTGTCGACCTGAAGAAATTCCTGTTGCGGATGTTTGCGCCCGCCTTGAGGAGGTACTGACGCCGTGGTGCCCTCGATCAGCTTGAGCAGAGCCTGCTGTACACCCTCCCCGGACACATCCCGAGTGATGGAAGGGTTGTCGGATTTGCGCGAAATCTTGTCGATTTCATCGATATAGACGATGCCTTTCTGGGCCTTTTCCACATCGTAATCGCATTTCTGCAACAGCTTCTGAATGATGTTCTCGACATCCTCACCCACGTAACCCGCTTCGGTGAGAGTCGTGGCATCCGCGATGGTGAACGGCACATTGAGTAACCGCGCCAGTGTTTCGGCGAGTAGCGTCTTGCCGCTGCCGGTCGGGCCGATCAACAGAATATTGGACTTGCCCAATTCCACATCGTCGGATTTCGATCCCATCCGCAGACGCTTGTAGTGATTGTAGACCGCCACGGACAGCACCATCTTGGCACGATCCTGGCCGATGACATAATCATCCAGCGTATTGCGAATATCACGAGGCGCTGGCAGCCGATCCTCGTCACCTTCTGCGTCGGCCTCGAGGACTTCCTCGCGAATGATGTCATTGCACAGGTCGACACATTCGTCGCAGATATAGACGGACGGGCCAGCGATCAGCTTGCGCACTTCATTCTGGTTCTTGCCACAGAACGAGCAGTACAGAAGCTTTCCCTCATCTTTGTCTTTGCCTTTGCCGTCGGCCATTAGCGTACCTCTTGGCTGAGGCGGTCCAAGTCGACCGCCAGAATATGCAGGAAAATATGATTTACATCATCAGGATACAGGACGCTTATCCAGCACAGCGTCGATGAGGCCATATTCCGTCGCTTGCTTACCATCCATGAAATTGTCACGGTCGGTGTCGCGGGCGATAGTATCGATGTCCTGACCTGTATGATCGGCCAAAATCTTGTTTAGTTTATGACGGATGTTGAGAATTTCCTTGGTGTGAATCTCGATATCCGATGCCTGCCCCTGGAAACCGCCCAGTGGCTGATGGATCATCATCCGTGAATGCGGCAGACAGAAACGCTTGTCCTTGGCGCCACCCGCCAGCAATAACGCTCCCATACTCGCGGCTTGACCGATACATACCGTCGAGACGTCGGGTTTGACGAATTGCATGGTGTCGTAGATCGACATACCGGCGGTTACCGAGCCGCCTGGCGAATTGATGTACAGATGAATGTCCTTATCCGGGTTTTCCGACTCGAGAAACAGCAGCTGCGCCACCACCAGGTTGGCCATGTAATCTTCCACCTGACCGACAAGGAAGATGACCCGCTCTTTGAGCAGCCGTGAGTAGATGTCGTAGGCCCGCTCACCGCGTGCATTCTGCTCGACGACCATCGGTACCAGACCGCCAGCGTTCTGAATATCGTACTCGTTGCCCATTGCGTGACCACCCTGATCCGATGATTTGAAAATCATGTCTATTTTGCGCTCTACGAGCGCCATTGACTAGCGACCCGGCCTTAGCCGGGTCGGTCCTGCGTTGTATCTAGCCCAGCTTTCAATCCTGTGCTGAGGCGCTCTCATCCGCCTCATCATCGTCTTCCTTGTCGCCTTTCTGAGCCGCCTTCAGTGCCTGCTCATAGGACATCTCGACGTCCTTAACCTGGGCCTGCTCCAACAGCTTGTCAACCGCCTTCTCTTCGAGCACCGCAGACTTGACTTGGTTCTTCATCTGCTCGTCCTTGAGGTAATACTCGATCACCTGCTCAGGCTGCTGATACTGCTGGGCCAACTCTTCGACCTTGGCCTTGATCTCGTCGTCACTGGCATCCAGCTCATGAACCTTGATCACTTCCGCCAACAATAGACCGATCTGTACCCGACTCTTGGCTTGATCGGCAAACAGCTCATCAGGTAACTGAGAGACATCGAAATCGTCTCCCAGGCCAAACTGCTGCGCCGCCTGACGCTTGAGCCCCTCGGTTTCCTGCTCTATCAGCGAGGCAGGCACCGGGATGTCGTTGACATCCTTGAGCGCTTCGAGCGCTTGCTGCTTGACGCGATTATCAATGGCCTGCTTGACCTCGCGCTCCATGTTCTTGCGCACCTCGGCACGAAACTGCTCCTTGTCACCATCTTCGACACCGAACTGCTTGATGAATTCATCATCGATTTCCGGCAGTTGCTGGGCACTGACCTGATGTACCTTGACCTGGAAAGTGGCTTCCTGACCGGCCAGATGCTCGGCCTGATAATCCTCGGGGAACGTGACCTTGATCTCGAGATCATCACCGGGCTTGGCGCCTACCAGTTGCTCTTCGAAACCGGGAATGAAACTGTTTGAGCCCAACACCAGTTCATGGCCTTCGGCTTCACCGCCCTCGAAGGGCTCGTCGCCCAGATAGCCCTTGAAGTCGATCTTGACCTGATCCCCATCCGCAGCAGCGCGCTCAACCGGCTCCCAGCTGGCATTCTGCTTGCGCAGTGTCTCGATCATTTGATCGACATCGGCGTCTTCGACGTTGGCTACCGGGCGCTCGATTTCGGTGTTTTCAATGGAGGCCAATTCGACTTCCGGATAGATTTCCAGCGTGGCCACGAATTCCAGATCCTTGCCGGACTCATTCACCGTCGGTTCCAGGGCTGGGTAGCCGGCGGGATTGAGGCTATGCTCGGTAATCGCCTTGACATAATGCTGGCGCATCATTTCGCCCACTACCTCATTGCGAACGTCCCGACCATAGCGCTGCTTGACCACGGCCATCGGGACCTTGCCCTGACGAAAGCCATTCAGGCGGACATTCTTTGCAGTGTCCTGGAGGCGGGCAGTAACAGCCTGATCGATCTCTGCAGCGGGTATTTGAACCGTGACGCGGCGTTCGATCTGTGAAGTCGTCTCGACGGAAACTTGCATGAAAGGTCCTCTAACCGGCTGGGCGTTTGTAAATGCATTTAAAAGTGCAGGATTTTAAGAATCCCGCGGCGTGCTGGCAAGCACGGTATTATGGCTTCAATGGGGATGAGTGAACAGACTTGCAAGAGTAAGCGAGGAAATCACTGAATTCATTGACATCTCAGCGTCAGAGCGATTCAGCATCAGATACAGGAGTTCAACAAAAAAAGAAGGATGCAAGGAGCTAAATAAAAATCCCACGAGATAGATTGGGGTGGATGATGGGGATCGAACCCACGACCACCGGAGCCACAATCCGGGGCTCTACCACTGAGCTACATCCACCATGATACGGGTACTGCTGGTCGAACGATATGGGGTGGATGATGGGGATCGAACCCACGACCACCGGAGCCACAATCCGGGGCTCTACCACTGAGCTACATCCACCATATCGATCATCGACACTAACTGGGAACGCTTAGTATGTCTTTCATTTGGTGCTTGCCAGACATTGGCGCGCCCAGCAGGACTCGAACCTGCAACCTACGGCTTAGAAGGCCGTTGCTCTATCCGATTGAGCTATAGGCGCATGGTATGGCTCGAGACACTCGCCTGCAATCCCATCGAAACAAATACTTAAAGCCACTCAATGAGTTGGTCGGGGTAGAGGGATTCGAACCCCCGACATCCTGCTCCCAAAGCAGGCGCGCTACCAGACTGCGCTATACCCCGTCGGCTATTGCCGGCGCCCAGACGATAGCCCTGAGGCGTCGTCGAGCGCTGCGTATTCTACGCTAGATTGCCTTGCGGTCAAGTCCGTTCGATAGACAAAGCCGCAAGAGGCTTTGAGCAAAGCGCTGCGCATGCGAAAATCCGCATCTCGCTATCTCCTCGGCAAGGTTTACGGCAAGACTTATTGAACTGCCCGACTGAACTACACGACAGGAACTCTTGATGCCCGCACAACTGATCGACGGCAAGGCCATTGCCGAAAAGGTACGCCACCAGGTCGCCCGCCAGGTACAAGCAAGGCATCAGGATGGGCGTCGTGTTCCTGGCCTCGCCGTCGTTCTGGTAGGCGAGGATCCAGCCTCCGAAGTGTACGTGCGCACCAAGCATCGCGCCTGTGAGGAAGCAGGAATCCACTCCTTTCGGCATCAATTGTCCGAAAATACCTCGCAGCAAGCGCTGGAAACGCTCGTCGATGACCTGAATGCCGACCCGACAGTGGACGGCATACTGGTACAGCTACCGTTACCCCAACACCTGGATGAGCGTCCGATTCTCGAGCGCATTCGCACGGACAAGGATGTGGATGGCTTTCATCCCTACAATCTGGGTCGTCTGGCGCAGCGCCTGCCCATGCTGCGGCCTTGCACGCCAAAGGGCGTCATGACGCTATTGCAGGAAAGCGGCCTCAAGGTACGCGGTTTGAACGCGACGGTGGTGGGCGCCTCGAATATCGTCGGTCGCCCCATGGCCCTGGAATTAATGCTCGCTGGCTGCACCACCACGGTTTGTCACCGCTTCACTCATGACCTGGAAGAGCACGTCCGGCGCGCCGATCTCTTGGTAGCGGCAGTGGGCAACCCCGGGCTGATCAAGGGCGAATGGGTGAAGGAAGGTGCGATCGTCATCGATGTAGGCATCAACCGTCAGGAAAATGGCCATTTGATTGGTGATATCGAATTCGAGCCTGCCGCCGCCCGGGCCAGCCATATCACGCCGGTGCCGGGCGGGGTCGGTCCCATGACGGTAGCCTCGCTACTGGAAAACACACTATTCGCCGCCGAATTGCACGACGGCATGGACCAATAGCCAGCCTCCCGGTCTATTGCTCGAACACCCAGGTCGTACCCTCCCGGGAATCCTTGAGCACGATGCCCAGGGCCGCCAGCTCATCGCGTATGCGATCGGCCTCTTTGAAATCCCGGGCCTTTTTGGCATTGGCTCGCGCCTGGATACTGGCGTCGATCTCCGCCTCGGAAATCGATAACGTCTGAGCCCCTAGCTTGAGGAACGTCGCGGGTTCCTGGGAGAACAACCCCAGGACCGCCCCCAAACGCAGGAGTTCAAACGCCAATGCCGGTGCTTGATCCGGCGCTTCCTTCTTGGCCCGATTCAATTCCCGGGCCAGTTCGAACAGCGCCGCCAACGCTTCCGGCGTATTGAAATCGTCGTCCATGGCGACGGTGAAGCGGTCCGCAAATCGCGATGCCACCTCTCCCTGAACGGGACTTACGCCTTCAAGAGCATTGTAGAAACGCTCCAGGGACTTGCGCGCCTCGACCAAGGCATCCGGGGCATAGTTGATCGGGCTGCGGTAGTGGCTCGCCAGCAGCAGATAGCGCACCACCTCCGGGTCGTGCACCTCGAGCACTTCCCGAATGGTGAAGAAATTACCCAGGGACTTGGACATCTTCTGCTGATCGACCCGCACCGCTCCGGCATGCATCCAGGTATTGACGTAGGGCTTGCCGGTGGCCGCCTCGCTCTGGGCGATCTCGTTCTCATGGTGCGGAAAGGTCAGATCCGGCCCGCCACCATGAATGTCAAAGGTATCGCCGAGACAGCGGGTCGACATCGCCGAGCACTCGATATGCCACCCTGGGCGCCCGTCTCCCCAGGGCGACGACCAACTGGCTTCCCCGGGTTTGGCGGCCTTCCACAGCACGAAATCCAGCGGATCTTCCTTGTACTCGTCCACCTCGACTCTAGCACCGGCACGCATTTCGTCCGGGTCCCGGTTGTTGAGCTTGCCGTAGCCCTCGAAGCGGCGCACCCGATAGTAGACGTCGCCGTTATCCGCAGAATAGGCGAAATCCTTGTCGATCAGGCGCTCGATCATCGCCAGGATTTCATCGATGTGTGCCGTCGCCCGCGGCTCATGATCCGGGCGCAGCACACCGAGGCGATCCTCGTCTTCATGCATGGCCTCGATCATACGCTCCGTCAGACTGTCGATACTCTCGCCGTTCTCCTCAGCCCGTTTCAATATCTTGTCGTCGATATCGGTGATATTGCGCACATAGTTGACCTCGAATCCTCGGCTGCGCAAATAGCGTGTAATCACATCGAAGGCCACCATGACCCGCGCATGGCCGATATGGCAGTAGTCGTAGACGGTGATGCCGCACACATACATGCGTATCTTGCCCGGCTCGATGGGTACGAAAGGCTCCTTGCGCCGGGTCAGGGTGTTATAGATCTGCATATGACGCTTAGCCCTTCTTCTGAATCTTGGCCCAGGTATCCTTGAGACCCACGGTGCGATTGAAGACGCATCGCCCTTCGGCGGCGGCATGCCGATCGGCACAGAAATACCCCACCCGCTCGAATTGAAAACGCGTTTCAGGCTCCACGTCGGCAAGGCCTGGTTCGCCATAGGCCTGCACCACTGTCAGGGAGTTGTCGCTGAGATGCTCGAGAAAGTCGACATCGCGATCCTTGTCCGGCGCCTCGACCTGGAACAGATTGTCATAGAGACGCACCTCGACGGGCACCGCATGATCCGCACTGACCCAATGGATCACCCCCTTGACCTTGCGCCCTTCCGGGTTCTTGCCCAGGGTGTCGAAATCCACGCTGCAGCGTAGCTCTTCGATCTCGCCAGTCGCCCCCTTGATCACTTCGTCACAACGAATCACATAGCCGTTGCGCAGACGCACCTCCTTGTCCGGCGCCAGGCGGAAGAACTTCTTCGGCGGCTCCTCCAGAAAATCCTCTCCATCGATCCATATCTCCCGGGTAAAGGGCAGCCTGCGCAGCCCCATGTCCTCCCGCGCGGGATGACCGGGCACCTCGAAGACCTCCTCGTGATCCTCCGGCACATTGGTCAATACCACCTTGAGCGGATTCAGCACGCACATAGCCCGCGGCGCGTTGTCCTCGAGATCGGAACGAATGGCGTGATAGAGCATGGCGATCTCGACCATGCCACCATCCGCCCGAGTGACCCCGATCATGTCGCAGAACTTGCGAATCGATCCCGGCGTGTAGCCTCGCCGCCGCATGCCGGAAATGGTCGGCATGCGCGGATCGTCCCAGCCATCGACGATACCCTGATCCACCAGCAGCTTGAGTTTGCGCTTGGAGGTCACGGTATAGTCGAGATTCAGCCGGGCGAACTCGATCTGGCGCGGCTTGGCCGGCACCGGCAGATTGGCCAGGAACCAGTCATAGAGCGGTCGATGATCCTCGAACTCCAATGTGCAGATGGAGTGAGTCACCCCCTCGATGGCATCCGATTGGCCATGAGTGAAATCGTAAGATGGATAGATCTTCCACTTGTCGCCAGTCTGGTGGTGGCTGGCGTGACGAATACGATAGAGAGTGGGATCGCGCAGGTTGATGTTGGGTGACGCCATGTCGATCTTCGCCCGCAGCACCTTCTCGCCCTCGGCGAACTCGCCCTTGCGCATGCGCTCGAGCAGATCCAGGTTCTCTTCCACGCTGCGCTCGCGATAGGGACTCGGCCGGCCCGGTTCGGTCAAGGTGCCACGATATTCGCGGATCTCATCGGCGGAAAGATCGTCCACATAGGCCTTGTCTTCGTGCACCAAATGCTGCGCCCAGGCGTAGAGCTGGTCGAAATAATCCGAGGCGAAGCGCACCTTGCCCGCCCAGTGAAAGCCTAACCACTCCACATCCGCCTTGATGGCATCGATGTAGACCTGCTCCTCCTTGGCAGGGTTGGTATCGTCGAAGCGCAGATGGCAGTCGCCACCGAACTGCTCGGCGAGGCCGAAATTCAGACAGATCGACTTGGCATGGCCAATATGCAGAAAACCGTTGGGTTCTGGGGGAAATCGCGTAACGATCGTCTCGACGGTACCCGCCTCGATCTCCTCGAGAATCTGGTTACGGATGAAGTTCGGGGCACTGGTGCTCTCGGTGCTCATGGGGGATCGATGAACCTCTGTGAATCGCGAATGGCAAAACGATGGCGGGTGTTTCCTTCGCGCATCGATTCAAAACCGCTATTATAGCGCGACGCTTGCGCGCTTCGCCAAGGCGCACCATTCAGATTGCTTGGGAAACTTTTCATGATCGTCCTGCACACCAATTACGGTGACATTCATCTCGAACTGGATCACGCCAACGCCCCGAAGACTGCGGCCAATTTCGAACAGTACGTGCGTGACGGCCATTACGACAACACGCTCTTCCATCGCGTCATCGACGGTTTCATGGTGCAGGGCGGTGGTTTCGATACCAACTTCGAACAAAAGCCTACCCGTGATCCGATCGACAACGAAGCGGACAACGGCCTGAAAAACAGCACGGGTACCGTCGCCATGGCGCGCACCCAGGACCCGCATTCGGCAACTGCACAGTTCTTCATCAATGTTGCCGACAACGAATTTCTCGATCATCGTGGCAAGAACCTGCAGGGCTGGGGGTATTGCGTGTTCGGTAAAGTGGTCGAGGGCATGGATGTCGTCGAGAAGATCAAGGCCTTGCCCACCGCGCGTCGCGGCATGCATGCCGATGTCCCCACCGAAGACGTCGTCCTGCAGCGCGCCGAAATCATCGAATAAGATCGCTATTTATGACCGTACTGCTGATTTCCGATCTACACCTGCATGCTGGAGTGCCCGATATTGCCGCGGGCTTCCTCGGCTATCTTCAGCGTCAGGCGCGGGAAGCCGATGCGCTCTATATACTGGGCGATTTCTTCGAGGCCTGGGTCGGTGACGACTACCAGGTACAAGGCGAATTCGAGGCGCCCATCATCAAGGCGCTCAAGCAGCTCAGCGACGACGGCACACGGCTGTACTTCATGCACGGCAACCGTGACTTTCTGGTCGGCGAAGGGTTTGCCCAAGCCTCCGGAGCCACCATTCTGCCCGACCCTTACTTGCTGGAGTTGGATGGCGAGCGCATGTTGTTGATGCACGGTGACAGCCTGTGCACCCGGGATGAGGAGTACATGAAATTTCGCGCCATGACCCGTGATCCCGAGTGGCAGCGCCAAATTCTGGCACTCCCGGTGCAGGAGCGTCTCGAACTGGCGCGCAATCTACGCAGTCAATCCGGCGAGGCCAATTCCAACAAGGCTCAGGACATCATGGATGTGACCCCGGAGGAGGTCGTCAAGACCATGCAGGAGCACCAGGTGCGCATTCTCATTCATGGGCACACTCACCGCCCCGACGTGCACGAACTAGAGGTCGATGGCGAAGCGGCACAACGCTTCGTGCTCGGTGATTGGCGAGCGGATCAGGGTTGGGATATCCGTATCGATGACGGACAGGCACCGAGGCTGAGAAGCTTCTCCTTCGAGTAGCCCGCAGTGTCCGATCAGAGGGTGTTTACAAAACAGGCGAACGAAGGCAAGCGCGAAGCCCGCTCCAGGCGGGCTAACGCATTTCCTACATCCATGTAGGTCACAGAGCGAAATTGAACGACAAATCGGCAGGACTGCCGATTTGGACAGCTCTGCTGCTCAAAGAGCGAGCAACATGGATGTTGCGAGTCCAAAAGCGCAGTTTACGTGGGTAAATGAGCATTTTGAGGTCAATTTCAACGCTGTATTGCCGAGTGCAGGCATTTTGTAAACACCCTCTCACCCGGATATTGCACCGGGCCGGCCAGACGCTCCCAGATTCCAGGCTCGGTGGGGATGATGGCGATCGGGGTTGAGATTGGCTATTTCTTGATCAATTTCCTGGCTTCAGGGCGCACTTC